>DPIG01000015.1 GCA_003522725.1 Candidatus Omnitrophota bacterium
GGCAGCATGACGGTAAACGTTGTGCCGCTCCCGATTTTTGATTTTACCTTTATATCTCCGCCGTGCTTTTTGACGATCTCATAACTGACGCTCAAGCCCAGACCCGTCCCCTGGCCTACGGTTTTGGTGGTAAAGAACGGGTCGAATATTTTACTTAAATTTTTTTCCTCGATGCCTTTGCCCGTGTCACTCACATCGCCACAGACGAATTCTCCCTGCCGGTACGTTTTGATCGCGATGGTGCCCATCCCCTCGATGCCTGCCTGCCGCCCGCCTGCCGGCGAGGCATGGTCAGGCAGGGCCTGCAGGGCGTTGACGATCAGGTTGAGGAAAACCTGTCCCATCCTCTGGGGGTTGCACGGCACCGGCGGCGTCTCGCCATAGTCCTTCTCGATCCTGGCTTTATATTTGATCTCGTTGCCCATGATGCCCAGGATGCTTTCGATAACATCCTCGATCCTGGCATGCTCGATCTCATCCTGGCCGTCGCGGGCGAAGGTGCGCAGGTCCATCACGATCTTCTGGATGCGCTCGATACCCCTGATGTTGTGCTGCAAGAGGGCGCGGCTGTCGTTGATGATATACTCCAGGTCCATCTCTTTTTCCATTTTTACCATTTCGCCGGCGGCCGCTTTTGCCCCCGGCAGGTCATCCCGTATCAGGCTTTCTTTGACCCGGTCCCCCATCCCCAGGACCTTGATGTAATCGGCAACATATTGGCGGAGTATCTCCATGTTGTTGCTGATAAATCCCACGGGGTTGTTGATCTCGTGCGCCACCCCGGCCGCTAACTGCCCGATGGACGCCAGTTTTTCCGACTGCACAAGCTGGTTTTGCGTGGTTTTGATTTTTTCATGGGCGCTGTTGAGTTCAGCAAGACTTTGGCGCAGGGCTTTTTCCCGTTCGGCCAGCGCTTCGTGCGCCTTTTTGCGTTCCGTGATGTCACGGATGAAGGCGTTAAATTGATACTTTTTATCGCGGCGCACGGCCCAGATCGTAATCTCAGCGGGAAACTCGCGTCCGTCGCGGTGCAAGGCGCTCAGGTCAAGCGTCTTTCCGATGACCGGCCCCTCCCCTGTCCCGATAAAACGGCTTAGCCCTTTAAGATGGGCTTCACGGTATTGAAGGGGGATAATCGTCTGTGCCATCGGTTTTCCCATGGCCTCCTGCCGGGACCATCCGAAGGCGCGTTCCGCCGCGGGGTTCCATTCGATAATGGTGCCGTTCTCGTCGATGGAGACGAAGGCGTCATTCGCGGTCGCGATAATGCTTTCAAAGTGTATTTTCGAGACGGTCGTCCTCTGAAGGTTTTCGATCAATCCCTGAAGGTTCCGCGCGAGGGCTCCAATCTCATTGTTTAATTTTGCAGTTTCGGGGGTAACGCGAAAGGACAATTCCAGGGAGGAGAATCCGCGCATGTCTCGCATTATTGTGTCGAGCGGGGAGATGACATCGCGCGAGACAACAACGCCTCCCGCGATGATCAGTCCCGAACCGGTGGCCACCAGGACAGGCATAAGCATGACCAGGAAATCGAGCGACATGAGATTGATCGATTCGAGGAACTCGACGATCGAGTGGGTCATGATCCCGATCAAAAGTCCGAAGGAGATAAGAAGCATCCCCCGACGCAGTAATTTGAATTTAAACGCCAGGGCGAAATTCAGGGCGGTTACCGTGATGGCGATGACCATGGCGATGATGTTAAAGGTGACTTGATTCATCGGGGATGCTCCAAACAATGTCTGATTTTTTTGTTCACGGGATTGCTTCCTTTTGCCGGTTTAGAGGCAGCATGACGGTAAACGTCGCGCCGGCACCCGGCAGGGATCGTACCTTGATGTCGCCGCCGTGTTTCTTGACGATCTCGTAGCTGACGCTCAACCCCAGCCCCGTCCCCTGGCCGGTGGGTTTTGTCGTAAAGAACGGATCGAATATTTTATTCAAGATTTCCGGGGGGATCCCCTTGCCGGTATCGCGCACGTCGACGCGCACGAATTCGTCCTGAGTATAGGTTTTGATCGCGATGGTCCCCGTCCCCTCAATAGCGTGCAGGGCGTTGATGATCAGGTTGATGAACACTTGTCCCAGCCGCTGGGAGTTGCATTCGATGAGCGGCGTGTCGCCGTAATCCTTTTCCAGTCTGGCCTTGTATTTGATCTCGCTGTGGACGATACTAAGGACACCTTCGATAACATCCTCGATTTTTACACGCTCCGTCACATTTTTGTCTTCCCGCGCGAAGGTGCGTAAATCCATCACGATCTTCTGGACGCGCTCGATCCCTTTGCGGTTGTGCTCCAGCAATTTTGGAGTGTCGCTGACGATATAATCCAGGTTAATTTCTTTTTTCGTTTTGGTAATTTCCTCAGCGAGGGTTTTTGCTTCCGCCAAATTCCCCTGGATAACACTTTCCCTGAGCTGGTCCGTCATTTTCAGGACTTTGGCATAATCGGCGATGTATTGTTCCAGTATTTCCATGTTATTGTTGATGAACCCAACCGGGTTGTTGATCTCATGCGCCACCCCGGCGGCCAGATGACCGATGGAGGCCAGTTTTTCCGACTGCACAAGCTGGTTTTGCGTGGTTTTGAGCGCATCATGGGTGGTGCTGAGGTCCTGGAATGTTTGGCGCAGGGCCTTCTCCCGTTCCGTGAGTTCTTTATGCGCGTTGTTCAACTCCTCCTCTTTCATTTTGCGCTGGGTGACGTCGCGGATAAAAGCGTTGAATTGGTGTTTTTCATCGATGCGCGTGCGCCAGATGGTGATCTCGACGGGGAACTCACGGCCGTCACGGTGCAGCGCGGAAAGTTCCAGGGTCTTTCCGATCACCTTGCTTTCGCCGGTGGCAAGGAAATGTTTCATCCCTGCCGCGTGGCCCGCGCGGTATCGCGCGGGGATGATCGTTTCCGCGAGGCTTTTCCCGGCGGCCTCCCCGCGGGGCCATCCGAATATGCGCTGCGCCGCGGGGTTCCATTCCACGATGGAGCCGTTCTCATCGATGGAGACAAAGGCGTCGCTCGAGGTTGTGAGGATGCTTTCAAAGTAGCTTTTGGAGACGGTCGTTCCCTTGAGGTCTTTAACCAGCGCGTTAAAACTCCGCGCGAAATCTCCGATCTCGTTTTTTAGTCCCAGGAGTTCCGGCCCGATGTTAAAAGGCGGGCCCTGGGGCGAGAATTCTTTTATGCGGTTCATCGCGGTTTTTAAGGGGGCGGTAACGTTCCGGAGCGAGCAGACCCCGGCGGCGATTATAAAGACCGAACCGACCGTGACTAGAACCGGCATCAGCGCGATAAGGGTCTCGGTGGAGATCAACCCCGCGACTTCGAGATATTCGGCGGCGGCATGGATCGTCATGCCGGAAAAAAGCCCGCATCCAAGGAAGATCAGGCATCTCCGCAGTAACCTGGACCGGGATGCCAGGAGAAAAATAACGAAGGTCATGATGCCCGCGGCCACCATCGCGACAAGGTTCAAAATGGCGGACTGGACCCTTTCCCCCGCACCCTCCGAACGCGTTATCATGTCCCGAGCGATATGGTCCCCGATTTTTTCGAGGTCGTCGATTTTCTCCGTGGTCATCTGGAACCAGAGCGAAGGGTCCACGTCCCACGGCCCTTGCGCGTTTTTAAAGGCGAGGTCCCGCATCTTCCTGATTTCGTCCATAAACGGTTTTCGCATTTCGCGGGAGTAATAATCTTTTTGGCCGGGGGACGCGTAGGACAAGAAGTTTTCCAGGAAGATGTCCTGGGCGGATGCCGCCGCCCGGGCTGTCCCGAGACTCCAGGGGTCGGAGGCGCCTTTGATAAAAAGGCCGTAGAGCGCCGCCCGTTCCACGCCGGCGTTTTCCTTAACGTAGAGCAGGTTCAGATAAGCGGTCAGGGAGGGAAAGAATTCGCTTTTTGTCATCAACGGCGGGATACGGGAAATGACCCGCAGGAGGGAATTGTTCAGCCGCGAGTAGTATTCAACGGTTTGTGGCGCGGAAAATTCCGCGGTATCAGCCGACTGTCTTACGTCTTCGAGGCCGGCTATGTCCTTCCACGCGGCGGTGAGGGCCCTGGTCAATTCAGCGTCGGCAATCGCTTTCTTGTGTTGGGACAGGTAATCCGTCATTTCGCCGGCCGCCGTATCCGTTTTATCTCTCTGCTCTTTCAGTTCCGGGCGGAGGACATCGCTTTTTCCCGCCACGAAACCGACGGTTTTTCCCCTCTCGGCTTGTAATTCATGCACCAAGGCGCCTGTCTTGATGGCGAATTCACATAATTGCCGCAGGGAAACCGTCCGGCGCACGATGTCGATCTGTCCCGCGATGATATAGGCCAGGAATAAAAATAGCCCGACCAGGGGGATCATGGACATCACGATAATTTTACGGCTTGGTTTCATCGGACAGGGACAGAAGACCTTTCATGCTTGTTTGATGATGTCGTTCTCCAGCCACTCGTATTCGTCCGCCAGGAGTTTTTTCGCGACGCGCAGCGTCTGGCGGTCATGGTTGTTGTGTTGGTCCCGCAAGAGGTTCTCGGTCCGTTCTTTGGCCGTGCGGCAGTACAGGTCGGCGAGATCAAAGGCGTTTGTCTGTCGCGGTTCGCTCTTCAGGAGATAGTCGGCATAGGCGCAGCAGGACGCCATCACGAACAATTCAACGCCGGTATCCACGATACGGTTTAAAATGGCCTGTTTAGCTTCCAGTTTTTTTTGGTGCTGAAGCATCGCGTGAAAGATCATCCGGGCCAAGCGCCGGCTGGTGTGCTGGATATAAATGCTGTAAGGTTTGAGCCGCGCGTCCATCTCCGGCAGGCGTATTTCGAAGGGCATCCAGGTCCGCGGATACCAGAGAGAATAATATTTTAAAGCGCGTAGGGCCGCGGTCAGTTTTTGGGCGGCGGATGTTTTGGGGCTCAAGAGCGCCTTGATCTTGTCCAGATGCGGGTCCAGCGCCTCGCGGGCGATAAACAGATGCATGATCTCGGAGGTGCCCTCGATGATCGTGTTGATGCGCACGTCGCGCAAAACGCGTTCGACCGGCCAGTCGTGTTGGCCTCTGGCTTTGAGCGACGCTTGTGTTTCGTAGCCCTGCCCGCCGCGGATCTGCAGAGTTTCGTCGGCGATCCGCCAACTGTGATGGGTACAAAAATATTTGGCGATGGCCGCCTCCAGCCGGATGTCCTTGTTCTTGTCGTCGGCCATGGCGGACGTGAGCCAGGTGACCGCGTCCATGGCGAAGGTGTGGCCGGTGATATATCCAAGTTTCAACGCGATGCTTTCATGTTCCCCGATGCTGGCCCCCCACTGCCGGCGTTCTTTGGACCACTGCCGCGCGACCCGCAGGCACCATTTGGCGATGCCCGTGGAGGCCGCCGGGAGGGTGAGCCGCCCGGTATTAAGGGTCATCAAGGCCAGTTTGAGCCCTTCCCCTTCTCCCAGGATGATATTTTCCCGCGGGACTTTGACGTTGCTGAACCGCAAAATTCCGTTCTGGATGCCGTGCAGGCCCATGAACATGCAGCGGTGGACGACCTCAAACCCGGGCGTATTGGTCTCCACGATAAATGCGGTGATTTGCTTATGTTCTTTTCCGTTGACAATTTTAGGCGGCGTGACCGCCATCACGACGATCACCTGGGCGATGTTCCCGTTGGTGCACCAGAGTTTTTCGCCGTTGATGAGAAAATGTTTTCCATCCTCGGTCGGCGTGGCGGTCGTTGTCATCCGGCGGGGATCTGATCCCGCCTGGACCTCGGTCAACGCGAACGCCGAGATGGCCCCCTTGGCGAACATCGGCAGATATTTGGCCTTTTGTTCTTCGGTGCCGAATAATTTCAAGGGTTGCGGGACGCCGATACTCTGGTGCGCGGAAAGCAGCACGGCCGTTGAGCCGCAGTAGCTGGCCACCAGATGAATGGCGCGGTTGTAATTGACCTGGCTCATCCCGAGCCCCCCGTATTTTTCCGGGATCTTGATGGCGAAGGCCCCCAGGCCGGCCAGGCCTTTGATGACATTCTCGGGGATGATGCCGGTTTGGTCAACGGCGTTGGGGTCGAGGTTGTCTTTGAGGAATGTTTCGAGTTTTTGGAGGAAGGCGTCACCCTCGCGTTTGTCTTCGGCGGACTGGACGGGGAAGGGATGGATCAAGCGCCAATCCACGCGTCCATGGAACATCCGCAAGGCGAAACTGGGATATTTCCATTCCGTCTCGCGCGACTGCTCGGCGAATTCCAGTGAAGCTTTTTTTTCCGCGCCGATATTTTTATCGTAAAGACTCATCCGCGCTCACCTTTCTATTTTATGATGCCTTTAAGTTTCGCATGCATCAGCCTCAAATGGTAGCTGATGATTGTATTGGCCCGGGCTTTAAACGCCTTTCCCCCTTCATTCTCCTCCACCCTCACCAAGGACCAGACCGCGTAGGATTTTTCATCGTCTAAAGAAAACAGAATTCCATTTAACCGCGGACGCATCTCGATATCGGCCTGGGTTGCCGGGTATTCTATCTGGACAACGATATCGCATCCACCCTCGGCAAACGTCGGCCCGGCCATGTCTTCTTTAAGGACCCCCTTTTCGTAATCCAGGCGGATCCTTCCCGCGTCCCGGAGCCCGTCCATCTTGATCGTCGCGCTGTCGATCCCGGCAAGTTGCGGAAATTCCTCCCTGGCTTCCTGAAGAGACCCGAGGATGCCATAAAGGGCTTTTTGCATGGTCTGGTAGTTTTTTTCATCCGACGATGACAGGGCCGGGTCGGCGGCAACCGTAACGGCATTAAAAATTAAAGTCAAGGCGAGCAGCAGGGCCGCGTTCATCTTAATTTTATTTGCATGGCCAGTAATTTTAACACGATGATCTCATCGACTTTATTCTTAAAAGCTTGTCCCTGCTCGCTGTCCTCGGCCCTGACCGATTTCCAGTAAACACAGGCATTGCCGTTGCCCAGCATAAAAAGTTTGCCTTCCTGTTCGCGCGCCCGGACATCTTCCAGGGCCGCGGGATATTTTATTTCCACAAATATGCTGGCCGCGTCTTTGGGGATATAACTGCCTTGCACAAATCCCCTGGTGTACTCAAAGCGGATGGTCCCTTCTTCTCCGGAAGGGTTTCTGGTGATGGCGGCGGCGTAATCCATATTGGCCAACTGCGGGAATTGCGGCTTGATCTCTTTAAGGGCGTCTTTGATGTCCGCGAGGGTCTGTTCGATGATTTTGGTGACCTCATAATCGGGCACAGGTCCGGTTTGGGCCGCCGCTGTCAGGACATTCAACAGCAGGAGAATGCCGGCGAATAACATCTTTTTCATTTTTTTCTCCAGGATAAGTACGCGGAATTTATATGGAGCCCCACGGGCTAAAGCCCGTGGTACCCGGTTTACCCCGACTCGTAAGATATGGCAAAATTCTCTTCGATAATTTCGCCATACTCGTCGGGGTTATCCACCGACATGCTACTTCGGCGGAATCCGCCGTAGCGCCACGGCTTTTTACCGCATTCATCCACGGCTTAAAAAGCCGTGGTATTCTGCGAAGGCGGATAAACAATTTTAGTATAAATATAATCGGTTCTAAATGCAACGACAGGATTGGAAATTCTTCAAGGGGTCAGGAGCGCGAGAGTCTCCACGTGCCTGGTTTTTGGAAAGAAATCGAACGGGATGATCTTCTCAACGTTCCAGCCGTGTTCAATGAATCCGGTTAAGTCGCGGGCCAGGGCTTTGGGATCGCAGGAAAGATAAAACAGGCGCGTGAATTCTTTTGTATGGACCATCGCGTCAAGGGCCCGCGGGCTCAACCCGGCGCGCGGCGGGTCGATGACGGCCACTTTGGGAATCCCTGAAGTTTCCCGCGCCAATAATGGCGGCAAGATGTCTTCCACGCGCCCGGCGATCACCTCCATATGGGTCAAACGGTTGTGGACAATATTGTGCTCCGCCAGCTTGATCGACGGCAGACTTTCTTCGATCAGGACGGCCTTGCGTGTTTTGCCGGTGAGCCCCAGGCTGAAAAGGCCGACGCCCGCGTAAAGGTCGTAGAGGACGGGTTTTGTCTGCCAGCAATCAAACGCGCCGATACGTTCAAAGAGTTTGGGCAGGATCGAAAGGTTGGCCTGGAAAAACGTGTCCAGGGAATAAAATATTCTCTTCCCGTCAATGTCCGTCCGGAAATATTCGTCAGGGTCCAGCCGGCAGGAGCGTTTGCCGATCCCGCCCCAGAGGACTTTGGCGTCATCGCCCGTGCGTACAACGATGTTGGCCCGGCGGTAGTCCGAGGACGCTTTTTGCGCGATCTCTTTCCGCAACTCCGGGATAAGGTCCGAGATCGGTCTCTCAGCGATCGCGCAGGTCTCCACGGGGACGATCCCGCGGCCCGATCCCGGCGCGAACCCGATGAGCGCCCGGTCGTCACGCGTGCGGACAAATTGCAGGTCCAGGCGGTTGCGGTAGTGGTAAGGTTTGGGCGAGGGGACGATCGGCTCGAAACGGTCCGCGGGGATGCGCGGGGCCGTCCCCAGGAGATCCTTGACGAGCTCTTCTTTGCGGCGGAGTTCTTCCTCGTAAGGGATGTCCTGATACGCGCACCCCCCGCATTCTCCGAAAACAGGACATAACGGACGGGTGTTCATCGCCGTATTTTGAATGATCTTATCATGCGCTCGGCCTGGGGCAGAAGCTTGGGGTAGCCGGATTCCATGGCGGTGTAGGTGATTTGATAGGCGCTGGTCCCGACGATCGTCCAGCGGCACATGTACTGGAAGTTTCCGTCGGGGCCTTTGCCGATGAACCCGAACTGGTGCCCTTCGCGGCCGTCGATCAACGCCGGCGAGGAATCCAGGATCTCCAGGTTTGTCCCGAAAACGGCCCGCATCTGGGTGATCGCCGTTTCGGTGTATTCGGCGAGGCCCATCGGGTTTCGCGAAATGTCCTGGACAACGACGTTGACGTTCTCCTGAAAGATGTCCAGGGCGTGTTCTTTCGGGGAGACAAAGACCGCCGCGGCCCCGCCCAGATTTTCCGCGAACGACCACGCGGCCGGATACTTCAGCGCGAAGCCGTAGCGGCTGTTTTCGTAGCTGATGGTCCGGAACTGTTTTAAATAAAACCAGCCGACGGCACTGACAAGGACCAGGCCGATGGCCGCGATAATGCCGGCGATAAGGTTTTGTTGTTGGCGTCTTTGCATTATTTGCCAGGGCAAATCGTATCTCGTATACCGTCGCTCGTATCTCGAGGAATGTTTTCCGGGATACGAAATACGAGATACGAGATACGATAACTATTGATAAAATTTCTTTTTTTCATTTCGCAGCATCAGCAGATAAGCCGCCGGTTCAAAACGTTTAGCCTGGAATTTGTCCCGCAGCCGGCCAAGCTCACCGACAATTTGAGGGATCCCGACGCTGTCGGCGTAACGCAAGAGTCCGCCGCGGAACGCCGGGAACCCGGCGCCGAAGATCATCCCCACGTCAATGGCGCCGGGCGCGTCCACGATTTGTTCTTCCAGGCAGCGCGCCGCCTCGTTGATCATCACATACAACATGCGCCGTAAACTTTCCGTCTTGTCCGAACAGAGGCCGGAGTGTCCGGGCAGGATTTCCGGATTAGGGACCCGCTTCCCCTTATACAGGTAAAACCCCTTCCCGGATTTTTTCCCGAGGAACCCCTGGGCGCAGACTTTTTCAAAAGTTTCCACCGCTTTGAACCTTTCTCCGAGTCCGTCCTCAAGGATGTGCAGGACCTTGCCGCCCACGTCAAGCCCGACTTCGTCGGTCAACGTAAACGGCCCCATCGGCATGCCGAAATCCGTCATGATCTTGTCAATGGCAACGATGGAATGTCCCTGCCTGCCGGCAGGCAGGCCTTCTTCCAGCAAGCGGCCGGCCTCGTTGATGTAGCCCAGCAGGACCCGGTTGACCAGAAATCCGCAGGAATCCTTGACGACGATCGGCGTTTTGCCCAGACGCTTGGCGAAGGCCACGGTGGTTGCCAGGGTCTCCTGGCTGGTTTGCGCGGTGGTGATTATTTCAACAAGCGGCATTTTGTGGACGGGGTTAAAAAAGTGCAGGCCGATCACCTTCGAGGGGTCTTTCGTTTCTTTCGCTATTTCCGTAACGGATAGCGCCGAGGTGTTGGTCGCCAAAATTGCTCGCGGGCCAACCGCGGCGCTTAATTCCCGGAAAACTTTTCGTTTGACCTCCATGTTCTCCACGACCGCCTCGATGATGATATCAGTGTTGGCAAACCCGCTGTAATCGAGAGTTGTGGTAATTTTGTCCATCTTGACCACGGCTTCGTAAGGTTTCATGCGGCGTTTTTTAACGGCGTCCCGGTAAAGTTTGGCCGCTGAACGCAGACCGAGCGCGAGCGCCTCGTAGTTGATGTCTTTTAAACGTACCCGGATGTTGGAGTAGCTCAACAACTGGGCGATGCCCCCGCCCATGACCCCGGCGCCGAGGATGCCGCATTTTTTGATAGGTTTTGGCGCAATACCTTCTACGTTAAGCTTGCGATATTGTTCCGAAATGTAAAAAACATGGATAAGATTTTTCGAGACCGCGGTCACGGCCAGCTCGCCGAAAGAACGCGCTTCCGTATCCAGGCCCCGCGTTCGGTCGAGGTAGAAATTTTTCTTGATCGTCGCGATCGCCTTGAGCGGCGCCGGATAAAATCCTTTGGTATTTTTCAGGACGGACCCGACGGATTGCCGGAAGATGAGCCATTGGCCAAAAATGGATGTTTCGAGGAAGGCGGGAAGACCTTTTGGTTTACGCCGCGCGTATTTATCCGAAGTGACGCGGCCTTGCCGGATATCAGCGATGAACGTATTGAGATGGTGGTCCAGGCCATTCTGTGGCGCCAGCCGGTCCACCAACCCCAGCCGCAGTGCTTTGTTGGCGTCCACGGGTTTTCCGGTGAGGATCATGGTCAGGCCGTCGGGCAGGCCGATCAGCCGCGGCAGGCGGTATGTTCCGCCGAACGCCGGAAATATCCCAAGGTTGACTTCAGGCAGTCCGATGCGCACTTTTTCGTTGAACGTTGCCAGGCGGTATTGGCACGCGAGCGCCAGTTCGCAGCCGCCCCCGAGCGCGACCCCGTCGATGAGGGCGATCGTCGGCACGTTCAGGTCTTCGAGTTTGTTAAGGATGTCCTGCCCGGCCCGGGATTTTCGCGCGCCGTCTTCCGGCCGCGTGATCCCTTCGATCTCCCTGATATCCGCCCCGGCGATGAAAACATCCTTCTTTTTACTGACAATGACCACGGCGTTTAAGGAAGATTTGCCGGCAAGCGTGTCCAGGATTTTATCCAATTCCTGCAGCGCGGCCGTGGTCAAAAGGTTGACTTTGGAACCCTCTTGGTCGAATTCGATGAAGCCGATGTTGTTATTTTCACGAAACGTAAGAGACATTGTTTTATGAGTAACCAGAAACCAGCAACCAGTTACCAGAAGAAAATTCTGGTTACTGGCAACTGGTATCTGGTTACTTCACCTTCCTTTTTCTATCTTTCCAAAACCACCGCCGCGCCCTGTCCCCCGCCGACGCACAGCGAAACCAGGCCGGTGTTGAGATTGTGACGGTTCATGTGCTTGAGCATGGTGAGGATCAGCCGCGCGCCGGTTGTCCCGACCGGATGCCCGAGGGCGATCGCCCCGCCGTTGACGTTAAGGATGTTTCGGTCAATGGCGCCGCAATATCCCTCGTATCTGGATTCTTTTTCAAACGCGGGCGATTCCAGCGCTTTGAGACAGGCCAAAACCTGGGCGGCAAAGGCTTCATTGATCTCGACGGCTTGAATATCCTTAAGCCGCATCCCCGCTTTTTTCAAAACCCGCGGGATCGCGTGCGCCGGGCCGATGCCCATCCGGTGCGGCTCGACGCCGGCAAAGGCGTAGGCCTTGATAAAGCCAAGCGGTTTTAAATTGAGTTCTTTTGCTTTCTGCTCGCTGGTGATGAGCAATGCCGCGGCGCCGTCGGTGATCTGGCTGGAATTGCCGACCGTCACTGTTCCCGATCTCCGGTCGAAGTACGGTTTTAACTTTTGCAGGGCCTCGATGGTCTGGCCTTCGCGCGGGCCGTTATCGTGCTCAATGGCCAATTTGTATTTGGGCGGCGGAATGATTGGGACGATCTCCTCCCGTAAAATTGCTTGGCCGCGCAGGGCCCGTAAATGGCTTTCCAGCGCGAAGGCGTCCTGCTCTTCGCGCGTGATGCCGAATTCTTTGGCCAGGACCTCGGCGGTCGATCCCATAATAAGGCCGCAGACGGGATCGGTCAGCCCCATTTCCAGTCCGACGCGCGGCTTGAGATACGCCGGCCGCAGACGGATCAAGGTTTGCAGTTTTTGGGGCAATGTTTTGGCCCGTCCCAGATGGGTCAGGATATCCTGCAGTTCTTTGCTGAAATAAAACGGGATATTGCTCATCGACTCCGTTCCCCCGGCGATGTAGCAATCCCCTTGCCCCAGCTGGATTTTCATCGCGGCCTGTACGGCCGCTTCGATGCCGGAAGCGCAGTTGCGGTGGACGGTGTAAGCCGGCACGGTTTTGGGGATGCCGCTCAAGAGGGCGATCACCCGGGCGATGTTGGCGGCGTCCGCCGGCTGGCCGACGTTGCCGAAGATCACTTCGTCGATTTGCCGCGGGTCGACACCGGTACGTTCCAGAAGCTCCCGCGTGGCGATGCGCCCGAGTTCCTGGGCGTTGAGGTCCCTGAACTCCGTGCCCATTTTGCAGAACGGGGTGCGGATGCCGTCTATGATGGCAACGCGGTGCATAGTTATGTTACCTCATGGACCGGATTTCCGGTTATCCGGGTACCCGGAAACTTTATTCCTTCGGTCTTTTATCCACAATACGTTTTTCTTTATTCGCCGTTTCCAGTTCCAGACGCTTGATAAGTTCCGCCCGGGGGACCCAGTGGACCGCGTTGGGCGCCAGTTCCGTCGCCAAAAGCAGTTTTTTGCGTAACTGGTTTTCCGCGTCCTGCTGGTCCGCGCCGGGACGGCCGCAGAGATAAATGACCACTTCATCGACGTCAAATTTGTCGTCATTTTTCTTGCGGATCTCCACCTGCCATTCGTCCACGGCCCCGATCTCCGAAAAAATCACGTCGAAGTGGTTGAGGTTGACCAGCGCCCCTTTGATCTTGGACAGTTGAAGGTCTTTGATGTCCGACAAACGCGTGATGTCGCTGGAGATGCGCGGCACGGTCGATCCGCAGTGAGGACAGGGGCCATAAGAGATGCCGCCTTTGACGAAATCGCCCGTGCGGTAGCGGATGACCACACTCGAGCGCGCGTCGATGGCCGTGTACACCAGCTCTCCGTCCTCCCCTTCTTTTTTCGTTTCTCCGGTTTTCGGATCAACGATCTCGAAGATTTCTTTGTCGGGGTACAGATGGTAACCGCTGGAACCTTGCGGACCCGCCGGACACTCGGCCCACGCCGAGCGGGCTTCCGTGAACCCGTAGGTCCCGAAGACCGCGACGTCTTTGGCCCCCATCGCGGCCAGCAGTTCGACGACTTTCGCCTTGAACGCCGGCGTGACGCGCGCGGCCCCGAGCACAACCTTTTGGACGAAGTGGAAATCACATTTTTTGTCGGCGGCCTCGCGCAGGATATGATAAACGTAACTGGGCACGCCTAGGACGACTGATGGTTTCATCTTTTGGATGACCGCGATGTTGCCTTCGGTCCCCATGACTTTGCCGCCGCCGGTGCTTAATGCCAGGGCATTGGCCGAAAGCGCTCCGAAAACCACTTGCCAGAAGGCCAGATGCGGCGCGTAGGGGAATGTATTGACGATATTCTCGGAGGACTTGATCTTAAAGAGGTCCAGCATGCGCCCTCCCGAAACAGAGAGGTTGCGCATATCATAATTGCTGTACAAAAATGGCACCGGCTGGTTGGTGGTGCCCGTTGTGAAGGTCATGAAGCTGGGCTTGAATTCCGCCATAAGTTTGTCTTCCACGGCGGATTGTCCCCGCAAAGCCGCGGTGAGCGCGAGCGCCGCGAGTTTGCCCGGCGGCCACGCGGCGCGAATTTTTTCCTTGTCGGGCTGGAGGATAAATTCGCGGAATCGTTCCCCGTCCGGCGGGCTGGCGATGAAATCTATCTTGGAAGTAAACGGGACTCGCCGCAGGTCGGCGACGGCGCGGATATCTTTGGGATTGATTTTGCTCTGGTCGAAGAGGCGATGGTAATATGGGCTAAAAGGATAAAGATAGCGGTTGATAAAATGGCGGAGTTTCCGGTCCTGCAATTCTTGTATTTTTTGACGCGGCAGACGCGCTACTGGGCCCCAGGGATCCATGATATATCCTGAAACGAACTCCGATAATTTTTTATGACAAAAATTTATATGACGTTCATTATACACGGTTGCAATGGTCAAACAACGAAAAATTTGTTCTTATTTGTTCTTATTCTGCTCATTTTGAGGACGAAGTTCCAGGTTCAGCGCGCATGCTCAAGGCGATCCGTTTTCGCTCCAGGTCCACCGCGACGACTGTGACCATCACCTTCTGATGGACGCTCACCACTTCACGCGGGTCCTTGATGTAACGTTGCGCCATCTGGCTGACGTGCAGCAGCCCGTCCTGGTGCACCCCGATATCCACAAAAGCGCCGAAGGCGGTGATGTTCGTCACCACCCCGGGAAGTTTCATCCCCGGGCGCAGGTCTTCGAGCGTTTGCACACCATCCTGAAAACTAAAAATGGCGAAAGGTTCCCGCGGGTCCCGCCCGGGCTTGGCCAGTTCCTCCTTGATATCCAGCAAGGTCGGCATTCCAATGGTCTTGCTGACATATTTTTCCAGGGGTATTTTGGAGATCAGGCCCGCGTTGGCGATCAACCCGTCGAGAGAACACCCCATGTCCCGCGCCATGGCCTCCACAACACCATAAGATTCGGGATGGACCGCGCTGGCATCAAGCGGGTTTTTCGCGTCATGGATCCGCAGGAAACCGGCCGCCTGCTCAAAAGCTTTGGGGCCCAATCCGGGCACGTTTTTTAATTCCCCCCGCTGATGGAATGGCCCGTGCGTGTCGCGATAGTCCAGGATCGCCTGCGCGCGCAGGGGGCCCAACCCGGAAACATAAGTCAACAACTGCCTGCTGGCGGTGTTGACCTCAACGCCGACGAGATTCACGCAACTGATGACCACGTCGTCGAGGCCGTCCTTCAGGAGGTTCTGGTCCACGTCGTGCTGGTACTGCCCCACGCCGATGGACTTGGGGTCGATCTTCACTAATTCCGCCAACGGGTCCATCAGCCGCCTGCCGATCGAAACGGACCCGCGGACCGTGACGTCGTAGTTTGAGAACTCTTCCCTCGCCGCTTCGGAAGCGGAATAGATCGAGGCCCCGCTTTCATTGACCATGACCACCTGGACCTCTTTGGGGAGTCCAATTTTCTTAATGAAAGTTTCAGTCTCGCGGCCGGCGGTCCCGTGGCCGACCGCGATCACCTCCGTCTTATACGTCCGGCAGAGCTCTGAAACCGTCCGTGAGGCCGCCTGTTCCGACGGCCCGGTGCCCGTGATGTAAATGGTCTCATGGTGCAAAAGTTTTCCTTGGCGGTCGAGGCAGACGAGTTTACAGCCCGTGTGGAAGCCCGGGTCAATGGCCAGGACGTTTTTTTGTCCCAAAGGCGGGGCCAGCAGCAGCTGGCGCAGATTATTTTTGAAGATCTCGATGGCCTCGTGGTCAGCGCGTTTTTTTAATTCCAGGCGGACCTCCGTTTCCAAAGAGAGACTTAACAAACGTTTGTACCCGTCCTCGACGGCGAGGCGCGTTTCATCGGTGTCTTTTCCGTTGCTTTTGACAAAAAGAAACCGCAGTACCGACAGGGCCTCTTCTTCCGGAGGAAGGATCCGTACCATCAGGAACCCCTCTTTCTCTCCGCGGCGAAGCGCGAGGATACGGTGCGAGGGGACGCCCTTGAGAGGTTCTTCCCGCTCAAAGTAATCCTTGTATTTGCTCCCGTCGTTTTCCTTGCCTTTGAGCACGCGTGATGAGATGACCGCGCGGTCATGAAAGAGGGTCCGCAGCCGGGACCGGGCCCGCGCGTCTTCACTCATCCACTCGGCGATGATATCGCGCGCGCCGGCCAGGGCCTCGGCGGTGGAATGGATTTTCTTCCCGGCATCCACATAGCCCGCGGCCTCGATTTGCGGGTCGGTCCCTTCCTGGGCGAAAATTTTCTGGGCCAGCGGCTCAAGTCCCTTCTCTTTGGCGATGCTCGCCCGGGTGCGGCGTTTGGGCCGGTACGGAAGATAAATGTCCTCCAGCGCTGTCAGTGTTGTGCAGGCCAGGATCTTCTCTTTTAATTCTTCCGTGAGTTTGCCCTGTCCCTGGACCGACTGCAGGACCGTCTCCCGCCGTTTGTCCAGCTCTTTTAGCTGATGCAGACGGTCACGGATGCCGGTGACGGCCACCTCATCGAGGCTCCCGGTGGCCTCTTTGCGGTAACGGGCGATGAAAGGGATGCTGGCGCCACCGTCGAGAAGATGGACCGCCGCGGCCACCTGTGACGGTTTGACCTTAAGTTCCTGCGCGATTTGCGCATTATAGAAGTCTTTATTCATGAGATAGCACTGAAATGATTAGTCACCAAGTCACCCGTCACCATGTCACCATCGTGTTGGTGACTTCGCGACGTTGTGTCCTTGTGCTCGCGGAAGTCATTCTTGCTTTAAGGAAAGGGTGTCTTGTCCGTGGGCGCAGATAAAGGATCGGGATAATTTACGGGCGGCTTCTTTGTCCAGAAGAAAGATCAGTTCTCCATTGGCGGGATCGACNNAGGACAAGGAAAATGACGTAACGGGCGTTGTTAATGACGGAAAGTGAAATGCTGACCCGGTCGTTTTTAAAATGCGGCAAGGAAACGGGCACAGTCACGAGGCTGGGGTCAGCGATATTGTCCATGCCCGGGAAAAGTGAGGCGGTGTGGCCGTCCTCCCCCACGCCAAGCAAGACGAGATCGAAGGCCGGCAGTCCCTGCCTGCCGGCAGGCAGGGACTTGCGCTGGTAGGCAAAATGCCCGACCAGTTCATCTTTTAAATGCTCGGCCGCGACCGCCGCGTTTTCCACATCCGTCGGGATGGCGTGGACGTTGGCGCGCGGGATGTGGATATAATCGATCAGGTTGGATTTGATCATCCGGAAATTGTTCTCTTTGTCTTGCGCGGGGACAAAGTGCTCATCCCCCAGGAAGAGATGGGTTTTTTGCCACAAGGCGTCATCGTCGAGGGTTGAGAGCCGGCAATAAAATTCGGCCGGCGTGCGGCCGCCGGAGAGCGCGACGTTGAACTGGTTGTGGTCGGCGATGGATTGTTGCGCGATCGTCTGCCAGAGCTTCAGCAGATAATTGGCGAGGATGAAGGAGCTTTCGAAGATCAGGACTTTGCGTTGGACGTTCATAAAAGAACTCAACAAACCAGCTCATTTATGAGCTGCACAGTTGTGCCGCTTTTTTATCAATCGAACTCAAAAGCGCGTCAAAGGCGTCTTCAAAAGCCTTGACCCCGTCGCGCAGAAGGTCCCGGCAGACCTGGTCGGTGTCAACCCCCAGCGATTTCAACCGGGATAGAATTTTGGCGGCGTCGCCCGGTGAGGCCCCGAAGGCCTCCTGGACCTTGCCGTGGTCCAGAAAAGCCAGCAATGTTTTTTCAGGGATGGTATTGACCGTCGGACGGGCGATCAGTTCCGTGACGTATTTGATGTCGCTGTATCGCGGGTTCTTGGTGCTCGTCGACCCCCACAGGACGCGCTGCATGTTCGCGCCACGCGCGGCGAGCGTTTCGTAAGCCGGAGAATTGACGAATTTGTGGTAGCGTTCAAAAATGATACGGCAATTGGCGACCGCCGCCTGTCCCTTTAATGATTGCAAATTTTTGGCGTCCGCGTGTTTTTCCAGAAGGTCATCGATCAGCGTATCGACGCGGCTGACAAAAACGCTGGCCACGGAATGGACGTTATGGGCGCTTCCCTTGTTCTTCAGCAAGCGGGTGAGGCCCGCAAAATAAGCTTCCACGGTGCGCTCGTATTGTTCCGGCGAAAAGATCAGCGTCGTATTGACGTTGACGCCGTTGGCGGTAAGCTCTTCAACGACCTTGAACCCTTCGGGGGTCGCCGGGACCTTGATCATCAGGTTGGGCCGGCCAACCGCCTTGAACAACCGCAGGCCTTCCGCGGTCTGTTCATCGGTTTTGTGCGCGATCCTGGGATCGATCTCCAGGCTTACGTAACCATCCAGCCCTTTGGTCGCGGTGTAGACCGGTTTGAATTGATCGGTGGCATCCTGGATGTCGGCAATGGTCAGCGCGTCGTAGATATCAAAGGTGGATTTCCCCTTTCCTTTGAGCTGGATGATCCTGGCGTCGTAATCGCTGCTGGAACTGATGGCCTGGTTGAAGATCGACGGGTTCGAGGTCATGCCGCGCAACCCTTGCGCGATCAATTTTTTCAATTTTCCGCTTTCCAGTAAAGGGCGGCTGATATAATCCAGCCACGCGCTTTGTCCGTAATCGGCCAACTGCTGGATGGTTGTTTTTGTCATGGGGTTATTTCTTCTTTCTGTGGACGGCTTTTTGCGCCGCCGCCGCGATGTCGACGTCTTTGAGATGATAGGCCTTAAGCAATTCCTGCGGCGGACCGGATTCGCCGAAGGTGTCGCGCACCGCCACCATTTCCATGGGGACGGGATGGTTTTTGACGAGGACTTCGGCGATCGCGCCTCCTAATCCCCCGTTGATCTGGTGTTCCTCGGCGCTGACGATTGCCCCCGTCTCCTGGGCGCAGCGGGTGATCATATCTTCATCGATGGGTTTGATGGTGTGCATGTTCACGACCCTGGCGTTGATCTTTCCCTGCTGGAGGATATCCGCCGCTTGCAGGGCCTCGGAAACCATCGTGCCGCAGGCGAAGATCGTAACGTCGTTACCTTCCCGCAGGACATTGGCCTTGCCGATCTTGAAAGGGTCGGATTCTTTTGTCAGGACCGGAAGCGGCGCGCGGCTGGTGCGCAGGTACATCGGACCTTTGGCCCCGGCGATGGCGCGGGTCGCTTTTTGCGCTTCGATGGTGTCCACCGGACAGATGACCGTCATGTTGGGTAATACGCGCATGAGCGCCAGGTCTTCCAGGCATTGCGCGGACGCGCCGTCTTCGCCGACCGTCAAGCCGGCGTGGGAACAGATAACTTTCACGTTGCAGTTGTTGTAGCACAGGTCCATCCGCAGCATGTCATAGGCGCGGTTGGTCAGGAAAACGGCGAAGGAATTGATGAAGGGAATGAACCCCATCAGGCTTAACCCCGCGGCCGTGCCGACCATGTCCTGCTCGGCGATCCCCATCGAGAAAAACCGGTCTGGATACGCTTTCTTGAAATATTCCGCGCGCGTGGCGTCTTCCAGGTCCGCGGAGACAACGACAATGCGCTGGTTGGTTTTGCCGAGCATGACCAGTTCCTCGCCGAACCCGTCGCGTGTGGCGATCATCGTGCTCATTTCAGCTGCTCCAGTGCTTTGGCCAATTGTTCCGTGTTGGGCGCTTTGCCGTGCCAGTTCCGGTCGCCTTCCATGAAGGAGACCCCTTTGCCCTTGATGGTGTGGGCGATGATGACCGAAGGTCTGTCCCGCGCTTCCGTCGCTTCATCCAGCGCCTGAAAGAGTTTTGGGAAATCATGCCCGTCGACTTCGACCGTGTGCCAGCCGAAACTGCGCCATTTCTCGATGAGCGGTTCCAGATTCTTAATGGTATTGACGGGGCCGTTCTCCTGGACTTTGTTGTAGTCAACGATGGCGCAGACGCGCTCCAGCTTGTAATGGGCGCCGGCCATGGCAGCCTCCCAGACGGAACCTTCCTGGAGTTCCCCGTCACCCAAAAGACAGTATGTCTGAAAATTTTTATTCAGCAGCCGTGCGCCCAGCGCGATACCGTTGGCGACCGCCAGGCCCTGGCCTAAAGATCCGGTATTGAACTCCACGCCGGGGACCTTGGTGTGGACATGGCCCTGTAGACGGCTGTTGAGTTTACGGAATGTCTGCAGTTCTTCTTTGGGGAAATATCCGCAATCCGCGAGGACCACGTAAACGCCCGGCGAGATGTGTCCCTTGGAGACGATCAACCGGTCGCGGTCCTCCCATTTGGGATCTTTGGGCCGGTGGTTCATTTTGTAGTGATAGAGACTTAAGAGGATCTCCACCGCGGAAAGGGAACCGCCGGGGTGGCCGGAGCCGGCGCGGTGGATCGTTTCGAGGATCTCCCGGCGGATCAGGACCGCCTTCGCGCGCAGGACCTGGATGTCGATGTTTTTAGCAGGCATATCGCTGAAATTTTGGTGGGCCGCCAAAATCCTTGATTTTGGCGAGCCTCACCAGGAAAGAATACAAAATTTTTGGTGGGCCACGCAGGACTTGAACCTGCCACCCACTGATTAAGAGTCAGTTGCTCTACCAGATGAGCTAGTGGCCCACAAAGACAGGTAGATTTATAGCAAACTTTCTCTGTGAAGTCCAGCAGTATTCATGCGGGATTTGGTGAATTCGCCGGTAAATGACGGCTTAAACTTGTCCCGCGGATCCGGCCATCAACGCGAACAAAATCCACGCGAAGAGCAGCTGGATCAGCCATCCGACCGCGCATACCCCCACGGCCCGGGCGGTGCTTTGGTAGTCCAGCGCCTGGCGCACGGCGATGACCATCGCCACCAGCATCCATATCCCCGTGGCCATAAACACAAGGTTCGTCAGAAACGGGACAACGCCTAAAACGCGCAAAATTCCCGGCGCGCTGGAAAAACCGATCGTGCGCAGCAACTGACTGTATTCGGCTTTTGTATCCTTCTCGGGTAAAAGTTTGGTCCCGATCCAGTACGTCATGAACGCCCAGATGTACCAGCCGACCAAAGCCCCGAGGGTGCCCAGGATCAAATTCGGATGTTGGGCCATCCCCATGCTCCCGATACCCGCGGCGGCGCTTGAGAGGACGACGACCAGCATCGCCTGGGGCATCGCCGTCGCGTCCGCTTCCACCTCTTCATAAAGACGCGGGTCCAGTTTTACCGCGCGTAACATCCTGTCTGCGAGTTGTCCCATGGTTTCCTCCTCTTTTCAAGTAGTTTGAATTTATTTTATGCGGCAAGATCAATCGTTGTATCCGGCCTTTTCAAAAACTGACGCAAGCATTCCCTTTCCTCAAGGGACAGATGTCCGGTTTCTTGCGTAACCGCAAAGGCTTTACGGATCTCCTGTTTGAGTGCCCCGGCCGCGGCGGGGATATTCGTCACAAAATCCAGATGCGAACGGTTTTGACGGTATTCCGGAACATCTTCAGGCATGGCCAGATATTCCGCGATTTTCTCCAGGTCGAATTGATAAAGCAGCGTCCCGTGGTGCAGGATAAATTTTCTGGAACGTTTCTGGGCGTTGCCGGAAACTTTTTTGTTGCCCTCCACCAGGGCGACGTCGGAGAGCGGCCGGAACGCGGCGTCGATGCCGCAATCTTTTATCGCGGCGATGATGTTCCCGCAGATAAATTGGTACGACCGGCGCAGGTCCCGGATCTCGGGGCGCTCTTTGGATAAAACCAGCGTGTAATTGAGGCACCCTTTCCCCTGCACAACCGTCCCTCCGCCGGAGGACCGGCGCAAGACCGGGACCCGGTCAGCCCGGACTTTGGCAACACGCAGGTCCGCGGCCGGGTTGCCGGTACGTCCCAGGACAATGAACAGTTCCCGGGATTCCCAGAAACGCAAGGCCTCCCCCGCGATCCCTTGTTCGGCCAAGTCCAGAAGGACGTTGTCGTAGAGGATGTTTTCCTGCGGGGTGGGAAGCGTGATGTCTTTAAGGAGCATAAGAAATTTGGGTATTAGGTAAAGGTTACGATGCCCGTTTCGTCATTGGGTTAGGGTTAACGGCACCGTAACCCTTCAACGATACGGGCTTCTTGTCCCTAACCCTTACCAAAGTAATTGGTATTCACATCCCTCGCCGCCTTGACTTCGTCGGGACGGGAAACCGGTGTCGACCGCGGCCGGTCGGTCACGGCCTCCGGTTGGGTCTTGCTAAGTTCATCGATCTTGAGCATGACCTCGATGAAATGGTCTATCGTTTGTCTGGATTCGCTTTCGGTCGGTTCGACCATGATGGATTCCTTGACGGTCAGCGGAAAGTAGACCGTCGGCGGATGGATCCCTTCGTCGATGAGGAATTTGGCGATGTCGAGGGCGTGCACGCCGCGTTTGGCCTGGCGGGACGCCGAGAACACGGCCTCGTGCATGCACAGCCGGTCGTACGCCAATTCAAAATGGTCTTTGAGCCGTCCGCGGATGTAATTGGCGTTAAGGACCGCGTGGTCGGTCGTTTCTTTCAGGCCTTCTTTCCCTAATAATAGAATATACGCGTAGGCGCGCAGGATGATCCCGAAGTTGCCGTAAAAGGAAGCGATATAGCCGATCGAGTCCGGGTAATCGTAATTGAGCGCGCAGGTGCCGTCGGCGCGTTTGATGACACGGGATACAGGTAAATACGGGACGAGTTTTTTGGTGACACCCACCGGGCCGGACCCCGGGCCGCCGCCGCCGTGGGGGGTGGAAAAAGTTTTGTGCAAATTGATGTGCATCACGTCGAACCCGACGTCGCCGGGCCGGAACCGTCCCAGGACGGCGTTCAGGTTGGCGCCGTCGTAATACATCAGCCCGTCGACCGAGTGGACCAGCCGGGCGATCTCGTCGATCTGGGAATGGAAAATCCCGTGGGTGTCGGGGCAGGTGATCATCAACCCCGCCACTTCATCGGAAAGATTTTTCTTGAGCTCATCGAGACTCATCACGCCGTGCTTGTCCGAGGGGACGGAAATGATCTCGTATCCGGCGATCGCCGCGGTCGCGGGGTTCGTGCCGTGGGCGGAATCAGGGATAATAATGTATTTCTTTTTATTGCCTTTCGCTTTGTGGTAGGCGGCCATCATCATGACGCCGGTCAGTTCGCCGTGCGCGCCGGCCAAAGGCTGCATGGTGAAATTGTCCATCCCCGTGATCGCGCAAAGCAATTGTTCCATCTCGTAAAGGACTTCAAGCGCTCCCTGGGCGAGCTTTTCTCCTTGCTTTAATTGCGGCAACAGCGGATGGAGCCCGGCAAACTCCGGCATTTGCGCGATGCGTTCGGTGAATTTCGGATTGTATTTCATGGTGCAGGAGCCAAGCGGATAAAACTGCGTGTCCACGGAAAAATTCTGTTGGGAAAGAAGCGTGAAATGGCGCACCACATCCAGTTCGCTNNCTTTTGACGTAAGCGAGAATTTCTTCTTTCGTGCGTTTCTCAGTCACGGCCACGATCATGTAATTTTCCATCCCCGGATAATACTGGCCCAGCGGGAACCCGGCCGCGAAGCCTTTGGCGATCATGGCCTCCACGACCCGCGAAGCGTCTTTGGGCAAGACGACCGTAAATTCGTTAAAGGTCGGCGACGAACGTTTGACCGCCACACCGGGGACCTTTTCAATTTCTCGCCGGGCGAATTCGGCCTTGTCTAAATTTAACTGGGCCAACTCCTTGAGCCCTTCTTTGCCCAAAAGCGACATGTAAATCAACGACTGCACCGCGCACAGCGAAACGTTCGTGCAGATGTTCGAGGTCGCCTTCTCGCGGCGGATGTGCTGTTCCCGCGCCTGGAGCGTGTTGACGAAACAGCGCTTGCCGTTTTTGTCGACCGTCTGGCCGACGATGCGCCCGGGCATGGCGCGGATGAACTTTTTGCGCGTGGCGATGATCCCCAGATACGGCCCGCCGAAATTTAGCGGCAGTCCGAGGCTCTGCCCTTCGCCGGTGACGATGTCCACGTCCATTTCCCCCGGGGTTTTCAAGAGTCCCAAAGCGACCGGATAAATGCTTTGAATGACCAAAGCGCCTTGTTCATGCGCTTTGGCGGCGATGTCGGCGTGGTCGTCAATGGCGCCAAAGAAATTTGGATTTTGTAAAATGACCGCGGCCGTATCGTTATCCAGTAATTTCATGATCTGCCCGCGGTCGCTTTGCCCGTGGACAACCGGGGTTTCCGTAAATTCATAGTGAAGGTTGCTTGTGTAGGTCTTGAGGATCTTCCGGTAAATGGGGCTCACCCCGCCGTCCATGATGATCTTGTGCCTCCCGGTCAAACGCGCGGCCATCATCGCGGCCTCATAGAGCGCCGTCCCCCCGTCATAAAGTGAGGCATTCGTTACTTCCATTCCGGTCAGCGTGCAGACGGCGCTTTGGTATTCGTACAACGCCTGCAATGTCCCCTGCGAACATTCGGGCTGGTAGGGCGTGTACGCGGTCGCGAATTCTCCCCGGGAGATCAGGGCGGTCACCGCGGCGGGAATAAAATGGTCGTAATATCCCCCGCCGATAAACGGGATCAGCCCCGCGGCGTTTTTGGCCGCCAGGCGGGCGATGTGCCCGGTCACTTCAAATTCGGATTTTCCGGCAGGGATATTAAAAGACTTCGGGGCGTGGGAGCGCTTGATATCGGCGAACAGTTCATCGATCGATGAAACGCCGATCGTCTTTAACATCGCCTCAACATCTGCGGGGGTATTCGCGATAAACGAAGCCACGGGAGACCGCCTTGATTTANNCGCTTCCTGCGCGTAATCGGTGATGCCTATCGTGGCGATACTGTCCTCAATGCTCACCCACTCGTGCTCTTTCGTGTACAGGTAATGATCAACGACTTCCATTATGTTGCTCCTTTAAAAGATTTAATGCTGGGGTCAAGTAGCACGGGTCAGGGGTCAAGGTTTTATTTTCTTGACCCTTGTTCCTTGCCCCTTGACCCTAGCGTTTTAATGAACCATTCCTGTAAAATGTTCTTGAGCTTATTATCGCTAAATTTTTAGTATTGTCATCACCAAAATAAATTTTTTGCCCCGTACCCGCTAAAGCGACGGGGACGAACCCCAGCCCGATCCCTCGTTGGCAATGCGGCGAGAACGACCCGCTGGTGACGATGCCGATTGCTTCGCCGGCCTCCTCGTAAATTTTGTTGTCCTGGCGCGGGGCGCGGCGCGTTTCCGAAATAAATCCCGCGATTTTCCGGCGCGGGCCGCCTTCCTTCTGCTGTTTCAAGAGAGCGTCTTTCCCGATAAACTCTTTGGTAAAGTCGACGAACCGCGCCAGGCCGGCTTCCAGCGGTGTGATCGTTTCGCTTAACTCATGTCCGTATAAACTGTACCCGGCTTCCAGGCGCAAGATATCCCGCGCGCCCAGGCCCGCGGGCTTGACCTTCGGGTTTTCCAGTAATTTGCGCCAGATCGCCGTGACCGTCGCGGATGAAGAATAAATTTCGTAGCCGAGTTCGCCGGTATATCCGGTGCGGCTCACGCGCACTGTTTCACCCAAGAGGTTAAAACTGTCAAAAGTGTAATAGGAAAGTTTTTCAATGCCGGGGACCAGGGGTTTGAGGATCTCGCGCGACAGCGGACCCTGGACGTCGATCTTTCCGATCCCGGAAGAAATATCTCTAAAGGCCTGTGGCTGCTTGAGGCGCGCGCGAAAGTGCCCGGCGTCTTTGGCGGTTGTGGCGCCGTTGACGACGATAAACCAGTCTTCCGGTCCGTCCCGGAAGACGACGAGATCGTCGATCACGCCGCTCTGGTCGTTAAGGAGCATCCCGTAGCGGCACGNNATCAGGAATTCTCCCATATGACAGGTATCGAAAAGTGTCGCGGCCTTGCGGGTGTGCCCGTATTCGGCGAGGATCCCTTCGTACTGCACGGGCATTTCCCATCCGCCGAACGGGACGATGCGCGCGTTGAGGGCAACGTGTTCGCTGTAGAGCGGGGTTTGCTTGAGCGTTTCTTGCGTCGAGGTCATGGCGGCTATCTTATAAAACTCTTTTTGGTTTGTAAAGCAAATTAGCGAAATGAAGGACCCGGGTAATTCATTAAAATAACAGCAGGACGAGTAATCCGGCGAAATACCCGGCCAGGACGGGCAGGGTCATCTTTTTCATGTACGCGCCGAAGCGGATGTTTTCCATGCCCATGACCACGACCCCGGCCGCGGATCCAATGATCAGAAGGCTCCCCCCCGTCCCCGCGCAGTAGGCGACCAGCGGCCAGATCTTCGCGTCCATGGGGAAATGGTCGACGGGGTACATGCCCATGGCGGCGGCGGTCAGCGGGACATTGTCGATGAGCGAAGACAGGATCCCCAACATCCCCACCACGATATTTTTGTCCCCCACATGCGCGTCCAGCCAGCGGGAAATATGGTCCAGGATGCCGATCGTCTCCAGCGAAGCGACCGCCATCAGGATCCCCAGGAAAAAAAGGACGCTCGCAATGTCGATGCGGGTCAAAACGTGCGGGACTTTCAGGTAATGTTCTTCCTGGTGGATGAGGTCGGTGAGCATCCAGACCAATCCCAGCCCCAGCATAATTCCCATATAGGGCGGCAACCCGGTCAGTCCGCGCAGGATGGGGATGAAGACCAGGGCGGCGATGCCTAAGATGAAGACCCGTTTGGTGCCTCGGGGGAAATGCCCGGGTTTAACGGCCGCGGCGGGGATCAATTTTTCATGAGAAAGCGTCCGGGAGAAACATAGTAAAGGCACGATCAAGGAAATGAGGCTGGGGACAAAAAGGGTCGAGATCAATTTCCACGAACTGACGCGGTCGTCGATCCAGAGCATCGTGGTCGTGACGTCCCCGATCGGTGACCACGCGCCGCCGGCGTTGGCGGCGACGATGATCATGCCGGCGAACAGGGACCGTTCCTTGTGCTCGGGGATGTAACGGCGCAGCAGCAGGACCATGATGATGGATGTCGTCAAATTGTCGAGCACGGCGGAGAGGAAAAACGTGACGAGCGAGATCTGCCACAACAACATTTTCTTGCTGCGGGTGGTGATAAACCGGGTGATAAGCTGAAAGCCGTTGTGGCTGTTGATGAGCTCGACGATGGCCATCGCCCCCAGCAGAAAGATCATGACCTGGGAGGTGTCCGCCAGGTGGGCGTTGAGCGGTTCAATCGCGCGGTCGGTCTGGGGGAAATACCCCGCGCTGATCAGGACCCAGCACACAACGGCGGTGACCAGGGCCGCCGCGGTCTTGTTGACGCCGGTTTTATGCTCCGCGATGATCGCCGCGTAGCCCGCGATAAATACGAAAATGATCCAGGATGTCATGGTCATGTCGTGCATTACAGATAAACGACATCGGTATCGTGATAAAGGGAATGGAAAAGCAATATGTAGTCGCGCAGATGACGGGTCAGCAAAAAGTTGTTGCGGACGTGTTCACGGCCGTTTTCTCCGAGCTTGCGGGCATAGGCGGGGCTGTTCAACAGTTGTTTGATGGCGAAGGCGGCCCCATCCACGGAATGACACAGCAGTCCGGAATATTTACTGGTGATCTGCAAAGGGATCCCGCCGACATGGCCGGCAACGACCGGTTTGGCCTTCCACAAGGCCTCACTGACGGTCAGGCCAAATCCCTCCTTGAGGGATTTCTGGACGATGACCGTTGAGGCCCGCTGAAGGGCGTTTATCTCCAAGTCGTTATGGGCAAGTAAAAGGATGTGGATGTCCTCATCTTTACCGGCGCGCTCTTTCACTTCTTCAAAAACCTGCACTCCTTCAGGGTCATCCGCCGCCCCTCCGCCGGCCAGGACCAGCCGGCAGTCGATGTATTTTTTAACTTTTTTATACGCTTCGACGACCCCGACAGGATCCTTTAACCGGTCGAAACGGGATATCTGGGTCACGATCGGTTTGTCCTGAGGGATGTTGTATTTCAGCAAAACCGCGTCAATGACCTCTTTGGGCAATTCCTTGTTTTTGTCGCTTAAGGGATCGATGGACGGGGCGATGAGAAACTGCCGTATGGGGAGTTGCTGCGCGAATTGCGGCGCGGAAAAAACGGCGGAGTCGTATTGGATGATGAATTCCCGCAAGAATTTCCAAAGCTCCGGGGCGGGGTTCGAGACATCGACGTGACAGCGCCACAGCCATTTATTGGCGCCGCGTTTTTTGATCAGGGTGATCGGCTGGGGATCATGGACGAAAACAATGTCCCCGCAGGTATCCATCTCCGCGATGTTCTTTTGGCCGACTTCCAGAAAATGGCTGTAATCATCGCCGCTGATGTCCGCCGGCCGGCCATGCAGGGCATTGTGGAACTTTTTGGTTATTTCAAAGAACCGTTCGCCGCCTTTGATGACGTCCCAGCGCGTTTTGACGCCCAGTTCGTTTAAAAGCGGGACCATCCGGTTAAGGATCTCCGCCACACCTCCCCCCACGGCGGTCGAATTGATGTGCTGGATGAGTTTTCCCTCCAGCTTCTCGGCAATGAGCTTCAGGTCGTCGATGACGGATTGGCCGACGATGGGGATGTAATCATCGATGGGTGTCATTTCAGCTTGCCAGCCTTTTCTGGACGA
>DPIG01000045.1 GCA_003522725.1 Candidatus Omnitrophota bacterium
TCCGCCCAGCCCGATGGACAGGCTTTCCTTATCCAGAACACGCATAACGATCTTGTGCCCGAAGGTGATGGGAAGAATCGATACGCGAAAATCGACCTCCTTCCTGGCAACCTTCAACTTGAAACGTCCATCCTGCGGTACATAGACGGAGGTGATGTCCAGCCGGGACATGATCTTGATACGGACCGTCACCGCGTTCTGGTTTTCTTTAGGGATCTCGAGAATATCCCTTAAAACACCGTCAATACGATAACGCACGCGGACATGGTCGACCATCGGTTCGATATGAATATCAGAGGCCCTCTGGCGCAGCGCCTCCTTGATAATGAGGTTGACCATCCGGATGATCGGGGCCTTTTCGCTCTCATCGACGACCGTGTCGAGGTTCTCGCCTTTTTCTCGCTCGCTGACAATCTCAAAATCTCCCACATCGATATCTTTGCTGATATCGGAAACGGTCGCCGCGGTCTGCGCGCCGTAATACTGGTCGATGGTCCGGGCAATATCCTCGCTGGTGCTCATAACAATCTCAATATCTTTGCCGGTGATGTTCTTGAGATCATCAACGGCAAAGACGTTCAGCGGGTCCGCGATGGCGACGGTGATGGAATCTTCCAGCGCCGAAAGCGGGATGATCTGGTACTGACGGGCCACCCGTTCGGAAATGAGCTCTTTTAAGGACGGGTCGACCCGGTATTTGCCCAAATTGATAAACGGAATATTCAACTCACGTACGAGCAAAACCAGCAAATCCTTCTCGTTGATCAGCCCTTTCTGAAGGAGGGCTTTATCCAGGCTGATGCCCTTCTTCTTCTGCAAGGCGACCGCCTCATCAATGTCCTTTTGCTTGAGATGCCGGGACTGAATGAGGCTTTTTAAGACTTTATCTTTAAGTGTTTCCGACATAATTATCTTTATTCATCAGCCGCCGTGACCCTTAAAACTTCTTCCAGGGTCGTTAATCCGGCAACGGCCTTGGCTAAACCGTCCTCACGCATGGTCTTCATTCCTTCCGCGCGCGCGGTCTCTTTGATCTTGAATTCCCCCGCCCTTGCCCAAACGAGCTCTTTGACCTGCGGTGAAAAGACAAGTATCTCCGTAATTCCCACACGCCCCTTATATCCTGTTTGAAAACACCGCTTGCATCCCTTCCCGTGAAACAATTCAACCTCTTTATTGACTTGGACCATCTTCAACAACCCGACACGCTCGGCGACCGGACGCGGAATGACCTGCGGCTCTTTGCAAAAGGGGCAAATCTTGCGCAAGAGTCTTTGGGCAATGATCGCCAAAACCGAAGAACTGATCAAAAACGGTTCAATGCCCATATTTTCCATGCGGACAATAGATCCGGCCGCCGTCGCCGTGTGCAGCGAACTTAATACCAGGTGTCCCGTCAACGCCGCCTTGACGGCGATGTCAAGCGTCTCGGTATCGCGGATCTCTCCGATCATGATAACATTGGGGTCCTGGCGCAGAATAGAACGGAGAGAGGCGGGGAAGGTCAATCCCACCGACGGCCTGATGTTGACCTGGTTCATCCCCTTCATCTGGTATTCGACCGGGTCTTCGACCGTCACGATGTTCTTCCCCGGCGAATCAACGTATTTGAGGATCGAATAAAGTGTCGTGGTTTTGCCGCTCCCGGTCGGGCCGCAGGCCAGGATGAGCCCGTGGGGTTTTACCGCGCATTCGCGCAGACGCTTTAAAGACTCCGGTTCAAACCCAAGAGTTTCAATGTTAAGAACCGACGTGCCCTGATCAAGTACGCGCAAAACGACCTTCTCTCCCAAGACAGTGGGCAGCACGTTGACGCGAAAATCCACTTCGCGGCCGCCGCCGATGATGGTCTTAAAGCGCCCGTCCTGCGGGAGACGGTGTTCGGAGATATCCAGCGCGGCGATGACTTTGATCCTGGAAACGATCGGGTAAAGTAAAACCTTCGTCATCCGGTCGATCTCGCGGATCACCCCGTCGATGCGGTAACGCACGCGCACGGATTTCTCCATCGGCTCGATAAAAACGTCGCTTGCCCTGGACAAAACCGCCTGTTGGATGATCGTGTCCGTCAGCTTGATGATCGGGGCCTCCTCACCCAGATGTTCAACGCCGGACTGATCGGCCGCCTCTTTGACCAGTTCCAGTTCCCCCGTATCCTTGATGTCCTTGATGATGGCTTCAAAAGTTTCGGTGGGCGTGACGAACGCCTCTTGCCGGCCGTAATATTTTTCGATGGTCGTCTCGATATCTTTCGTCTTGCTGATGATCGGATTGATGGTATACCCCGTCAAGGCCTTGATATTATCGATCGCGAAAATGTTCAACGGGTCGGCCATCGCCAGCGTCAGACGATCGCCCATCACCGAGATCGGCATGATCTGGTATTTCATGGCAATGTCTTTGGGGATGATCTTGACAAGCTCGGGTTCGATCTTCAGGCGTGAAATACTGATGGGAGGATAACCAAGGTCCTGGCTCAACAGATGCGTCAGGGTATCCTCATCGATCAATTTTAGACGGATGAGGATCTTGTTTAATTCTTCACCGGTTTTCTTTTGTTCATCCAGGGCATGCTGCAGGTCTTCCTGGGGAATGAGCTTGTCCCGGATGAGGATCTCTTTAATGCGGTCTTTTAGGGATGCCATAGGACGCTAAAGGTCAAGGTTGCGAGGAGGCGCTAACCGGTTTTGGAATAGTATTTGTCGATAGACTGTTTTATTTCGCTCGTCGTGCTGACGAAAATCTGAACGGTACATCCGGTAATCAATTCTACATCTTCGGTGGCCTGAAAATTGAGCGGATTGGCCATTGCCAGCGTGAGGCTTTTGCCGATCTTGTCAATGGGGATAAGACAAAACTTGCGGCAAAGACTTTCCGGAACCGAATTGATCACCTCCGGATCGATCTCATAATTTGCCAGAGGCAAATAAGGGAACCCGTACTGACACGTCAGCGCCTGCGCGATGTCTTTTTCCGTCGCGAACTTCATCGAAACGAGGATTTCGCCCAGCAAGCCCCCGTTTTTGTCCTGATAGTCGCGGGCGAGATCCAGCTGTTCATGGTTTATGACTTCTCGCTCGATGAGAAGCTCGCCCAATTGCTTGGTAGTTATTTTTTTAAAATTTTTCATATCATTTAATTTTACTATACACCAATCAACAGCACAATTATAAATTCGGCTAAAATACCGTCCTGCGTTTATTAAGTCCCAATAAAAAGCCGACCATGACGGCAAAAGCCAGAAATGACGTGCGTCCGTAACTGACCAGCGGCAGGGTCAACCCCACCACGGGAAACAACCCCATGACCATGCCGATATTGATGACAACCTGAAGGGTCAGGATCGAAACCACGCCAACCGCCACCAGCATGGCAAATTTGTCTTTGAGCTGCTGCGCGACATCCAAACCGCAACTGATCAGTTGATAATAACAATAGATCAACACAAGGGCTCCCACAAGCCCCCACTCTTCTCCGATAACGGAGAAAATAAAGTCTGTATGCCGTTCCGGCAGAAAATTCAACTGGGCCTGGGTGCCGGCGAACCAGCCTTTCCCGAATATTTGTCCGGAACCAACGGCGATCTTCGACTGGATCACCGTATAACCCGCTCCCAGGGGATCGATGTTAGGATTAAGGAAAACCAGCAAGCGGTCTTTTTGGTAAGATTTCAGAAAATGCCATCCAAAAGGGACCACGGCGGCGATCAGGCCCAGAAAACCAAGGACATAACGCGCTTTAAGTCCACCGGCAAAAAGCATGGCCACAAATATTCCGAAGATCACGATCGCTGTCCCAAGGTCGGGTTGCTTGAAGATCAGGGCCATTGATAAGATCACCACAAAAAACGGAAAAATAATTTCCATAAGAATAACTTCTATTTTTCCAATAATATCGAAAAGAAACCGTGGACGGCGTTTGCTGAAATATCGCGCCAGAAAGAAAATTACGGCTATCTTCGTTACTTCAGAAGGCTGGAAGTTGACCCCCGCGATATCTATCCAGCGCCTCGCGCCCAAGGCGTGGCGTCCGCCGACTAAAACCAGGAGCAATAGAAGGACATTTAAAGCGTAGATGATATAGGCGAAATCATAAAAATGGCGGTAATCGACCCGACTGATTACATACATCAAAATAAGGCCCAAAACCGCGCATCCGAGCTGGTCGTAAAAAACCTGGCGGGACACGCGGAGGTTCTCGAACGAGGCGCTATAAAGCGCGATCAGCCCGATGATCATGATACCGGTTGTGTACATCCAAATCTTTTTCTCCAGGTCGCGGCCCATAGGAATATCTCTAAAGTATCTTTTTTTCTTGCATGCGAAGAAGCAAATCTTTGGCGAGCAGGCAGGCGTTGTAACTCGACCCGCCGTGTTCAAGCAAAACACAAAATACGATGTTACGCACTCCCCCCTTCGCGTATCCGGCGAACCAGGCGTGATTTTTCTTGTCGCCCGAGGTCTGCGCGGTGCCTGTTTTTCCTGCGACATAAAGATCCGGCAAATTTACGACCCGGGCCGTCCCCGCCTCGTCCGCAACGGCTCCCCGCAAGCCTTTGCGGACCGTTTCCAGGATATCTTCATCAACTTTCATCCTGCGCTCATCGGTGAATGTATCACCAGGCACATCCCCAATGGCCTTGATGACATGCGGCTGAACGATCCAGCCGCCGCGCGCCACCAGCGTCATCAGCCGGACCAGCTGCAAAGGCGTCACCTGCACCTCTCCTTGTCCGATGGATAAATTCAGGGTATCTCCGGCATGCCAGCCACCTCTACCCTCCAAGCGCCTCTGCTCTCTGCCGGGGATCGACCCGTCGCGTTCATAGGGCAGGTCGATGAAAATCTTTTCTCCCAAACCCATAAGCCGCGCGTAATGATTGATCGCGTCTGCCCCCAGCAATAATCCCACATTATAAAAATAGACATTACAGGAGTGGGCCAAAGCCTCAATAAGATTTTGCGTGCCGTGCACATGAGTGCAGCGGAATACCGCCTTTCTAAGCTGATAAAATCCCGGACAAACAAAACTTGTCCCGGGTACAATCTTTTTCGTCTCCAATCCGGCGGTGGCCATGATGACCTTGAAGACAGACCCAGGGGGGAATAAACCCGTGATGGCCCGGTTAATGGCGGGCGCCAGCGGGTCGGCAAATATCCGGTTGATTTCCGACGCGTCACGGCTGCCCACGAAAATATTCGGGTCAAAGCCCGGGGAACTGGTCATCCCCAGAATCTCCCCGCTATCCATATCCATGACAATGACAACACCGACCCTGTCGCCCAGGAGTTCGAGAGCGTCCCGCTGAACTTCACTGTCGATGGTGAGCGTAATGTCCTGTCCTTTCCGGGGTTCTCGCACCCCCAACAACCTCACCTGCTGTCCGCGGCTGTTGACTTCGATCTGCAGCCCCCCTTCTTTTCCTCTCAAGTAGGTATCATAATATTCTTCCACGCCTGAATAGCCGACCACGCTTTCCATCGAATAGCCGTATTCCTTGAACCTGTCCCGTTGGGCCACGCTCATCTTCCCGACATATCCCAGAACATGGGCGCTGTTTTCCCGCAAGGGATAGAACCGCCGGTAGCTTTCCTGAACAGACAGACTTGGAAACCGGTACTTGTTCTCCTCAATGATGATCGCGTCTTCCCTGGAGATGTCCTGCGCGACAACAACCGGAACGAATGGCGCGTCCTTTTTTCTGCCATATCTTCGCGCGATCGATTGTTCGCTAACGCCCAGCGCTCCGCCCAGGAACTGGAACAACTCCGTCGCGTTGCCGATTTCCTGGGGGGTGACCGTCACATCATAGGAAAGGCGGTTATCGGCCAGCACCTTCCCGTTGCGGTCTTTGATCTGTCCGCGCCAGCCTTCCATCGGGACGACCCGAATACGGTTATTGACGCTCAAACGAAAATAATATTCCCCCTGGATGACCTGGGTATAAAATAACCCCGCCACGATAAACCCGAAGAGACCACTGGTAATTAGGCGAATAATTTTGAGACGCATTTTTTTAATTGCTCGAATACAAATGGCGCGACCAGTAACGTCAGCAGGGCCTGCGGCAGAAAAACGAACCTGAACACCTGTCCCGGATAAAGCGGCCCCACCAACATTCTGTACAAATAATAATGAACGACCGCGTTAATGGCGATGATGATAAAAATCAATATATAGCGCGAGAGCCTTGAACCCATATGATAGATATACTGTTTGAGGATCGTGGTCATGTACGCCGCGATGATAAAAGAGCACACATTGATGCCCAGAATACCCGTGCTGAAACTATCCCGGAGAATACCCGCCGATACCGCCGTTAAAAGCCCGTAACGGATGCCGAAATACATATTGAAAAACATGACCAAGAGCAATTCCAGGTCAGGCGTCGCCCATCTGCCCATCAGATGAAACAATAAGAATTCAATGATGAACGCGACGACGACACAAAATGTTATGACGGCGGCCTTGCTCATGACTATTGCAGAATGACGAGGACTTCCTCAACCTGCGACAAGATGACAGCCGGTTTTATGACGCATTCGATGGATGGTTCCTGTGGATTCCCGATGATCCGGACGACTTCTCCGATCAGTAACCCTTCCGGGAAAGAAGTGCTTAGTTTGGACGTGACGACTTTATCCCCGACGCTGATCTGCGCATCGGAACTGATGAACCTCATACGGCAGATCTCTCCCTGAAGAGAACCGGTCATCAGACCGATTTCCCGGGAACCCTGGATAAGGGCCGCCACGCTAAACTGCGGGTCCGTCAAAAGAACGACTTTCGAGTTCTCTTCGCTCACTTCGGCAACTTTCCCAACGACGCCCATGGCGTTGATGACGGGCATCCCCTGGCGGATGCCATCACCCCCGCCCCGGTCGATGATCATCGACGAACTCCATCCGGAGGGGTCCCTCCCAAGGACACTGGCCGTCACGGACGGATAAACCAAGCTCCGCTTAAATGTCAGCAGCCGTTCCAGCCGCAGGTTCTCCGCAACGAGTTCATCCTGCCCAACCAGCCGCGCCTTGAGCGCGCTGACTTCTTCCCTCAGACGCTGGTACTCATCAAATGTCCGGTGATAAAAAAGGATTTTCTTTGCTTCGTAAAACGGAAAAGATATGATCTCAATAGGGACATTCATTGCCCGGACGAATTTGAATTTCAGCGGGGCCAACGCGTTGGAACGAAAGAAAAATACGAGGAAAGGGACAAGCAGAAAGCAAAGATAGATTAAATTCTTGGGAGTTCTTCTAAGCACGCATATCTTTTATGGTAAAGGAGACGATTGTTATTTAGAAATCCAGCTTGGTTTCCACCACAATACGCCGCTTGAGACGGGTGGACATGTTCAACACCTGACCGGTCCCCATAACGACCGCCGTCAAAGGATCATCGGCGATGTGCACGGGCAAACCCGTTTCCTCGGCGATCCTTTTGTCAAGACCGCGCAAGAGCGATCCGCCCCCGGCCATGACGATGCCGCGGTCGATCAGATCTGACGCGAGTTCCGGGGGGGTTTGTTCCAGCGTTGTTTTGGAAGCGTCCACGATAGCCTGCACGGGTTCATGCAGGGCCTCACGGATCTCGACGGAAGTAATGGAAATCGTCTTGGGCAATCCGGAGATCAGGTCCCGGCCGCGGGTGTCCATCTGGAGTTCTTCTTCCAGGGGGAAAGCGGAGCCGATGCGGATCTTGATCTCTTCCGCCGTTCTCTCCCCGATCATCAGATTATAGGTCTTGCGCAAATATTCGATGATGGCCCCGTCCATTTCATCGCCGGCGATACGGATCGATTTGGAGAAAACCAGCCCGCCCAGAGAAATAACGGCAAATTCAGTCGTACCGCCGCCGATATCGATGATCATATTACCGGCGGGCTCTTCGACCGGCAAGCCAACCCCGATCGCCGCGGCCTTGGGCTCTTCGATCAAGACCACCGACCTCGCTCCTGCCCGTTCGGCGGAATCACGGACCGCCCTTTTCTCAACAGCGGTGATCCCGGATGGAATAGCAATGACCATCGCCGGACGCACCAGCACCCGGCGCTTGTGCACTTTCTTGATGAAATATTTCAACATCGCCTCAGTGATTTCAAAATCGGAAATGACGCCGTCTTTCATCGGGCGGATAGCCACAATATTCCCGGGCGTGCGGCCTAACATCTTCTTGGCCTCTTCGCCAACAGCGATGACCCGATTGGTATCCTTCTCTATGGAAACAACCGAAGGTTCGCAGAGGACAACCCCTTCGCCCTTGACATACACCAGCGTCGTGGCTGTACCGAGGTCAATGCCGATATCGTTGGAAAACAATCCGATGAAATAATTGAAGGCTTTGGAGGCAAGCTTGAGAAGCTTTTGTAACATCTGTATTTCCTTTAAGATAAGAAGATTATCCCGTCCGGAATTGCTTTACGTGAATAATATATGAAAAGAAAAATGCTGTCAACAGTATTTATATATATTTAACTATTTTAATTTTGAATTTTATGAACTTTGACACCGAGGCATCGAAAATCCCGCACAAAGGCCGGATAAGATTTGGCCGTGCATTCAATATCCCTAATGCGCGCACCGAGTTTTGTGCCTAAAACAGCGAAAGCCATGGCCAGCCGATGGTCCCGGTGAGAGTCCAGCAAACAACCGGCCCTGTATTTTGGCTGCGGATGGACCACCATCGCGTCCTTTTTCTCCTCAATGCGGGCCCCGACCTTGCGCAATTCTTCCGTCAAGTCGCCGATCCGGTCGGATTCCTTGGCGCGCGCGTGACCGATATCGCGCAAACGGGTTTTCCCGCGGGCGAAAAGCGCGATGACCGCCATGATCGGCACCAGGTCCGGGCAATCCTTCAAGGAAAAATTGCCGCCTTTAAGCCGCGACGGCCCTTTGATGTGGATCGCTTGAGAGGTTTTCTGAAACCGCGCTCCCATTTTTCGCAATAACGGCAGAATATGGCGGTCCGCCTGGACCAGGTTGTCTCGCAAGATCCCTTTTAAAACAACATCAGAATGATTAAGAAGCGCGGCGGCCATCAAAAACGCGGCCAATCCATAGTCCGAAGGGACCAGGAAATTCTTTAATCCTTTGAACCGCTGATTGCCCGCGATTGAATACCGGCGCGCTCCTTTCGAGCGGATCCGCACCCCGCTTTGGGCCAGCACCTGGCGGGTCATGGCGATATAATCGGTGGAAACAATTTTCCCGCCGTCCACCGTCAGCCGCGTGGGATGGTCCAGTTGAGGACAGGCGATCAATAAAGCGGATATGAACTGGGAACTAAGACTGCCATTGACACGGACATCGCCGCCCCGAAGAGTCCCCCCGCTCAATCGGATCGGGACGCTCTCCTTTTCTCCGGCCCCGCGGATGCGGACACCCATCGCGCGCAACGCGCGCGTCAAAAAAAGATTGGGACGGCCCCTAAGTGTTCCTTTCCCATCGATCACGATTTTTGAACCACGCAACGCGAGTAAAGGCAAAAGAAGCCGTAAAACGGTGCCGGATTCCTGGACATTGATATTGGATAAACAGGGCGGATGGGCACTGGCCGTGACCTGCCACGCGCCGGATTTCAGGCGCGTTACCCGCGCGCCTAATTTACGCGCGGCGCGCATGGCGACTTTCGCGTCGTCACAATCCGATGGATACTGGATGCGCGAGGCCCCTCCACACGAAGCAATCAGAAACGCGCGAATAGAATGGGATTTGGAAGCGGGAAGCCGGACGGATCCACGCAAGACGGGCGCAGGCTGAACCTGAAGGATCATTTGATAACAACCGAATCGTCCTTGCGGACTTGCCGGCTCGTCAATGGCGGGATGAAATCGGCGGCGGACATCTCCGGCTGGACGCGGGTGATCTTGATCTCCCCGAGAAGGTCTTTACCGCGGGAAACGGATAAAATCTGCTCTTCCTTGATGCCGTGATTGGCGCCGAGGTTAACGATGACGAATTCCGTTTCTCCGTCGACCATGACAACGCGTCCCTCGGGGACCGCCTTGGCTGGAGCGACCACGATCTTTTCAAGCTGGACTTCTTCTTTTTTGTTTTCGGATTTTTCTTGCTCAACGACGGGCGCCGTTTCTTCTTGAGGCTGCTGTACCGCAGGGGCCGTTTCTATCGGTGCCGGCGACTCGATACCCTGCTGCTGCATTTTGGACAAAGCCTCTTCCAGTGTTTTCGCGCGTTCTTCGGCGGCGCTCAATTTTTGTTCGAGCTCCTGACGGACACCTTGTTCAGTCTGCAACTGCGCCTCCAGATCGGGCAACCTTTGCGCGGCCTGCGCGTTGCTGTCTATTTTCTCCTGCAATTCCGCCCTGGCCCTGGCTTCCGTTTCGAATTTTTCCTTGAGCGCCTGATTTTCCTTCTTCAACTCCTCCCGGATACCTTCCTGCAATTCCAGTTCATCCAGCAGGCCGTTGATCTTTTCATCGGCCTCTTTGTTCTTTTCCTGCAACAGAAATCCCTGTTTGATGGCGTCCTGCAATTTAGCTTCCAGTTTTACGGCATTGGCGACGCTCTGCTCCAAAGCGGTTTCCGTGGATATTCTTCTTTCTTTTTCTTTACTTAAGAAAAACATGGCGAGACCGGCGAGCGAAAGCGAAAGGATGACAAAAATGACGAGAAAAATGACCAGAACTTTACCGGAAGAATTTTTGTTGATCTTCATAGGTTTTGTCTTCCTCTTTAAGTTATTGGTAGGTTTCCTCTTACATTATATGTAAAAAAACAGACAAGTAAAGCTGGAATTTGATTTTCCGGGGCGCTCTATAAGCCGGCCTTTTGTAAAAAGGCCCCGGGCGGCCGGCAAGAAAATTCCAGGAAACACTTCCAGTGAGGATGTTCAAATCCGATCGCCTGGGCATGCAGCGCCAGCCGCGGGAAGCTTCCTTTACGGCCGTATTTCGCGTCGCCCAGGATCGGGTGATGAATATGGTTCATGTGCACGCGCAACTGGTGCGTCCGGCCCGTTTTGGGAAAAAGAGAGATCAACGTCACGCCTTTATGCCGCTTGATCACACGATAGAATGTAACAGCGTCTTTGGCCGCGTCATCATATTGAACGCCCCGCAGGTCATGGTGGATGGAGTGCCGCCCCAAAGGCGCGTCGATAATACCTTCATCAAATTCCACCTCGCCTTCGACCAGCGCGATATATCGCTTTTTTACCTTGTGTTTCTGGAACTGCCTGGCCAGCTGCGCGTGCGTCTGGTTGTCTTTAACCGCGATCATCAACCCCGAAGTTTCCTTGTCTAAACGGTGCACGATCCCCGGACGCATGGCGATATTACCCGCCGGAGGCGGGTCCGCCTTCGGCGGAAAATCCGAAAGTTGACGGCAATGGAACAAAAGCGCGTTGACCAGGGTCCCGGAATAAACCCCTTGAGCGGGATGGACCAACATCCCGGCGGGTTTATTGACGACCAGCAAAAATTCGTCTTCATAAAAAATATCCAGCGGGATGTTCTCCGGGGCGATCGGGTGCGGGTCCAGAAGTTCTTGCGCGACGTCCACGTCAATGTTGTCGCCGGCGCGCACTTTGTAATGGGCCTTGACTTTTTCCTTGTTTACCAGGACAGCGCCGGCCTCCAGAAGTTTCTGGACAAAACTGCGCGACGGGATATCAGGAAGCGCCCGCGTTAAATAAACATCCAGGCGTTCGCGGTCGTGTTCAGGTTCGACTTTTAAGGCGTAGATGGACATAAAGAGCTGTCATTAAAATGGCGATGCAAACCCACTGATAAACGCTTAAGCCCATGACCAGGATGTAATGGTCGGCCCGGAAGAATTCGATCACGAACCGCAACAATGAAGCCCCGAACAGGTACATGACAAAGGCATCCCCGGGAATTTTGGATACTTTCCGGTAATGCCGCAGGATGATAAAAAGGATAAACAGCCCCGCCATCGTGTAAAGCTGGGTGGGATGAAGACGCGTGTGGTGAACGGGAAAATAAATCCCCCAGGAAACCTCTCGCCCATAACAACAGCCGTTCAAGAAACAACCGATCCGTCCAATGGATTCGCCCAAGGCGGCGTAAGGCGCGACCAGGTCGAGCATCATCGGCAAATGTAATCTCTTTCGATGGATGAACCGGAGGCCGGCCAGTGTCGCCGCGATCAATCCTCCGTGCCAGGCCAGGCCGCCGTTTTGGATCATGACGATCTCCAGCGGGTGATCCATGAAGAAACGGTGATTGAGCAAAATATAAAAAAGCCGCGCGCCTAAAACCCCCGTGACAACCGTCCAAAAGACAAGATCCGCAATGACCCCGGCAGGGATGTTGATTTTCCTCGCGTCACGTGAGGCCAGAAAAGTACAGACCACGGCGGCGACGGCCAGCATAAGACCATAGGAATAAACGGTGACGGGACCAAATCGGCAGATGACGGGGAACACTTCACTTCTCCGATAACTGGAAACATTGCCAGGCGATGATCACGGCGCCGATTGTGATCGCGCTGTCGGCGATATTAAACACCGGCCAGACGCGAAAATCGATAAAATCGACCACATAACCGTAGGCAATCCGATCGAACAAATTTCCCATCGCTCCTCCCAATATCAGAGAAAAAGCGATGACATAACGACGGTTAAGGACTTCATTGTTCTGGCGATAATAATAAACGTTGAAGACCAGCAGGACGACCGCGATGACGGGGATAATGATAAAGACGATGCCTTGGTCACGAAAGAAGCCAAAGGCGATACCGGTATTGTGAACGAGGGTCGCGTGAAAAACGTGCGGGATGACCGGCAGAGATTCGCCTAAGCCCAACAAGCCGGAAAAGAATATTTTCGTAATACGGTCAAGGAAGATTACGGCGAAGGTGACAAGTAACGCCAGCGAAACGCTCCATTGAGATCGTTTCAGATCTCTCATCTTCGGTCGGATTCAATTTTTTCCTGACACTTCAAGCAGGTTTCAACGTAAGGAAGGGCCTTTAAGCGCGCTTCGGGGATCGGTTTGGAACACTCCGCACAGATGCCGTAACTTTTGTCTTTGATTTTCTTTAACGCGACGTCGACTTTCTGCAGGACTTCACGCTCGTTGGAGGCCAGCCCCAGGCTGAATTCGCGGTCGTACATGTCGGTGGCGACATCGGCCATATGCTGCACGTGGCCCGAGACGTCCCGGGACTCGCTGTCCACGCCGCCGTTATGTCCCTGCGCGATATTATTGATATCATACAAAAAATCTTCTTTAAGTTTCAGGAGAAACTTCTTGTAAAGCTCCAGCTTCTTTTTATCCAACTTTGTCTGCGTCATGCGCGTACTCCTCCGATGTTTCCTGAATATTTATTGTTGAAATCGGAGTCCCGACTACGTTACAGAATTATCAAGAGACCGTCGGGACTTTACGTTTGCCGTACAACGTCCGCATAAACTCGGATGTTCGAAATCTTCACCGACATCGGTGCGGTAATTCCAACAGCGGCCGCATTTGTGGCCGTCAGCTTTTTGAACAACAATCTGCCGCGCGGAACTTCCCGCCGCGGGTTCTCCAGAATTCGGGACATGATCAACGGCGGCCTGGGAAACGATAAATACCGCCGGAAGCGCGTCTTCATGTTTCTTGAGGTAATCGTATTCACTTCGACTGCCGGTTTTGATGAGGATCTTCGCTTCCAGCGAGCTCCCCACTTCTCCGGCCTGACGTTTTTCCTCGATGGCTTTCAAAACATCGGGCCTGATCGCCGCCAACCGTTTGAACTTTTCCTCAATTTCTTGGTTGTGCCAGTCTCCTGGCACAACCAACCAATCCAATAAATGAACGCTGGCCACGGATTCCATCTCCGAATCTTTGGGCATGGCTTCGAAAATCTCCTCCGCCGTAAAACTTAACACCGGGGCCAATACTCTAACCAGATAATTGAGGGTATGATAAAGAACGGTCTGCGCGCTTCGTCTTTCTGGTGAATTTGCGGCAGAAGTATACAGCCGATCTTTCAGGATGTCAAGATAAAAACTGGAGAGATCCTCGTTGCAGAAAGCATAAATCGATTTTGTGACCTTCGCAAATTGATAACGCTCAAAATCACCTTTTAATTCAGCCATCGTCGCGTAAAGACGGCCCAGCGCCCAGCGGTCCAGATCAAGCAACTGATTGTACGCCAGCATGTTTCGGGCCGGGTCAAAGTCGTAAAGATTCCCCAAAAGGTATCGGAAGGTGTTACGAATTTTACGGTAAGAATCCGTCAGGCGCTCCAGGATCTCTTTGGAAATACGGATGTCTTCTTCATAGGAACTCGATGCCACCCACAGCCGCACGATGTCGGCGCCGCTGTTTTTCATCAGATCCAGAGGCGAAATAACATTGCCCAGCGATTTGGACATCTTGCGCCCGGCGCCGTCGACCACAAACCCGTGCGTCAAAACGCCCTTGAAAGGCGGCTTGCCCTCCATCGCCATCGCCGGAATCAAGGACGACTGGAACCACCCGCGGTGCTGATCGGACCCTTCCAGATAAAGGTCAACCGGAAGATCCATCCCCATCATGGCTTTAACGACCGCCTGGTGGCTGACGCCGGAATCGAACCAGACATCCAGGATGTCGTGCGTTTTCTTAAAATCGCTTCCGCCGCAATCCGGACAACGGAATCCTGTGGGGAGCAATTGTTTGACGTCTTTCTCGAACCACGCGTCGGTCCCTTCTTTCTGGACGATCTTCGCGAAATGCGCAATGACCTCCGGGAATAATTTATGTTCGTCCTTGCATCCGTGGCAAACCAGCGCGGGGATCGGCACGCCCCAATACCGCTGACGGGACAGACACCAGTCCGGGCGGGTGGCCACCATGGCCGCGATACGCTCCTTGCCGGCCGGCGGGACCCACTGCACGTCGTTGGCGATCGCTTCCTGGAGACGCTCGCGCAATTTGTCGTGATCGATCTTCAAAAACCATTGCTTCGTGGCGCGGAAGATGATTGGCTTTTTACAGCGCCAGCAGTGCGGATACGAATGCGCCACGCTCTCGCTGGCGAACAAGACACCTTTCATTTTTAATTCTTCGATGATTTTTTCGTTGGCCTTGAACACATGCTCGCCGGCATAATGCCCCGCCTCCCGGGTGTAAACGCCGCTGTCATTGACGGGCATCAGGACCTCTAATCCATGCTTAAGACCCGTCTGAAAGTCATCCTGCCCGTGGCCGGGCGCCGTGTGCACCAGCCCCGTGCCGTCTTCTTTGGTGACATAATCCACGGCGACGACGCGGCAATTCGGACGAATGCCAAAAGGATGGTCATACGTCATGGCCGTTAATTCTTTTTGAGTAATTTTGAATTCACTTTTACCCGACTTCCCGGCCTTCTCTAATACCTTAGACCGCAAAGATTCCTCGATGATCAAATACTCATCACCCATATCGACAACATCGTAATAATATTGGGGGTGCACCGCGACCGCGACGTTAGCCAACAGCGTCCAAGGGGTCGTTGTCCAGACCAGCAAACACAACGGCTTGGAAAGTTTCTTGCCCAAAGCCTTCTCAACGTTATTGACCTTGAATTTCACGTAAACCGACGGCGAGGTATGGTCTTCGTATTCCACTTCCGCCTCGGCGAGCGCGGTCTCGCACTGGAAGCACCAGTTGACCGGTTTGAGCCCGCGGTAGACATATCCTTTTTCGTGCAGCGTCGCCAGCGACTTTAGAATCCAGTATTCATAGTCGCGGCTCAAGGTCAAATACGGATTGTCCCATTCCCCGAACACGCCGAGGCGTTTGAATTCCGTTTTCTGAATTTCAACGTATTTCATCGCGTACGCGTGCGCCTTCTTGCGGAAATCCACGCAATCGATCCCGCCTTTTCTCTGTTTTAATTCTTTGAATAATTGATGCTCGATGGGAAGCCCGTGGCAGTCCCAGCCAGGGACATAAAGGCTGTCGAGCCCCTGCATGGTCTTGAATTTGACGATCATGTCCTTGAGGATTTTATTGAGCGCGTGGCCGATGTGGATGTCGCCGTTGGCGTACGGGGGGCCGTCGTGGAGGATAAAACGTTTTTGCCCCTTGCCCTTGGCGCGGATCTTCGCCTGCAACCCCTCGGCCTGCCACTTCTCTAAATATGTGGGCTCTTTCTGCGCCAGGCCCGCCTTCATGGCGAAGGGGGTATTCGGTAAGTTGAGAGTTTTCTGGTAGTCAATCATCAGGGTTCAGGGTTCAGGGTTCAGGGCAAAAACTATCCCCTACTTAATGTATTTTCCAACAATAATCTGCAGTTCCCTCTTCTTCTGTTCCGGGATTTGGGCCGGGTCGGTCATGATGGCGTGTTTCAAGGCGTCCTGGGCGGTGAATTGGGTAATTTTGCCGATGCGGGGAACAGCCAGTCCGATAATTTTCCTGGCTGTTTCGATATTTTTGTTCAAATACGAGATGATCATATCCACGGTGACGCTATCATGCCCGGAATGCCAGCAGTCGTAATCCGTCACCGCGCACAACGAGGCGTACGCGATCTCTGCTTCGCGGGCAAGTTTGGCTTCTACCATATTTGTCATGCCGATGATATCGACGCCCCAGCTGCGGTAAAGATTCGATTCGGCCTTTGTTGAAAATTGCGGCCCTTCCATATTGACATATGTGCCTTTTGAGTGAACCGTCGCGCCGAGTTCGCGGCAACAGCCGATGAGAACGCCGGTTAATTCCGGAGAAACCGGCTCTGCCATCGAGACATGCGCGACGATGCCGCCGGTAAAGAAAGTGGCCGCCCGGCCGGAATTGGTGCGGTCGATGAACTGGTCCGGCACCACGAAATCCATCGGTTTGATCTCTTCTTTCATGCTCCCGCAGGCCGAAACCGAAATGATGGCATCCACGCCAAGACGCTTGAGTTCAAAAATATTCGCCCGGTAATTAATCTCGCCGGGAGAAATATGATGCCCGCGGCCGTGACGGGACAAAAAGACCACATCAGTCCCGTCCACTTTACCGGTCAAAAAATGGTCCGATGGCGGCCCGAAAGGAGTATCGATGATTGTGAGGTCTTCGACCTGCTCCAGCCCTTCCATTTTGTATAAACCACTGCCGCCGATGATGCCGACTTTCGCCATTCTATCCACCTTGTTTAGTGGTAAGTGATAAGTCGTAAGTGGTAAGCAAAAATTTTTGGTTTTGGCTTACGACTTGCAGCTTACGACTTACGACTATTTAGAAAGTTCTTTCGCCCGTTTGCTCGCCGCCGCGAGGGCCTGCTGAACGATCTTTCCCATCTTGTGTTTTTCGAAAACCGCGAGAGCCGCTTGCGTGGTTCCGCCTTTGGAAGTTACGCGCGCGCGCAAAACATCCGCGCCTTCGCCGGATCGTTCCAGAAGCCGCGCGCTTCCCTTCAATGTCTGCGTCACCAATTCCCTGGCCATAACCGGGGTTAATCCCAACGCCCGTGCCGCTTTTTCCAGGCATTCGGCAAAATAAAAAATGTACCCCGGCCCGCTGCCGGAGACAGCCGTGACCGCGTCCATGAAGCGCTCCTCAACCACGACCGTTTTCCCGATGCAATTGAAAATCTGCCGGGCCGTTTTTATATCCGCGGCTGTGGCAAATTTACCTCGACAAATTCCCGTGACCGCTTCGCCGACCTGCGCCGGCAAATTCGGCATAGTGCGCACGACACGTGTTTTTTTCCCTAAACGCCCTTCGATATAACGACAAGTCATTCCGGCGGCAATCGAGATGATCACTTGGTTTTGGCGCACATAATAACGTAACCCTCCCAGGACATCTTCAAAATTCTGCGGTTTGACGGCGAGAATAATGATACACGACCCCGAGGCGACCGCCGCCAGATCAGCGACCTTTGCACGAAACCGGCGTTTTAAGAACCCGGCGCGGTCGGCATCCTGTTCGCAGACGCGCACGGCAAACTTCAGGCCGATCCCCGCGAGGATCGCCGCTCCCATATTTCCGCCGCCAACAATACCGATAGTTGTTTTGTTCATTGGGATATCCAGTCCAGTGGTAAGTGGCAAGTCATAAGTCGTAAGTAAAAACCAAAACCATTACCCCATCCCACTTACGACTTATCACTTACGACTTACGACTCTTTAAATATCGCTCTCCCAATCCTCACCATATTCGACCCCTCTTCGATGGCGATCGCGTAATCTTCCGTCATCCCCATCGAAAGACACTTCATCTCGACACGCGGATGGGTGGCGTACTCGTCTTCAACGGCGTCGAATAATTCCCGGAGATCACGAAAACACTTCCGGATCACGCCCTGATCTTTGGTAAACGGCGCCATGGTCATCAACCCCGAAAGGCGGATATGTTCACAGCGGCTGATCTCCTCGATCAAAGGCAGAACCCCGTCCAGGGGGACGCCGAATTTCTGATCTTCGCCGGAGGTGTTCACTTCCACCAGGATCTCTGCCATCTTGTTGAGTTTTGCCGCGTGCTTTTCAATTTCATCCGCCAGGTGGATACTGTCCACCGACTGGATCAGGTCAAAGATCTCAACGGCGTGTTTGGCCTTGTTCGTCTGCAGGTGTCCGAGCATATGCCGGGTGACGTGGACGTGCTCTTTATCCAGGATGGCAAACTTCTCCAAGGCGTCCTGGACGCGGTTTTCCCCGATATGTTTGAGCCCGGCCGCGACGGATTCCTTGATCTGGGCGGCATCCGCGTATTTGCTCGCGCCGACCAAAATAATCTCTTTGGGATTGCGGCCGATGCGCTTGCAGACGGTCTCGATATCTTTATGGACTTGTGCCAGACGGTCCTTGATCATCTCGCTCCTTAACGACTTTGGCAGGAAAATAAAGTAACACAAACGAAGAAAACAGTCAATCGCCGCTTTTAATAACCCGCGCTTTTTTTAATCTTGTCGGGGAACTCGAAGATGCCGGCGGTTTGCGTCAGGAACTGGTCCACGGAGCGGTTACCCGATAGCTTTCCCGCGGGAAGAAGGATCCTGGCAAACGGCGGCTTTAAGGTGGCAAAATAAATCGGGTTGGGATTGAATTCGTCCTTGAAGCTGTAATACAGAAGCGCGAGGATCGCGATGATCCCCAAAGAGATCGAGGAACAGACGGCGATCCGTTTCCTCAAAGATACGTTGGTCGCCAGCGTCATGTTTCCAACCAGGAACGCCGTGCCCAGCCCGCTAAAAAAGACCGCGGCCAGGACGATCTCAACGATGATACTGTTGAGGGCGTATCCGGCGTATTCGCTGACGTTGGTGAGCACCAGTCCGGCGACGATGAACAAAAGGCTTAAACTTAATTGGGCCGCGAACTGCGGCTTATGCTTGATCATCCGCCCGGCGAAGGCCCACAGCCCCGCCCACGTGAAGACGGCAAACAAGAATCCCAGAGATCCGGAGGCCAGTTTCGGGATGGAAACGTCCTCCAGGCTGGTCATGTACACGTGGGCCGTAAAGATCATGGTACACACCAAAAGGATCGACAACGTGTTGATGGGCTTTTCGATCCTCTGAAAGAACGGGTGGGTCGGGATGAGCAATTTTGTCGCGGCGACCGGATGTCCGGGGCTTAAAAAACGCAGCCGCGTACGGCCGATGACGATTTCGTCGCCGGAACCGAGGCGCGCCTGCTCCATCACCCTGGAAAACTTGCGCACATACATGCCGTTTTCGCGGCTCACGTCCTCGATGAGCCAGCCGCCCGGCTCCTGGCCGGGGCCGCCGATCGCGCTCCCGCTTCGCACGATCAGATGCTCAGCGGAAACATGCGGGTCTCCCAAGATCAGATCATTGCCGTAACCCCGGCCGATGCGGACCTCCGGCCCCTCGAAGGTCTTGTACTCCCGCAANNGTCCCGCCACCCGACAACAACAAAATCGTTATCACATTGAAAATTCGTTACGTCCTCTTCTCCTGCATTCTCATAAGGGTTGGGGACCCGAAACCGGTTTTCGTACAAATTGTAAAACCGGATCGGGTTAAGCCCCTTACTGGCAAGCCAGAAATATTTATAAAGGATATTGCCCGTCGAAAACCCCGGCGAAAGGAAGATCGTATCGCTCGTTGAGCAACTGATGTAAGCGTAATTGTACAAATCTTTTTCTTTGTCTTCGGATTTGCCCCAGCACTTGAAAACCTTCAAGAGCTCCCCCGGGACTTTCGCCTCGCCGACCTCCAGGGTATCCCAGGCGGGATCCAGTAAACGCTTGAGGTACTGGTCCTGGTTTTCCGTGAGCTGTCCCGCGATCCACTCTTTCCACTGCGAACCAGATACACCGGAAGGGCCTGGCGTGGGTGGCGCGGCCAGAACGCGCGCGTACAATTCCTCCAGATGTTCCACGGGGACAAGAAAACTCACCTCGTTGCCCGCGGTCGACACATTGATCCCGATGACCTCCCTGGCCTTGTTCAAGGCGGGGCCGCCGCTCATCCCCGGATTAATGGACCCGGAGAACAAAATCTTTTTGTAAAGGGAATCTTCCATCAACCCGTTGTAAATCCCCTCCACGATGCTCATCCCCAGGTCAAAAGGATTTCCCATTGAATAAATATGCGTGCCCTTGGACAGATCCGAATGCCCCAGGGAAAGATACGCTGCCTGGTTTTCATGGCCGCGGATGACCGCCAGATCGTGGATGACGTCGATGTCCAGGACGTCCGCGGGGTCAGTGACCCCGTCGTGACGGACCGATTCGACGCGAAAGCGCTGCGGCGAATGCACCGCCTCGGCAACGACATGGAAATTGGTGGCAATATGCCCTTCGGGCGTGAACTGAAAACCGGAACCGATCGAGGTCTTCTTGCCCGTGGCCAGATCGATCACCTGGATCTGCACCACGCTGGGGTTACAGGATTCATAAATGGCCTGGGCCTCGTCCGTCATCGACTGTCCCCAAGCCGCAGCGGCCAGGACGGCGGCGGTCCAGACGACGCCCGCGGACATTAAAAATTTTGTAATGATAAAATTTTTACGTTTCATAAGTATTTGCGTGACTTTTAGTATAAAATACAATCACATCAATAGAAAGCGAAAAGTCGGAATATTATACGCGCCGAGGACACCGATTGTTGAAATTCCCCGCCATGTGCTATACTTGTACCAGAATACAATCCAAAGGCAAACCCGTCGCAAGGCGGGGACGCAAAGCTATAGGGCCATGTACCGTATGGTACATGGCAGCCAGTTGCCGCGAACGAATGCGTAAGTTTCGAACCCAGTAAAGAAACTATCCATCCGGACCGCGGATGGGTTTTTTTTGGTTCGCCGTACGGCGAACCAAAAACCCGACAGGAACTAAATGCCCGTAAAACTTTTAAATAATGAAACTCCGCGATTTATCCGCCTCCGTAAATCTGCGGCGGATAGAGGCTTCACGCTCGTGGAAGTCCTGATTGCCATCGGGATTCTGGCCGTTGTGATTGTGGGATTATTGCAACTTTTTATCTATTGTTCAACACTGGCGGAGGCCGCCGGAAATACGACCCTCGCCATCAACGAGGCCCAGAATAAAATGGAAGAAATACGCGGCCATGATTTCAGCACCGTTGCCGTCGACTACGCTTCCGGCGGAACACCCGGGAACACATTCACGTTAACCAACCTCACGGGGACCGGGACAGTCACGATAAGTCAGTTCGGGGGCAGTTCAAGTTTGTTGCAAACCCAAATCAACGTGAACTGGCAGAATAAAAACGGCCGGAGCTTGTCGACCGCGTTGACAGGCCTTATTGCCGAACGATGAACGTCCATAAAGAGGATAAAATGCGTCACATTCCTGTAAAAGATCGGCCTTTCAAAAACCATCAGGGCGTCACCCTGGTCGAGCTGATGGTCACTGTGATCATTTTCGCTTTCATCCTCGGGATATGCTACAGCCTCCTGATCTCCGGGTCAGATTCCTGGGAGACCAACAGCGCGCGCGTGGAATTACAACAGGAATTGCGCAAGGCCATGGACCGGATGAGCCAGGACCTTCGCCAGGCCGGATCGGCCTCTATCGTCGACGTACCGGCAGACGGCAACGCGTATACGAGCATCACCTTCCGCAAGTCGGCGGGGGTTTCCGGCGGCAATCTGGTATGGGACTCCAGCACAACCCGTTATTTCCTGGGAGGGACCGGCGGGACTCAACTGCTAAGACAGGTCGGCGCGCAGACAGCGTCCGTCATTGCCCAAAACATACAATCGTTGCAATTCAGCCGCCAGACCAGCACGGCAAATGTGGTGAACGTTTCGATCCAGACGCAGAAAACCACTCTCCGCAGAAAAATGTTGACGGAAAAGGCGCCAAGTCTGACCTTAAAAATTCTTTTGAGGAACTGATGATGAAAAACAAACAGTTTCTATGTGAAGCCCCGTGGGGCGGAACCCTGAACCGTCCGCCAAAGGCGGACTGGTTCACGGGGAAAAAATTGCGTGACAACAAAGGCAGCCTGCTGATCCTCTCTTACCTCGTTATTTTTGTTTTGCTTGCCCTGGGCGCGGCCTTCATCGCCATGAGCGTCAACGAGAGCCGGATCGCCGAACGCCAGCGAAGGACAACCCTGGCCTTTCATATCGCCGAGGCAGGGATCGAGCGGGCCCTCTATGATTTAAGACAAGATTTCATCAACGACGCCGACAGTCCCGGCTGGGCAGACGGTGATATCAACGGCCTGGCCATCGGGCCTGATACGGCCAGCTTCTACGCTACCGGGTATGGATCCACTTCTCTCAATGGCGGGTCCTATGCCGTACAATTAAAAAATGTCAGCGGTATAAGCGATGCCATCTGGGTCCGTTCCACAGGGACATTAGGGGATAGCCAGCAGACCATTGAAATTTACGCCAAGATCGTCAGCATTTCGCCATGGAACAACGCCATATTCGCCGGCGGGGGCGCCGCCGGCGCAATGATCAACGGCAATGTGAACATCCGCGGATCGGTGCACATCTTAGGCACAGGCCTTCAAAGCAGCGACCTGGTTGTTGACCTGGGAGGCACGTCCGAGATCATCGGCAATAACTATGAAGATCTTGCGGCGGATCTAAAAGCGAAGGTCCCCGCGCTTCCCACAACCACGGTCAACGGTGAAACCGTGGAAACCCTCAGTGCCGTCCTCCGGGTCAAGCGCGGGATCGTCGGGTTAAGCGGTTCAGCGACGGCCGGCGAGGCGGATGCCGCGGGCAACGCCTACAAGGAAACCATCGACGCCGCCTACGTGACCGATGGATACGGCGGAAGCCAGGGGACGGCGAATGTTCATTCCGATAACGGGTCCAGCAGCGCCTATGATCTGGGGGATACGGTGTCGTTCCCAAGCTTGTCGGACCCTTACGGCGGCTACAGCACCTATCAAGGGTATCTTGAAGCCAACGCCCTGGTCATCAGCGCCGCCGCGGATTTGACGACGCTGGCGAGTATAACGCCTGATTCAACCTTTTCCTTCTCCAGCGCTAAAGGCAGTATAAGCATGGACGGCGACGGGAACATGACCGTTTCGGGGATCGTTTATATCGATAACGGCGGCAGCTTGAATATGAGCGCGGCCGGAAGCGACAAGACCGTCACCTATACCGGAAGCGGCGCTATCCTCGCCGAGGGCAATGTCCAGATCAACGCCAATCTGGTTACAAACGGGAACAATTCCTTCCCCGCCAATATCCTCGGCATTATGACGCCCAATACGATCGGGTTCAATGAGGCCAATATCGACGTCATGGGCCTGTTTTATGCCGAAGGTACGGTCAACGCGCAGAAGCAAACGGATATCGTAGGGACTATCGTCTCCAACTATTTCAACATGGGAACGAACGTCCCATCGGTTTTCCAGGTCCCCGACATCATTAATCACCTCCCTGCCGGACTGATCGGCCAGGACGCCACATGGGTCATGAAGACGGTTTCCTGGCGAAAAATATAAGAGCATGTCATGACAAATAAACGTTTGTGGATCATCGTTGCTCTCTGCTTCGCCGCGTTGGCCGCCATCAAAACAATCAATGACCGTATCGGGCGTGAAGTATCCGTAATCACCAAAACTCCGCGTCACGGCTCCGCCGCCCACATCACACCGGCGGCCCCACCCGCCGCGGGGCAAGAATCGCGCCGAAAACCCGGCGAAAAGATCGTGCGCAAGGACAAACTCTCCCCGGGCAGGGATTACATCGAAAGCATCTTTTACCTGAATGGAGAGGAAATTGCCCGGCAAAAAATTGTCAATGAAAAAGTCGTAGAGTCAACCGGCGAGGTCCCGCGAGGAAGGGTTGATTTTGTCGATGAATCAAAGAACACCTATGGTGTTGAACATTATACATGGGGAAAAAAAGAAGGGTCTTCACAAACCTATTTTGCCAACGGCCGGATGAATGCCGAGGCTTATTATCGCCAGGGCAAATTATTATGGAAAAAAGAATACTACAATGACGGCGGCATCCGCCTTGAGGTCGATTACGCCGATGCCAGGGAACAATCTGACAAGAAAGAAACAGGCGTCGGTAAAGTGTATTACAAGGACGGGATCCTGAAATACGAATGGAATCTGACCAACAGTGAAAAAACCGGCTTTAAAAGATCCTATAATCAGGACGGCGCACTGCGGGCGGCTTTTTATTTTGACGAATATGGGCAGCCGATAGAGTGATATGCCCGGCCACTCCCGAAGTGGCCGGGCATTGGTAGAACCAGGTGCCATGTGTTATACTTACAGCAGAGAACACCCCAAAGGCAAACCCGTCGCAAGGCGGGGACGCAAAACTAAAGGGTCCTTCATATTCTGGAGGGCAGCCAGTTACCGCGAACGAATGCGTGAGTTTCGATCCTATTACAGAAACCTATCCATCCGAACCGCGGATGGGTTTTTTTATGTCGCCCCTCTGGGCGACATAACCCCAACGCTTTGATTCATCACGAAACATGAACCATCTCCGTGATGAATCAGTTGGGGTGAGAATGGAAAACCAATGCCCATAAAACTTTCAAACAATAAAGGATTCAGCCTCTCCGAACTGATGATCGCGACCCTTATTTTCACGTTCACGTTCGCCGGGACCATCATTGTCTTTTTTCGGTGCATCGAATTAAGCGAGCTGGCGCGCCACTCTTCGACGGCGGTCAACGCGGCCAAAAACCAGCTGGCCTCTATTGAAAATACGCCGTTCGCCAATATTTTCACAACGTACAATAATACGACATTTACCGCCGCCGGCGTCAACGGTACGGGAGTCACGTACGTGACCAGCCTCGATGCCGACCTGCTGCGGGTCACCTTGGTATTCTGCTGGCGGGAGAAAAACGGCCGGGTCATGGGCGAAGACACGAACATTAACGGCGCTTTAAACGCCGGTGAAGACGCCAACGGTAACGGCGTCCTCGATTCTCCGGTAGAGATGACTACTTACATTTATGACACGACGTAATTCTTTAAAAGGCCCCTTATGAGAGAAGCTCAAGGCTTTACAATAGTCGAGTTGATGGTAACCACGCTGATCTTTTCCGTGATCACCATCGGCATGTACTCGGCGCTCTTGGCGGGACAATCCGCCTGGTCAACGACCGACACGCAGATCCGCCTGCAGGAAGCCCTGCGTCAAACTTTGCAACGGGTGGCGGCGGAATTGGGAGAATCCGGCGAGGACGGTAACGGCATCATGCAAATGACGATCGGTGACAACACCGGCGCCAACGGGACGGATATTCTGACTTTCTCGATCCCTGTGTGCGTGTGCAGTAACACTCCCATTGACGCTAACGGCGATGTGACGAACTGGGGCGCCCCTTTAAGCTGGGGGAAGACCAATTGTCCATCGGATATAACATTGAACGCCGACGGGAAAGTCAGCATCTGCCATCTGCCTCCGGGAAATCCCGAGAACACGCAGGACCTGGAGATCGCCCCCGCGGCCCTGGACGCGCATCTGTCTCACGGCGACTGGTTGGGGTCGTGCACGGCCTGCTCGATCACCGGCAATAAATTCGTGGAATACGTTATCAACGCCAGCAACCGGCTTTTGCGCCGGGTACGTAACAGTGTCAACGCCCTGGTCAAAGAAGAAACCATTTCAGAAAATGTGACCGGCCTTCAGGCGGTTTTCAGCGCGGACCAAAACATTGTGACCCTGACCGTAACGGCCCTGGCGGACACGACCCAAAACCGGCAGATCACGGTTTCACGCGTCCTTAACGTGCGTTTGAAGAACAAATGAAGAACAAAGGATAACGCCATGCGAAAGATAAAACGGCAACATAACGCTTCACCGTCGAATAATCGCGGGGCCGCCCTGGTCATCGTCCTGTTCGTCATGACCGTGTTACTGGGTTTGGGTGACGTTTTTGTCGTGCGGACCATCAACGAACGCAATATGACCAGCCGCGAACGGGAAAATGCCAAAGCTTTCTACGCGGCGCACGGCGGCACCCAAGCGGGTTTGGACGGACTTGATAATCTCATCAACAATTTTCTTAATAACACCATCGCCAGCGCGAACCCCAGCAGCGTCATCAGCTTCACGACCAGTTACGTGAACGCGGACGATGGCATCGGCTGGCTGATCTATTCGGTGCGTGACAGCAACAACGTCCCGGTCCTCACGCAAAACGGCGACCAGGCCGAATACACCGCGAGCGCCGCGATCGGGGACAACACCTATCAGTACAAGATCGTCATGATGGAAAAAACTGATCCGCTGACGATCACGCCTGACGTTTGGGAATTTTCTTACAATTACCGTATTGAATCAACGGGGACCGCCGGCACTACCTTGGGGAAGATACTCTTAAGCGGAGATTTCGCCGTGCGCGTCCAGCGTGACAACTTCGCCAAATTTTCTCTTTTCACCAACAGCCAAACGACACAATCCGGCACCAACGTCTGGTTCACCGATAAGACCCGTTTCGCGGGTCCGGTCCATACCAACAACCGGTTCAATTTCGCTCTCAACCCCAGTGGGACATTTGATGACCTGATCACGCAGAACGATCAATACGCCAAGTTTTACAATGGCGGTTCGGCGGTTAACCTGGACGCCGATTACAACGGCACGCTCGACGTGCCCGTTTTCAATAGCACTTTCGAACGCGACGCCGGGACGATCACGTTGAGCTCCTCGAGCCAACAGACCGATATGGAAGCCCAGGCATTGGGAGGACAAACCTTCTCCTCTGACGGTATTTATGTCCCCAACAGCGGCGGCAATCTGACCGGCGGCATTTACGTCCGCGGTGATGGAACCGTCAATATGTCCGTGGATGGCAACAATAATCCCGTGTACACCATCACCCAGGGCGGCACGACCCGCACCATCACCGTTGACCAGGTCAACAACACCACAACCGTCGTCGGTACGCAAACGGACACGTACAACGGGGTCCCTGACGGGATTGATGACGTCGGGACGCTGATCTACACCACGGGCAGCATCACAGGTTTGGGAGGGACCGTCCAGGAAGACACCCAGATGACCGTCGCCAGCGCCGGAGATATGATCATCACCAATAATGTTGTTTACCAGGATTACACCGCGGGGTCGGGGACGCCGGGGGCCGTTGGCTACGTGCCTCCCAGCGCCGATGGGACGACGAACCTGCTGGGACTGGTTTCCTGGGCCGGTAACGTGCGCATCAGTACCTCCGCTCCCAACGATATCTCGATCCACAGCACCATCCTGGCGCGTCAGGGCGTATTTCAAGTCGACAATTATAGCAGCGGCTCACCTCGGGGGACCGCCACGCTCCTCGGAGGGATCGTTTCCGACGATTACGGCGCGTTCGGGACATTTAACGGCTCCACCGGACAACAGGTTTCCGGATACGGGCGTAACTTCGTGTACGACGAACGCATGGAAACGGGCAGCGCCCCGCCGTATTTTCCGTCGCTCAATACCTTTGTCGCTTTCAGCAACGATATCGCGGATAAACTTGTCTGGCAAGAAGGGGGAACACAGTGAAAAGCGGAAACAATAATTTAGCTATTATGATCGTAGTTTTTATCGGTATCATCTCTGGGATACTGTTCGTCAACCGCTGGATCGCCGGGGAAATGAAAAACCTTACCTCAAATCCCGTTGAGAGATCCGCCGCGCCGCAGCCGGTTGAAGAACCGCAGCAAACGGCTAAAAGACCGCGCCCCGTCTTGATCGACCCGCTGAACGATCCCTTGGCGCCGGTCGTCCCCAGAAAAGACCTGAAGTCCTCTGTTAAAAAAACCGCCCCGCGCCCGACAAGTCCGCGGAGGATCTACGAACCCGCCGAGACTGACGTCATCCTGACGCAATAAATCGCGCGATAAAGAATCCTTCCATTTCCGCGCCGGGGAGTATACGAAAGCAATCCCTGACCCGACGGTCAAATTTCCTTTCCAGCCAGCCTTCAAGCGGCGGGTAACCCGGGATGCCAACGAAATCTACGGGTTCCAAAGATAATCTCCCGTCGGTCTTGCGCAAAAGCCAATCGACCACCCCCTCGTTCTCTTCGGGCGCGAAGGTGCACGTGGCGTAAACAAGCGTCCCGCCGGGTTTCAGAAGACGGCTGGCGTGTAGCAGTAATCCTCTTTGCTTGCGCACCATCTCCTTAATTTTACGTGGACTCCAATAAGCGTAGGTGTCAGGATCACTCATTTTGAAACGCCCTTCCGAACTGCAGGGCGCGTCAACGAGGATCCGGTCAAAAAAAACAGGCGAACGAAAGCGCCGGGCGTCGGTCAATTTCACCGCGACATTCGTGGCCCCGCATTGCGCGAGGACGGATTTCAGTTTATAAAACCTTCCGCGGATGGCTTCCACGGCAATAATCTCCCCTTCGTCGCGCATCAACGCGGCCATCTGGGTGGTCTTGCTTCCCGGCGCCGCGCACATATCCAGCACGCGCTCGCCCGGGCGCGGAGCCAACACCAAGACCGGCAGCATACTTGAAAGACTTTGCCGGTAAAGCGACCCGTCGTTGATCAGGTCCATTCTCCCCAACCCCTCACGCGTGATCCCCTCCAGGATCAATGCCTCGGCCGACCAAGGGACTTCCTTGAAGGAAATATCGCGCTCTTTTAGTCTGGTGATGATCTCGGAACGGGTCGTTTTGAGAGTATTGACGCGGACACTTAATATTTCGGGGCGGGAAAAACTTTGGACCACCTGGTCATAGCGTTCATTGCCGACGATCGTCTTGAGGCGTTCGAGAAAAACCGGGAAATGTTCCTTACTCATACCGCAGCGCCTCGATGGGGTCCAGCCGCGAGGCCTGGCGGGCGGGCCAGAGCCCGAAAAGCACTCCGACCAGGACCGAAAAGCCGGTCGCCAGAACCACGGAAAAAACAGAAACCTTGACGCTCCATCCCGCGATAAGCGTGATCAACAGCGCCGACCCCGCGCCCAGGGCGACCCCGCCGAGGCCGCCTAGAACCGACATGAGGATGGATTCGATCAAAAATTGGGTCAAGATGTCGTGGTTGTTCGCGCCGATGGCCTTGCGCAGTCCGATCTCGCGCGTGCGCTCGGTGACCGAGACGAGCATGATGTTCATAATGCCGATACCGCCGACCAAAAGCGAGATCGCCGCGATCGCCCCCAGCAGCATGGACATTGTTTTGGTCGTCGTCTCCAGCGTTTGCCGGATATCCGCCATGTTGCGGATCTGGAAGGAATCTTCGTCTTCCTCGCGCAGACGGTGCTGTTTGATGATCAGTTGTTCCAATGATCCCGTCAATGGTTCCAGCATTTCAGGCGCGTGCGCTTCCACGAAAATACTGTCCACGTATTGTTTGCCCAACAGCCGGTACATCGCGGTCGTTACCGGAACAAGAATGGTGTCGTCCTGGTCGCGAAACGACGTGGCCCCTTTTTCCGGCAGAACCCCGATGACCCGGAAGTTCACCAGGTTGATCTTGATCGTTTCCCCGATGGGATCAATGTCGCCGAACAGTTCCCGCGCGACGGTAGTCCCCAGCACGGCGACTTTTTCGCGCAGTTTTACTTCTTCTCCCGTGAAAAAGCGTCCGACGCCAGGAATAGCCGCGCGCATGGGCGAATAATCAACATCCACTCCTTCGACTTGCGTGTTCCAGTTCTTGTTGCCGTAAACGACTTGTCCCCGTCCGGACACGTAAGCGCTGACCCGCCGCACTTCCCGCGCCATCCGGCGGATGGTCTCCACGTCCTGAAAAGTAAACCGCGTCATGGAGCCTGATTCCATGGCAATACCGCTTAACTTGGGCGACCCCGGACGGATGATCAAGAGGTTCGATCCCAGCGCGGCCAACTGCGCGCGGATGGCGGTCTTGGCGCCTTCGCCGAGCGCCAGCATGGCAATCACCGCCGCCACGCCGATGAGGATCCCCAGGATCGACAATACCGAACGCATCTTGTGGGAGATCATCGCGGAGGCCGCCTGGCGGAAATAATCCAAAAACTCCGTCCCACCGATGCCGCGCGCCGGCTTCGACAAGAAATTTTTAATGGTCGTGTCCGCGGAAACGGATGCCGCGACAGACAATTGTTCCCTTCCGGGTTCATCGGAAATGATCTGACCGTCACGCATATGGATGACGCGCCGGGCGTATTGCGCGATATCAGGTTCATGGGTCACCAGGATCACGGTCTTGCCTTCCCGGTTGAGACCATTGAGTATGCCCATGATCTCATCTTTATTTTTCGAATCAAGGTTCCCGGTCGGCTCATCCGCCAGGATGATGAGCGGCTCGTTGACCAGCGCCCGGGCGATGGCCACGCGCTGGCGCTCACCGCCGGAAAGTTCATTGGAATGATGGCCCCGGCGCTCCTCAAGGCCGACCGACGTGATTTTCTCTTTCGCTTTCTCCTTCAGGTGCCGTTTGCCGGCGTAAATAAGCGGCAGCTCGACGTTCTCCAAGGCTGTCATGCGCGGCAACAAATGAAATTGCTGAAAAATAAAACCGATCAACCGGTTACGGATGACGGCCAGTTCATCGTCGGATAGGCCGGTCAACTCCGTTCCTTCGAAGGAATAGGTTCCCCGATCGGGACGGTCCAGAAATCCCAGGATGTGCATCAACGTGGACTTGCCCGAACCCGACGGGCCCATGATGGCGAGAAATTCCCCCGGCGCAATTGTCAACGAGGCATTACGCAAGGCGTGGACTTCGGAGGTACCCATCAAATACGTTTTCGAAATGTTCTTTAATTCGATCATGCGGCCGCTATCGCTGCTGGCTGCTTCTTCTCTGGTTACGTATCGGCATCAGGGGATTGGTACCCACATTGCTTTGGGGAAGCGCATATTTCTTTGTTTTGATGACAATCGTGTCGTAAGCGTCGATCCCCGAAAGGACCTCCACGTTCTTGTCATCGGAAATTCCGAGATGGACGGGCCGCTGTTGGGTTTGGCCGCCGGCATCTTTGACCAGAACAAAATTACCGTTCTTCTCCCGCAGGACCGCCTCGCCGGGGACCAGCAAGACATTGTCTTTGCTCCGCGCGATAAAATCAACGGCCGCGTTCATCCCCGACCGGAAGAATTCCGGCACGTTCTCCGGCAGCAGGTCCACCTCATAAATGGTGACGTTGTTGACCGTCCTGGACTCGTAATAAATATGCCCGACCACCGCCGGGATCTTCGTGTCCGGATACGCGTCCAGGCTGACCACGGCGCGCTGTCCGCCCTTGATCTTCCCGATATCGGTCTCATCGACCTGCGCGCGCACGATCAACTGGTCCGAGAGCACGACGACCGGATCGGCCGTTGTCACGGTCTGCCCCGGCTGGGTCTTGGCCACGATGACCTCGCCGTTGATCGGCGAAATGAGCGGGATCGCTTTATACACCTCCTGCCAGTAGCGCAAAGTCTCCTCATTCTGTCCGCGCGCCGCGTCCAAAAGCGCCGCCCGCTCGGTCGAACTCATCCACGCCAGCGTCTCCGCGGCCCGGACGCCCTGGCCTTCTTTCACCAGGATTTCCTCGATCCTGCCGTTGACCGATGGCTTTACTTCCAGCCGGTTCTTGGGCAAGACTGTACCCGTCGAAGAAATCACGCTCTGGATACTACCAACAACCGGTTGGATCTCACGGGTGACTTCATTTCCCGGTGCGGCAGATCGCGCGTTCATCTTCCAGAACACAACACCTCCGGCCACCACCACGATCCATAGAATAACTTTTATCGTTTTATGGCGCATATTCCAACGTCTCTCCTTTCGCCTGGACCCAGGCCGCCTCGGCGAGCAAAGCGTCCGCCTGGCCTTCCAGATAAGATTTCTTGGCTTCCACCAGCGTGTTCTCGATGATGATCCAGTCGTCGAAGGCGATAAAACCGGTCGAATACTGGGCCTGCGCGATCCTGGAACGTTCCTCGGAAGCTTCCAGGGATTTACGCCGCACATCGACGGTTTCCAGCGCGTCCCTCAGCGCCGCCCACGTCCGTTCCAGGCCGACGACGGCGTTATCGCGCGCGCCGCGCTCATCCGCCCCGGCTTGCCGGTACGCCGCGCGCGCCTGCGCGAGCTGGGCCGTCTTAAGGCCTCCCTCGAACAAAGGCAAAGAAACGCTTACCCCCGCGTTCCACTGGTCGTTATCCGGCGGCCAGGTCGCGCCGGATTTTTCCGCGCCCGCGGACCCGGAAACGGTCGGGAAAAAATTGGCGCGCGCGGACTGGACGCCGAAAGACGCGGCGTTCTTCCGCGCGAGCGCGTTTAAAACGGACGGATTATTTCTGACCAGCGCGTCAAAATCCGGTTTCTCCACGGCCGTTTCGCGCGCCGTAAAATCCCCGGCCACAGCGAGCGGGACAAATTCTTTGCGGCCCAATTCCTTGGTCAACTGCCGCTGGACGAATTCCACGTTGCGCTTCGCCCGCGCCAGTTCGAAACTCGCGCCGGCGAAATTCGCCTCGGCGGTCAACAGCGCTCCGCGGTGTTCCAGCCCCGATTCATAACGCAGACGGATGAGCGCCAGGTTGTCCCTGCGGATCTTGACGATCTCTTCGCTGACCTTGACAAGCTCCTGGGCTTTGAGCAGATTGACGAAAGCGCCGCGCAGATTCAACCGTACTGTGGTGGAGGCAAACCGGTAATTCGCTTCGGCCGCGGCCACGCTTTCGGAAGCCGCCTTGATTTCGCTAAAGGTCTTCATCCCGTCGAAGATCAACTGCGTGCCGCTGACGCCATAGGAATAGGAATTGGCCGTCGTGCCGCTTGTCTTGGCGCGGGAAATATCGAGGTCCGCGCTGGTTTGCGGGAAAAGTCCGCTCGCGGCGGCCTCTTGGGCGGCCTTTTCCTGATTGACGCTCTCCACGGCCGAGACCAGATCGGGGTGATTCTTCTTCGCCTCGGCCAGGCAGTCCGCCCACGTCAAGACTTCTTGAGCGGATACGGGGACCGTAAAAACATAACCTGTCAACGCTGATATGATCAGAAAAACTCTTTGAGGCATGGTTACAAGCCCCCGTTTAATGCCGGAAATGGATAAATATCCGGCCAAAATTCTTGTCGTCTTTTTCGATCCTGTGATATAGCCCCTTGACCCGCGGCTGGTCCAAAAAACGCAGCACGTGCTTCTTCAACTGTCCGCTTCCCTTGCCCGGGATAATTTCGACCAGGGCGATCCTTTTGGCCACTGCATCATCGACGACACGCTGAAGCTCCGCGTCGATCGACCGGCCCTTGTTGAAGATATCATGGAGGTCCAGTTTGATCTTTGCCATCGGTCACTTTCCCTTCGGGGCTGATCTTATTTCCAAATGACGGGTACCGCGCCGAGATCGCCGGAGAAGACGTTGCCGGCGATGCCAACGGTCACGGCGGCGAGGAACGCGATGTACAACACATGCGCGAAGGTAAAAACATACTTATTGAGCTTCTTGAGGCCGGTGATGGCCTCAATGGTCAACAACAACACGAACGGGCAGAAAAAGAGCGATGTGCGCGGCACGGTAAAAGGATATTTCTTGAGCATCCCCAGGGCCGCCAGCCCCAGAAAAAGCGCGAAGGCCGCGGTTTTGGGCGAACGGACGCGATACCCTTCTTTTTTGATGTTGGAAAAAAACGCGTAGAACATGTTGAAAAACCCGAACAGGATAAAGACGATGGCGATCTTTTTGACGGCCTTGGGTTTTTCACCGAACCACCGGGAGAACAGATTATTAGTCCCCTCCCCCAGCGTTTTGAAGAATTCCCCCGGCGATTGAAAAGAGATAAAGTAATCCCCGAACCCCTCCGTGACGGCGCCGACCGGACGCAAACGCATATCGGTCGCGTATGAAATCAGGATAAAGACTGCCAGGGAAACCGCGTAGATCGCCAGGTCCGTCCGGCGTGATCTGTCTTTGAGGGCAGTGACAATGAGATTATAAAAAATGATCATCGCGAACAAAAACGCCGGATACGAAAAAAGTCCCAGCGCGGGCAACGCCGCGAGGACAAAACGGTATTTGCGTCCGTCCCGGGCGCGCAAGCCGTCTTCATGATACAGAAACATCATAAAGATCGCCCCGGCCAGCACGTCCATCGAATAGGGTTTGAGCTCGGCCGCGTAATAGACCAGCGGCACCGATGCCGCCCAGGAGAAAAGATACGTCCAGTACGCCGGATCATTCTTTAAAAATGACCGCGCGAGTTTCAGCCAAAGCCAGAACGCGGTGAGCATCGCGACGAACGAGAAAAACCGTAAACTCAACAGGTGAAAATCAAAGAACCCGGAAAACTGCTGGATCAGAAAAAGATAAACCCGCGGAAAAACCTGCACAGCCCGCAGTTGGGCGGTGAACATCTGCAGGGGGTTAAAATACTGGATACTTTCAAAGACGCACGCCTCGTCGTTCCACATGGGCCGCTGGTTGAAATAATGCGCCGCGGCCAGCGTGACATACCATGCCGCCACGACGAACACGACCAGCGGCCGGCGCGTCAACGACGGGAAAAACGCGGAAAATCGCGGTTTCTTGAACATAAT
>DPIG01000084.1:0-12017 GCA_003522725.1 Candidatus Omnitrophota bacterium
TGTCAAAAGCGTTGAAGAAATGGCCGAGTATTATTATGGGGAGATCACGCGCAATATGGGTTTTACGCGCTACAAGGGCTGGACCTGGGACGGGCGGGCCAGGATTTATATTTACGACAACGCCGAAGACTTCCAGCAGGTCGGCGAGTACGCGATGTGGGCCGAAGGCGTGGCGTCCTCGCGTCAGCGGGTCATCCGCAGTTTTCCGGCCGCGCACGGGTTCTTCGATTCCACTTTGCCGCATGAAATGGGGCACATCATCTTCCGGGAATTCGTCGGGTTCAAGGCGAAGATCCCCATCTGGTTCGAAGAGGGCGTGGCCATGTATCAGGAGAAAGCGAGGCGCTGGGGCGCCAATGAAGTCGTGCGCCAGGCCATCAAGGACGGAAAATTTATGTCACTCAAGGACATGACAGCGCTGGAATTATCTGGTAGAATGAACACCGAACAAATTCAGCTTTTTTACGCGGAATCCGCCAGCATCGTCAATTATATTATCGACGATCTGGGACAGCAGCGGTTCATCAACCTCTGCCGGAAATTGCAGGCCGGCGACCCGTTTGAGCGGGTCTTTCCCTCGGTGTACGTGCGGTTCAAGGATCTTGACGCGCTCAACAAGACCTGGGTCGAATATTTAAGAACGGAAAAATAAATGAAAGAGCATTACCATTTCATCGGCATCGGCGGTATCGGAATGGGGGCGTTGGCCATTCTTCTTTTGAAAAAAGGTTACAAGGTCTCCGGGTCGGATTTGCGCGAGAACCAGATGACCCGGGATTTAAGGAAACAGGGCGCGCGCGTGACAATCGGCCACGCGAAAGAGAATATTGCCGGCGCGGACTTTGTGATCTTTTCCTCGGCGGTCGCGCAGGATAACCCCGAACTTCAGCAAGCGCGGGACAAGAAAATTCCCGTCATGCAACGGGCCCAGCTTTTAGTCGAGCTGATGCGGGGTCAGACCGCGATCACCGTCGCCGGCGCCCACGGCAAGACGACCACGACTTCCATGATCTCCAACATGCTCATCAAGGCGGGGCTGCGGCCCACGACCGCCATCGGGGGCATGGTCACCAGCGGTCCGTCGGGTTATCAGGCCAGCCTGGGTGAGGGGAAATATTTCGTCGCGGAAACGGACGAAAGCGACGGGTCGTTCCTGAAATTCTCCCCGAAATATTCGGTCATTACCAACATAGATTTTGAACACATAGATTATTTTCACGACTGGGACGGCATCCTGCGCGCGTACGCCCGGTTTATAGGACGCACCGCGCGCGACGGGTTACTCATCGCCTGCGGGGACGACGGGAATTTGCGCGGATTGCTGGCGCAAAGTCTGTGTCCGGTACGTACCTACGGGTTCGGTCCCGACAATGACGTGACCGCGCAGAACATCTCCCTCGACGCCTCCGGCGCGCGTTTCGAGTGCCTGCTTCAAGGCAAATCCCTTGGCACGATACAGCTACAGGTCCCGGGCAAACACAACGTCGTCAACGCCATGGCTTGTGTGGCGCTGGGATTGCATCTGGGTATTGGTTGGGAGGTCATCCGCGCAAGTCTGGGTGAATACACAAACGTACAGCGGCGTTTTCAGATCAAGGCGAAATTCGGCGACATCTGGGTCGTGGACGATTACGCGCATCATCCGACGGAGATCAAGGCCACGCTTGCCGCGGCCAGACAAATGGGGCGTAAACGCGTCCTCGCCATTTTCCAGCCGCACCGCTATACCCGCGTCCAGTCGTTGTGGGACGAGATCGCGAAGAGTTTTTTTGGCCTCGATTATCTGATCTTGACCGATATTTACGCGGCCAGCGAAAAGCCCATTGAGGGAATCACCTCCGCGAAGTTGAAAGAACGTATTGAGCAGGAAAACCCCTGTCCCGTGGTTTATCTGGATAAAAAAGACGTTGCGCGTCACGTGATTGACCTGGCCACGCCGGGGGATCTGGTCATCGTTCTGGGCGCGGGGGACATCACGTATGTCGCCGATGAATTGGCCTGGGCCGTGCAGGGCGATCAAAACGACGGGCAACCCCGGCCGGGTGCCCCTTTGACGGCAACCCTTGGAAACTATGATATTAAACAATTAGGACGCATCGGCGTTTTGATGGGCGGATATTCCTCGGAACGGGAGATCTCCTTAAGGTCCGGCACCGCGGTCGCCGAGTCGCTCAAACGCCAGGGCGGTGAGGTCGTCTCGATCGACATCACGGTCAGGGACAAGGAAAAGATCACCTCGCTGGTGCGTTCCTATATCCTCGACGTCGCTTTTATCGCCCTGCACGGCCGGCTGGGAGAAGACGGCGCCATTCAGTCGATCCTCGAGGAGATCGGTGTCCCCTACACAGGTTCCGGCGTTGAGGCCAGCCGCCTGGCCCTCGACAAAGTGCTCGCGCAGGACTTGTTCCAGAAATCCGGCATCCAGGTCCCGGCGCATATCAGTTTATACAAACAGGAAGCGGCGCATCACGCCGGCCTTATTCAGGCAATTGATTTTTATCCGGTCGTCGTCAAGCCGGCACGGGAAGGTTCCAGCATCGGTATCAGTCTGGTGCGCGCGCCCGGCGCGCTCCAGGACGCTCTCGATAAGGCCTGGAAATACGACGACAAGGTTTTAATTGAACAATATATTCCGGGGCGGGAATTGACCGCCGGCATTTTAGGTGATGAGGCGCTTGCTCCCATCGAGATCCGCCCCAAGACGGAATTTTTCGACTTTAAGGCGAAATACAGTTCCGGCGCGACCGAGTATATCGTCCCGGCCCATCTTCCGCAGGAAGTTTCCGATAATATCCGGCAGACCGCGCTCGCGGCGCACCGTGCGCTGGGCTGTGCCGATCTTTCGCGGGTGGATTTCATTTTAGCCGAAAACAACGCGTATTACGTCCTGGAGGTCAACACCATTCCCGGATTTACCTCAACGAGCCTGTTGCCGAAAGCCGCCAGGGTCATGGGAATAGATTTCGACCGGTTGTGTCTGCAGCTGGCTGGATTGGCGTATGGTAAAAAGAAGAATATCCAGAACCTCCGGTAAAAGCGGCGGCAATCCGTTCGCGTTTTTCGCCGCACCGGCGTTTCGGTATGTTTTGGCGGGCGGCATCGTTGTCGCGGTCGTATTCCTCGGCGCCCGGCAAGCGGCGCAGGCTCTTTTTGAATCGAGATACTTCAAGATCAAAACGGTCGAGATCGACCGCACGCTGGGGTTCCTGGACAAACGGGACTTCGCGCCGTTAAACGGTAAAAGCATTTTGAGCGTTGATGTCGCCCGGTTCCAGCGTTCTTTGACGGGTAAGTATCCGCAGATGGCCCAGGTCGACATCACTAAAAAATTCCCCAACAAGATCCTGGTGTCGGCCAGGAAACGCGCGCCCTTCGCACAAGTGTATATCCAGAACAAAACATTTTTGATCGACGACCAGGGGATCGTTTTATCCGGCGCGCCGGGAAAAGAGGAGGATCTGCCGCTCATTTCCGGAATATTCAGCCGCCGGCGGATTTCAACGGGGTCGGTCCTGGGCGGCGAGAGCGCGCTTCTGGCGCTTGATATTATCAAGGAATTCCAGAACAATCATTCGCTTTCGCCGTATGTCGTTAAAAAAGTTGACGTGGATAATCTTAAAGAGATCGATTTTCGGCTGTCCAACGGATTGAAAATAATTGTTGATAAAACCGATATTGAGCGGAAAATGGATACGTTAGCTTTGGTCCTGGCCCGCAACCGTCTGGATACGGAGCGGGTGAAATATATTGATCTGAGGTTCAAAGATCCGATTTTAGGGACAAAATAAGGATAAATGTTCAGTGTTCAGTGTTCAGTGTNNAGTGTTCAGTGTTCAGTGTTCAGATTTTTCTGATCACTGACCACTGAACCCTGACCACTAAAGAAAAGTAAGTCATTTTATGATTCGCGAAAAATATTATTGCGGTCTGGACTTGGGCGCGCAGAAGATCAAAGCGGGGATTCTCAAGGTTAAAGACGCCGCGCAAATGGAGCTCATCGGCATTTATGAACAGAAAACCGCGGGGTTTCGCGACGGCGCGGTGAGCGACCTCGGCGAATTGTCCGACTGCATCCACGCCACGGTGCACACCCTTCTTCAAAAAACCAGTCTCAAGCTCAAGGAAGTGCAGTTGGGAGTGGGTTCGGAATTAATTGAAATACGCGAAGGCGGCACCACCATTCCCCTGGTCGATCGTACCAGCAAAATAATCACCCGGCGCGACATGAAAAAGGTCAACGACCAGGCACGGCTCTTGAGCCTGAAGATGGATGAGGAAATTCTTCACGATCTGCCGCAGCAATATTTAGTCGATGAAGTCAACAAGGCGCTTAACCCCGGCGGTCTTTACGGGCGAAAGCTCGGTGTGCAGTCTTTGATGATTTTCGCCAACACCAACCGCATCCGCAATATCATGCGCGCGGTCCATCAGGCGGGCTATGAAGTGCCCAACGTTTTTTTCACCAGCTACGCGGCCGGCGAAGTGGCCCTTGATGACGCCGACCGCGCGCAAGGGCGTGTTTTGATCGACATCGGCGCCATGGCAACGAGCGTTCTTTTGTTTGAGGACAACATCTTAAGGCGTTTAAAAAAGATCGAGATCGGCGGGGATGCCTTCACCCGGCGCATCGCGGAACAATTGAACCTGCCGCTGGATCTCGCCGAGGAGATCAAGCGTTCCTACGCCGCCACGCTGGAGGCGTATCATTCCAGCGACGAAGAGATCCTCGTCAAGCGCGACAGCGCCTACAAACCCGTCAAGGGTAAAGATATTTGCGCGGCCATTGAGCCCCGGATCCGGGAATTGTTGGAGAATATCCGGAATGTTTTGCGCGAGTTCGGTGTCCTGGACGATTTGGAAACGGGCATTGTAATGACCGGCGGCGGATCTTTGCTGACCGGACTCATTGAACGTGTCAGCCAGGCCACGCGCCATCCGGCGCGCCTCGCCAGGATGAACGTGGCCTCGGCCCGCAGCCCAGGCAACGCCGCGCTTTTCGCCGGAGTGGTGGGCCTCGCGAAAAGCGGGTTCAAACAAAGTTTACGCTACGCGCTTTCTCCAGATGGTCACTGGCGCGCAAATCTCGCCAGCCGGTTCAGAGAGCTTTATCACGAGTACTTCTGATATTTGACGAAACGCCTGTGACTGTGATAGGGAGAATAAGCTTGGCGCGCCGGTGCTGGTCCTACTTTTCCCGGACGCGCAGACGGCTTAGGTGGTAGGTGATATCTTTCAAGAGGTTCCCGATACGCTGGATGCCGCTGAAAATAAACAGCAGCCAGAACGAATTCAAGAGGATCAGCAGGACGACGATTGTCATGTTGATCGACTGCGCGGCGAGGATATGTTCGGTGGCGGTGCCGGTCTCGGGGACCTGGTAGCTGGAATCGATCACGTTGAACATGTTCACGAACCAGACCAGGAATATAGCGACGAGGATGATCTGGAAGAACATGAAATAGAAGTGGCGCATGAGCCACTTGGCGGTCATGTTGTCCCAATAGCGGATTGTGGCAAGGATGTTTTTATAGGACATAAATTTTTCTCTTTACACATATTTTAATGGAGCCGCTATCAAAAGCAACAGGAATTAAGGGTTTTTATGGACAACATGAGCGGTGAAACGCCACCCAAGATACTGATCGTTGATGATTCAAAACTGGCCACCACGATGCTCCACGACGGCCTGCGACAGAACGGGTTTGAAGTGGTGATTGCCTTCGACGGCCTGGAAGGCCTGCGGCAGGTGCAGAAAGAAAAGCCCGACCTGATCATCCTGGACCGGCATATGCCGTTGATGGAGGGCGACCGGTTTATGGTTGAACTCGTGAAAGCGTGCGGCGATGCCACACCTCCGGTCATCCTCTTGACCGCTGGAGACCAGGACAATGAGCCGCCGCGCTGTGCGGGTGTCAGCTGTTGTCTCCGGAAGCCTGTCCGCGCGGAGGAACTACTCACCAAGATCAACGCATGCCTGCAAGCGCGAAATGGTTGATGTGTTGTGGATATGGCATCCTGCTTGGGCTTGTCCTTGCGACTGTACCCACCCAGGCGGATGTCCGGCCTTTGCGGGCGCATTTTATCGACGTCGGATACGCCGATGCCATTTTGTTTGAATTTCCTGATGCCACAACGATGCTCATCGATGCGGGCGACGCGCAGGATTCTTCCTCCCGCAGCCATAGGTCCCCCGAGGGGGAGGAGCCTACCGGCCGCTTAATTTCCTATCTTAAATCTCATCAGATCCAAAAGATCGATACCGTTGTGATTACGCATCCTCATCGGAATCATTTCGGTGGACTCCGCAAGGTCGCCGGCCGGATTCCCGTTGCCCGGCTGTTTCATAACGGCGATCCCAACGAGGAAAAAGGATATGCCGCGCTTCTGGATTATTTGAAACGCAAGCAGGTCTCCATCGCGGTTTTAAGGCGCGGGCAAACGCTGGAACATCTCCCGGATTCCGTAACGGTGGAAGTCCTCAATCCGCCGGATCTCAACGACAGTCCCAACGACAACGCACTTGCGCTATGGATCAAGCACGGCAAGGTATCGCTTCTGCTTTTGGCCGACATCGGACCTGGCCGCCAGGACGCGTTGCTACAGGCATCCCCTGGCATCCGGCAGGCGGACTGCATCCAGGTGCCGCACCACGGCGGGCCGTTAAGCGATGCCTTTATCGAGGCTTTCCAGGGCAAGACGTTCATCATCTCTACCGGCCCTAACCGCTGGGGCCTGCCTCACGAAGACCAGCTTAGAAAATTGAACGGTACCGTTTACCGTACCGACAGGGATGGCACTCTCGTTGTGGAAAGTGACGGCAACGCGCTGAAAGTCGTCTCATGGACCCAAAACGGCAGTTAAGGAAGAAATACTGGGTGTGGGCGGCCGGCTGGACGCTGGCCATTTACGCGACGCTTTATCTCGTGCGCCCGATATGCGAATTCTTCAAAGAAACTATTCCTTTTGACCTTTGGGTCAATATCTTCCTTGCCGCGTGCCTGTCCGGAATCGCGGCCATTTTTTTCCGTAAATATAAGATGACAGACGGGTCGGGGTATGTTCTACTTTTATTAGCCATATCCGGTTATGCGTATGGGCTTGTGACGATCCCGTATCCGGAAGAAAAGATCCATTTTCTCGAATACGGGATTTTGGTGTATCTGATTTTCCGCGCCCTGCGGCTGGATCATGGGACTTGGGCGGCTTACGCCGGCGCTTTTGCGCTGACCGCGGCGCTGGGCTGGGGGGATGAGGGACTCCAGCACCTCTTGCCAAACCGGTATTACCAAACCTCCGATGTCGTCCTCAACGCGGTGAGCGGTTTATTGGGGTTAATGCTGGTGTACGTTTTTCAACGCACAGGGAGTTAATACAAAGTGTCCGCACAAAATTATCAAAAAGATTTCGCATCGTTCGACGGCAAGATCTGGCTTAATGCCGCCAGCGAAGGCCCGCTGCCTCTGGCCGCGGATAAGGCGTTGCGGCAGGCGGTCACGTGGAAGATGAAGCCGTATCTTCTGGATATGGGAAAATTCGTCACCACGGTGACCGGCCTGAAGCGTTCGATCGGCAAACTCTTGGGCGTCGATGAAGCCGACGTCATTTTAGGCAACAGCGCCAGTTATGGTCTGCATCTTTTGGCCAACGGGATCCCCTGGGAAAAAGGCGACGAGATCCTCACGATGCACAATGATTTTCCCACCAACATTTTACCTTGGCTGGCCTTGGAGAAAAAAGGCGTTATTGTGCGCCAGATCAAACCAAAGGGGAGAGTTCTTGAGCCCGAAGAACTGCGCAAGTTCGTGAGCGCCCGTACCAGATTATTGTGTATATCTCACGTCCACACTTTTAGCGGACACATCCTGGATATCGACGGCTTCGCGCGGATCTGCAAAGAAAAAGATATTATCTTCGTTCTGAACCTTTCCCAGTCGCTGGGCGCGCTGCCGGTGGACGTCGGGAAGATCCCCGTGGACGCGGTGGTGAGCGCCGGGTACAAATGGCTTTGCGGGCCCTACGGCACGGGTTTTTGCTGGATCAAGCCGTCGCTGCGCAAAAGTCTTACCTTAAATCAGGCATATTGGGCGGCGATGCTCTCTAAAGAAGACCTGCTGGAGGAATGTCCCTTGAAACTCAAGGACATCCAGAGCGCGCGGCGCTTCGATGTTTTCGGCACGGCGAATTTTTTTAATCACGTCCCTTTGAAAACGGCCATCGATTATTGGCTGGAGAGCGGGCTGGAGAACGTCAAGGCCTATCATGACACCTTGGTCGACCGCTTCATCGCGGGGTTGCGGGACTCCGACTACGAATTGATCAGCCCCGAAAAAGGGAAAAAGCGTTCCAGTCTCATTGTCCTTTCGCACGCCGACCGCAACCGCAACACGCAGATTTACGAGATCCTTCTCTCGCGCGGCATCTATACCGCGCTGTGGAAAGGCAACATCCGCGTCGCCCCGCACGTGTACAACACCATCCAGGAGATCGACCAGACCGTCAAGGCTTTAAGGGAGATGTAGTCTGGACCCACTTCTTCTTCTGCGGTGTTGACAAGACCCAACCGTTGGGGTACATTAATTATTCATCAAATATGAATCAATTGATTTTTAATATAGGAGGCAGACATGGGCAACAGACGCTATTGGTATAACTCTCATCAGCTACACGTTTTGGGGTGTGTCATCGGTCTCGTCGCGGCGGTATCGTTTTGGGGTACCTGCGTCCATGCCGATGGGAATCTGACGATAAAGGGTGTTAATCTGCCGAAGTTGCGAGAACAAGCGGTGTTGACCTACGCGCCGGCTGTCCCGCCGCCTATCCAGCGCAAGGCCCCGGCCGTTGTCGAGGTACGCATGGATTCCAGCGTCAAGACGGTGGAGATCAAGCCGGGAGTGACCTATAAATACTGGACGTTTAACGGCGACGTGCCGGGACCGTTTATCCGCGTGCGCGTCGGGGATGTCCTGGAAGTGCACCACACCAACAGCGACCAAAGCGGGATGCCGCACAATATCGATTTTCACGCGGTGACCGGCCCCGGCGGCGGCGCGCCGGTGACGACGGTTGTCAAGGGCGAAGAGCGCGTGGCCTGGTTTAAAATGCTTCATCCGGGGCTGTATGTGTACCATTGCGCGGCCCCGCCGGTCATGGACCATATCGCCAACGGGATGTTTGGGCTGATCCTGGTCGAACCGGAAAAAGGCCTGTCCAAAGTTGACCGGGAGTTTTACGTGATGCAGCATGAGGTCTATGGCCGGTTCAAGGAAAGCCCGCAGGAAGGAAAGACGGCGGAAGCCAAGGCCGAAGATGATTTTTGGTCTGAAGAGAATACGGGTGACGGGTACGGTCATGGTCACGGCGAAGAGGCCAAGCCGGAAGAGAGAGGCGAACTGATCTTCTCGCACCAAGATGGCCTGGATGAGCATCCCAAGTATGTTTTTTTCAACGGCAAATACGGCAAGCACATTGGCGAGGGGATGCTGAAGGCGAAGGTCGGTGAAAAGGTGCGAATTTACTTCGGCAACGGTGGTCCCAATTTGATCTCTTCATTCCACGTGATCGGGGAGATCTTCGACAATGTCTACCGCGAGGGAGATCTCGTCAGCAAACCCGCCCGCAGCGTTCAGACTACCCTCGCCCCTGTTGGAGGATCTACGGTTGTCGAATTTGGCTTGGAGGTCCCCGGGAATTATACGCTCGTTGACCACGCGATCTTTCGCGTGGAGAAAGGGGCGGTCGGATTTCTGGAGGCCGCGGGCGATCCCAACCCCTCAATCTATGTTTCCGATCAGGACGCCGCCGTCTGCCCGGGCTGTATGGTCCACCCATAGAGATTTTATCTCTATGGGTGGACCGGACCCCCCGCTAGAGACGAATCAGACCCGGTGACAATCAGCCGAGACGTTGATGGTTTGTCATGATTCGGCTAAAATTTTATCTCTATGCAAAAAACAATGTATGAAAAAATTTGGGAAGCGCATCTGGTGCGGCCTTCACAGGGTGACACGGCGATCCTCTACGTCGACCGTCACCTGGTGCACGAAGTGACCAGTCCGCAGGCCTTTGCGGCTCTGCGTGAGACCGGCCGAAGCGTGGCTCATCCGGAGAAGGCCTTCGCGACGATGGACCACAACGTTTCCACCCGAACCAAAGACTGGTCGCTGGTGGAGAAGACTTCCCGTGTCCAGATGGAGACCCTGCAGAAAAATTGCAAACAATTCGGTATCAAACTTTACGATTTTGCCGACGCGCATCAAGGCATCGTCCACGCGATCGGCCCTGAAATGGGCATCACCCAGCCGGGGATGACGATCGTCTGCGGCGATTCGCACACCTCGACCCACGGCGCCTTCGGCGCTCTGGCCTTCGGCATCGGTACATCCGAGGTTGAACATGTTTTGGCGACTCAAACTCTTCAGCAGGATAAAGCCAGGACCATGTTGATCAGGATCGACGGGACATTAAAGCCCGGCGTGACTTCCAAAGATATTATTCTCGCGATCATCGGCAAGATCGGCACCGCCGGCGCCACCGGCTACGTCATCGAATACGCGGGCAGCGCCATCCGCAAACTTTCGATGGAAGGCCGGATGACGATCTGCAATATGAGCATCGAGGCGGGCGGCCGCGCGGGGATGATCGCGCCCGATGAGACGACGTTTGAATATTTGCAGGGCCGGGAGTACGCGCCCAAAGACGAGTTGTGGGACAAAGCGCTCGCGTACTGGAAGACCTTGCCCAGCGATCCCGGATCCAGATTCGACACGGTCGTTGAGCTCGACGCCAGTACCTTAAAACCGCAAGTCACCTGGGGCACGAGTCCGGGGCAGGTGGTGTCCGTCGAGGACAAGGTCCCCGATCCGGAGAGTTTTACCAATCCGGTCGACCGCACCGCGGCGCGGCATGCTCTCCAGTATATGGATCTCAAGCCCGGCACGCCGATGGCGGGGATCAAAGTGAACAAGATTTTCTTGGGCTCTTGCACCAACGCCCGCATTGAGGATCTGCGTGACGCGGCACGGATCGTCAAGGGGAAAAAAGTCCACAAGGACGTGCAGGCGATCGTTGTTCCCGCCTCCGAGGGCGTGCGCCGCCAGGCGGAAAAAGAAGGCTTGGATAAAATTTTTAAAGACGCCGGATTTGAGTGGCGCTTTGCCGGCTGTTCGATGTGCTTAGGCATGAATGACGATCAGTTAAAACCCGGCGAACGCTGCGCCTCCTCGAGCAACCGCAATTTCGAAGGCCGTCAGGGCCCCGGAGGCCGTACGCATCTGATGAGCCCCATCATGGTCGTCGCGGCGGCGATTGAAGGAAAAATCACCGACGCAAGGAAATATTTGTAATGCAAGCGTTCATCCGACATACGGGCATAGCAGCGCCGCTCGACCGCGTCAACGTGGACACCGACGCAATCGTCCCCAAGCAATTCCTGCGCAAGATCGAGCGCAGCGGCTTCGGCAAACATCTGTTCCACGAATGGCGGTATCTCGATTACGAAGGCACCAGGGAAAATCCGGATTTTGTCCTTAACAAGCCGGCTTATCGCAAGGCGACGGTGCTTTTGGCCCGCGATAATTTCGGCTGCGGGTCAAGCCGCGAGCACGCGCCCTGGGCGCTGGCCGATTACGGGTTTCGCGTCATCATCGCGCCCACATTCGCCGATATTTTCTACAATAATTGTGTCAAAAATGGGATTTTGCTGGTAGCATTGAAATCGGATGAGGTCGAATCGCTGTTTCGGCAAGTGATCCAAAAGCCGGGCGAGCAGGTGAGCGCCGATTTGGAAAAGCAGACCGTGACTGACCCGGCGGGCAAGCAATATCATTTTGAAATCAATCCTTTTGCCAGGACGTGCCTTTTGAAAGGGCTGGATCACATCGGCTGGACGCAGCAATTCGCGGACAAGATTCGTGATTTCGAGCAAAAGTTGAAGCAAGAGAAACCCTGGTTAACGTAGAATGTAGGGGCACCCCTGGTGGGTGCCCGATATTAAACGGGCAGGGACAAGCCCTGCCCCT
>DPIG01000084.1:12038-25154 GCA_003522725.1 Candidatus Omnitrophota bacterium
GGGATGAAATATTCTTTGGTTTCCCGCGAGGTGATCGCGGATTCGGTGGAAACGGTGGTGGGCTGCGAAGGATTCGACGGCATTGTCGCCATCGGCGGGTGCGACAAGAATATGCCAGGGTGCCTGATCGCGATGGCGCGGTTGAATCGCCCATCTGTTTTTGTCTACGGTGGGACCATTTTGCCCGGATGTCTCAAAGGCAAGAATCTCGATATCGTCTCGGTCTTTGAGTCGGTCGGGGCGTACGCCAACAAAAAAATTTCGGCCAAAGATTTACACGCGGTTGAATCTTGCGCTATCCCCGGGGCCGGCTCCTGCGGCGGGATGTACACGGCCAACACGATGGCGAGCGCCATTGAAGCGTTAGGGATGAGCCTTCCCAACAGCTCGGCGCAGGCCGCGATCTCCAGGGCCAAGACGCGGGATTGCGTGAATGCCGGCAAGGCGGTGATGAATTTGATCAAAAAAGAGATCCGCCCCAAAGATATCATGACGCTTAAAGCTTTTGAGAATGCCATAACTGTTGTGATCGCTTTGGGCGGTTCAACAAATGCTGTGTTGCATTTGCTCGCCATGGCGCACGCGGCGGGGGTGCCCTTGTCGATCGATGATTTTACTCGTATCGGGAAGAACGTCCCGGTTCTGGCTGACCTCAAACCTAGCGGCCGTTTTGTGATGGCGGAACTCGTTGCCATCGGCGGTATTTTACCTTTGATGAAAACGCTTCTGGATGCTGGATTGCTGCACGGCGATTGCCTGACGGTCACGGGTAAAACTGTCCGTGAAAATCTTAAAGGCGTGAAACCTTATCCCAAAGGCCAGGAGATCATCCGTCCGTTGAATAATCCCATTAAGAAGGAAGGCCATTTGGTCATTTTGTACGGAAACCTCGCTTCCGGCGGCGCGGTCGCCAAGATCACGGGAAAAGAGGGAAGCAAATTTTCCGGCAAGGCGCGCGTGTTCGATTCGGAAGAAGCGGCCCTAAAACGTGTTCTCGACGGCACGGTCAAGGCAGGGGACGTCATCGTCATCCGCTATGAAGGCCCCAGGGGCGGTCCGGGCATGCGGGAGATGCTTTCCCCGACCTCCGCGGTCATGGGCAAGGGCTTGGGCAAAGAGGTGGCGTTGATTACCGACGGACGTTTTTCCGGCGGAAGCCACGGGTTTGTAGTCGGACACATCACGCCTGAAGCGTATGTCGGTGGGCCGCTGGCGATCGTCAAGGACGGTGACCCGATCACCATCGATACCGTCAAGCGTGAATTGAATCTCAATATCCCGGAACAAGAGATCAAAGACCGGTTAAGCCGCTGGCAAGCGCCCGCGCCCCGCTACACGCGCGGGGTATTGAGCAAATATATGAAAGAAGTGACTTCGGCCTCGCAAGGATCAGTAACTGACGCGTGAAATGTCGTTCGCGAAGCGTTAAGCGAATACGAAATACGCTTCACCAGATACGAGATACGAATTCAATGGCGAGCAATTCATTCGGCCAAATCTTCCGCATCACCACCTTCGGCGAGAGCCACGGCCCGGCCATCGGGGTCGTCATCGACGGTGTTCCCGCGAACCTCGCGTTGAGCGAATCGGATATCCAGTTCGATTTGGACCGCCGCCGCCCGGGACAAAGCAAGGTCACGACCCAGCGCAAGGAATCCGACACGGTTGAGATTCTCTCCGGTATTTTTGGAGGCCAAACGACCGGCGCGCCGGTGACCCTCCTGATCCGCAACGAAGACCAGCGTACGAAAGATTACGAAGAGATCAAGGATATGTTCCGCCCGGGACACGCGGATTATACTTACTGGGTGAAATACGGCAACCGGGATTACCGCGGGGGCGGGCGCGCTTCGGGGCGCGAGACGGCCTGCCGCGTGGCCGCGGGGGCCGTTGCCAAGAAGATCCTGCGCGAACAAAAGATCAATATCGTGGCCTACACGCTGGCCATCGGCGGAATTTATGCCAAGAAAAAGGATTTTTCCGTCATCGAGAAAAACATGGTGCGCGCGCCGGATATGGAAGCTTCCGTGCAGATGATCGCCAAAGTCGAGGAGGCGCGCAAAAATTGTGACTCTGTTGGCGGAATCGTTGAGGCGGTCGTGCACGGCTGTCCGCCGGGGTTAGGCGAGCCGATTTACGACAAACTCAATGCTCACCTGGCGTACGCGCTCATGTCTATCGGAGCCATCCGCGGGGTGGAATTTGGCGCAGGGTTCGAAGCCGCGACGATGCCGGGCTCCCAGCACAACGACAAGTTTTATTTAGACGGCGAGCGGGTCCGCACGCGCACCAACAACGCCGGCGGGATTTTGGGTGGTATTTCCAATGGAGAGGATATTGTTTTGCGCGTGGCCGTCAAACCAACGTCTTCGATCGCGCAACCGCAGTCAACCGTTTCACGGGATTTCAAGGCCACCACCCTTGAAGTCAAGGGCCGTCACGACCCCTGCATCTGTCCGCGGGTCGTTCCGGTCGTTGAATCCATGATTGCGATAACCCTCGTCGATGCCCTGATGATGCAGAAAGCGATAAAATAGTGGTCAGGGGACAGTGCTCAGTGTTCAGAAACTACTGACCACTGGACACTGATCACTGCCCCCCCGTAAATTATGTCCCAATCTTCCTCTCAAGTTGTTCTCATCACCGGCTGTTCCAGTGGATTTGGGCTGCTGACCGCCGCGCGCCTGGCCGCCAAAGGCTACGCGGTCGTGGCCACGATGCGCGATCTCAGGAAAGAAGGGAACTTGGCCAGCGAAGTCAACCGCCGCGGCGGCGCCGTCGAAGTCCTGCAGCTGGACGTGACGGATAAGCTCTCCGTCGCGCGCGCCGTGGAGCATATCAGGATGAGCCACGGGCGTATCGATGTTTTGGTCAACAACGCCGGCTACGGCATCGGCGGGTTCTTTGAGGATCTGACCGATGAAGAGATCCGCGCCCAGATGGAAACGAACTTTTTCGGCGTCCAGAACGTGACGCGCGCGGTCATCCCTTTAATGCGTCAGTGCCGGAGCGGGAAGATCATCAACATCTCCAGCGTCGCCGGATTCTCAACGTCCCCGGCCTTTTCTGCCTACAACGCCAGCAAATGGGCGCTGGAAGCCTTCAGCGAAAGCCTGCGCTACGAGCTGCAGTTCTTCGGCATTGACGTCTTATTGATCGAGCCGGGCACGTACAAGACCAGGATATTCTACGAAAACGCGCAATACGCGCAGAATTTTGATAACCCCCAGAGCCCTTATTTTGTCTGGTCGCAGCATTTACGAAAGAGAGTCCTGGCCTATGTGAACGACTGCCACAAAGACCCGGAGGAGATCGGCATCATGGTCGAGAAATTGATCCGGGCGAAAAATCCGCCGTTTCGCAATATCCCCGACATCGAGAGCCAAATGTTGTCTTGGCTGCGGCGGGTCTTGCCGTTCCGGATTTACAGCGCGATGATCAGAATGTTTTTTATGGAAGGTTTTAGCAGGTCACGGCCTGGTGAAGCGGATCACAATCCCATGCGTTCGGAAAGAAATTCTTCAATGCCGGCGCAGGTCAGGTAGGGATTGGTCTTTTTCTGTTCGGCGAGCGTGGCGAAGGGCACCGCGCCGTAGTTATGTCCCGGATAGATGGCGGTCGTGTCGGGGAGTTTCATCAGGACATTATAAAGCGAATGGTACATCTGCCTAGGGTCGCTGCCGGGAAGATCGCAACGTCCGCAACCGTCGACAAAAATGGTGTCCCCGGTGACCAGGATGTTTTTGTACAAGAAACACTGGCATCCGGGTGTGTGCCCCGGAGTCAATAAACACTCGATTTCAATACCGCCAACCCTGATTTTCTGCCGGTCTTCGACTTCCACGATATTCTTGTGTTTGGGTTTTAAAAAGGACGCTTCGTGGCGGGAAATATACGCCGGCACGCCGTGGCGCGAGAGGATCTCTTTAAGGCCGTTGACGTGGTCCGGGTGGCCGTGGGTTAAAAGAACAAGGGAAATTTTGTAGCCGTTTTCCCGGGCCTCGTCGCACAGGTAATCGACGTCCCAGGCCGGGTCCACCACGGCGATTTGTTTGCTGCGGGCGTCCCCCAGGAAATACTGGAAATTTTCCATGGGGCCGAGTTCCATCTGTTTTAAAATAAGTTCTGGCGGCACAGGCATGATTGTATTATAGCCAAGGTTGTATTTCGCGCAATGGATAATCTTTATGGTATACTTACTTTATTATGCACAGCGATAAAATACTCGGCGCGCTTCTTAAATTCTGCCTCGTCATTTTATTCCTGAAATTTGTGGTCTTCGGCGCGTGGATGAAATCCCCCACGCATAAAGGCCCTGGCTATTCGATCCTCAAGCCCGTCGGTTGGGAGGTGATCGAGGACGCCACGGGCGTGCAGCCGATCTTCGCGGCTACCGACAAACCCAATGTGGTCCTGTTCGCAAGGCCGGAAAAGATCCCTCCCGCGGGGAGCCTGTCGGCGGACACTTCTGTCCCCGAGGCCACGATCGCGGTTTTGGTCGTTAAGCTGGCGAACCCCACCTGGATGGAAGACGAATTCCCCACGCTTTTGGACGCCTTGGGCAAGGCTGGCTACCATGTTTTCGACCACGGGCAGATCAAGGTCGATAACGAGATTTTTGAGTGGGTGCTTTACAAGGACCCCACGGGTTCCCTGGTCAATCTCGAGTTTTATTATGTCAATGAGCTTAACAAGCTTTTCAAGATCCAATACCAGGCCAGCCTCGACGCCTTCAAGACGTATCGTCCCGTTTTTGAGTCCACGAAAGACACTTTCAAATTCTCCCAGCAGCTTTGGTAAGTTTTGGAAAGGGCCTTGACAGACCAATGCCCCGGAATATAATTTAGGAAAACTGTAGAAGACAGGAGGGAAGATATGGTTTTGCTGGAATCGATCACCATCCCCTTGGGAACGAAGATGCCTTCTTTTGAGCTCAAGGATCCGAAAGGGAAAATATATAAAAGTGGCGAACAATACGGCGAGCGGGGGCTCCTGCTCGTTTTTACCTGCAATCATTGTCCCTACGCGATCGCGGTGTGGCCGCGGGTGGTCCGCCTGGCCGCGTATGCCAGGAATATGAAGATCAATGCCGTCGCCATCAATCCCAACATCCACCCGGATTATCCTGACGACGCGCCGGATAAGATGATCGGAAAGATCAAAGAGCTGGGGATCACGTTTCCTTATCTGATCGATGAGACGCAGGAGACCGCCAAAGCGTTTAAAGCCCAGTGCACGCCGGATATTTATCTTTTTGATAAAAAGCACGCCCTTGTTTATCACGGCCGCATCGATGACAACTGGCAGGATGAAAGCAAGGTCACGCGGGAAGAGCTCAAGGAGGCCTTGAACAATCTGGCCACAGGCCAGCCGATTTCCCTGGTTCAAAAACCGAGCATGGGCTGTTCGATCAAATGGCGCACATAATGTTTTGCGTGAAAGGGGTCCGTTACCCCCCCCTGATTCGTTTTACTTTGAAAAATCGAATCAAGTGTGGGGGTTTTTATTTCTGCCACTACGGTAGCAAAAAGGGAAAAGAGCACTTATGACTTCAGGGTGGAGAAGAGAACCTAAGCTCCCAAGCCTGCCGGAGGTATTTTCCTCCATCCATGTGCCGGCGAACGCCAACTTTTGGCGCAAACTCCTGGCCTTTGCCGGGCCGGGGTTGATGGTTGCCGTCGGGTATATGGACCCGGGCAATTGGGCGACCGATTTGGCCGGCGGCGCCAGATTCGGCTATACGCTGTTGTCGGTGGTCCTCATTTCAAACTTGATGGCGATCCTGTTGCAGCATTTGTCATTGAAGCTCGGGATCGTCACCAGCCGCGACCTCGCCCAGGCCTGCCGGGACCATTATTCCAGACCGGTCTCACTTTTCTTGTGGGTTCTCTGCGAGATCGCCATCGCCGCCTGCGATCTGGCCGAGGTGATCGGTTCGGCGATCGCACTCAATCTTTTATTTGGTATTCCGCTCATCGCGGGAATTTTGATCACGGCTTGCGATGTCATGATCATTTTGTTTTTGCAGAACAAGGGATTCCGGGTTCTGGAATGCATGGTGGCGAGTTTAATACTTATTATCGGCGGATGTTTTGCCTACGAACTGTTGGCGGCCCAGCCTTCCGTGCCCGCGGTCATGCGCGGCCTGATCCCCGTCCCGCAGGTCGTCGTCAATCCGGGAATGCTTTATATCGCGATCGGCATCCTGGGCGCCACGGTCATGCCGCACAATCTCTATTTGCATTCGAGCATTGTCCAGACGCGCGCCTTCGAGCGCAACGACCAGGGCAAGGCCATGGCCGTCCGTTTTTCCACGATCGACTCGACGGTCGCGCTTCTGTGCGCGTTTTTTATCAACGCCGCGATTTTGATCTTGAGCGCTGCGGCTTTTCATGGCACGCCGCATGAAGGCGTGGCGGACATCGGTGACGCGTACAATCTTCTTTCGCCGGTCCTCGGCGTGCCTTTGGCCAGCATTGTATTCGCCGTGGCGCTTTTGGCCTCGGGCCAGAACTCGACTTTGACCGGTACGCTGGCCGGGCAGATCGTGATGGAAGGGTTTCTCGAAATCCGTTTGCGGCCGTGGCTGCGCCGGCTCATCACGCGCCTGGTCGCCATCGTGCCCGCGGTCATTGTCGCGGTGATGTTCGGGGAAAAAGGAGTGGGAGAATTGCTGATTTTAAGTCAAGTTATCCTGTCTCTGCAGTTGAGTTTCGCGGTCGTGCCGCTGGTATTGTTTACCAGCGACAAGAAAAAAATGGGTCGCTTTGTGAACGCCTTTTGGTTAAAATGTCTGGCGACAGGCGTGACCTTGATCATCGTCATCTTGAATTTGTATTTGCTGTGGCAAACCTTCAAGGAAAGGGTTTTGTAACATTATGTTCAAACAAATTCTAGTCCCCCTGGAAAATTCTCCCACCGACAAAGTCATCCTGGACCATATCCGCCCGCTGGCCAAACTGACCAAGGCCAATCTGATTCTAGTGCATGTGGCCGATGGGTTCGCGGCCCGGCTGCAGGAAGATCTCAACCTCGCGGATTCCGAGGAGATCAAAAAAGACCGTCATTATCTGGAGTCCTGCCGCAAGGTGCTTGTCGACGAGGGGTTCCAGGTCAAGACCCATCTGGTGCGCGGCGAACCGACCGACCAGATCCTCGTCATCGCCGAAAAAGAACAATGCGACCTGATCGCCATGTCCACCCACGGCCACCGGTTCATCAAAGATTTTCTTCTGGGAAGCGTCGCCGAAAGCATCCGCCACCGCACGTCCATTCCCGTCCTGATGATCCGCGCTCCGCAGTAGGCGGGAGCAATAGTTTTCTTGATTTTACCTCATTTTAAGTTTATGCTGATAAATATGAGTGAAGATAAGCAACAATCGCAAAAAATAGCAGCGCCCGTTGTGCGCCTGACCGACGCCGCCGTGGCCAAATTGAAGTCCATGATGGTCAAGGAGGGCAAGGCGGGCTTCGGCCTGCGCGTGGGTGTCGTCGCCGGCGGCTGCGCGGGGATGTCCTACGACTTGCGCTTCCAGAGAAATCCGTATGATAACGACATTGTGTTCGCGCAGGACGATCTGCAGATCTTCGTTAACCCGGAGAGCGCGCCGTTTTTAAAAGGCGTTGAGATCAACTACGTCGATACGCTAAAAGAAAGCGGCTTCCAGTACAAAAATCCCAACGCCTCCGGCAGCTGCGGCTGCGGCACGTCTTTTTCTTGATTTGTCTACCTTTGTTTTAATTTAGAAAAGACGAATTAACTCCTGCGCTTTGCTTTACGAAGTAAAGCGAGCAGGGGATGAAATCTGGAGGATATGCATGAAGAGTGAAGTAAAGCCTGGTCTTATAGATCTAAGTTACCCTCCATTCGAAGGTTCCCAAAAGGTTTATAAAACAGGGAAACAGTTTGCCGGCGTGCGCGTGCCGTTTCGCGCCGTGACAATGACCAATGGAGAGTCTGTCGAAATTTACGACACGTCGGGGCCCTACACGGACAAAGATGCCCCAATCGATATTACGCGGGGGCTTCCCGCGTTAAGGGCCGGCTGGATCCGCGGCCGCGGCGATGTGGAAGAGCTTCCCGGACCGACGTCCTTTTATCGCCGGGAGCGCGAAGCTGATCCCCGTGTACGGGAAATCCGGTTCCCGGGCGTACGCAAACCTGTTCGCGCCAAAACGGGGCGTAACGTCACGCAAATGCATTACGCCAAAGCCGGCAAGGTCACTCCCGAGATGGAATTTATCGCGATCCGCGAACGCTGCGCGCCGGAATTTGTCCGTGATGAAGTCGCGCGCGGGCGCGCCATCATCCCCTCGAATATCAACCATCCCGAAAGCGAACCGATGATCATCGGGCGCAATTTTCTCGTCAAAATAAACGCCAACATCGGCAATTCCGCCATCAGTTCAAGTATCACCGAGGAAGTCGAAAAAATGGCCTGGGCGATCCGCTGGGGCGGGGATACCGTGATGGATCTTTCGACCGGTGAAAATATTCATGAAACGCGTGAATGGATCATCCGTAATTCACCGGTTCCCATTGGCACGGTGCCGATTTATCAAGCCCTCGAGAAAGTCGGAGGGAAGGCCGAGGAACTCACGTGGGAAATTTACCGCGACACTTTAATTGAGCAGGCCGAGCAGGGGGTCGATTACTTTACCGTGCATGCCGGGGTTTTGCTGCGTTACATACCGCTGACGGCCAAACGTGTGACGGGGATTGTCTCGCGCGGCGGGGCGATCCTGGCCAAGTGGTGCCTCGCGCATCATCAGGAGAATTTTTTGTATACTCATTTTGAAGAGATCTGTGAAATCATGAAGCAGTATGACGTGGCCTTTTCCCTTGGGGACGGTCTGCGTCCGGGAAGTATTGCCGATGCCAACGACGCGGCGCAGTTCGGCGAGCTGGAAACGCTCGGGGAATTGACCAAAATCGCCTGGCGCCACGACGTGCAGACCATGATTGAAGGCCCGGGGCACGTTCCCATGCATTTGATCAAAGAGAACATGGACAAACAGCTGGAGATCTGCCATGAAGCGCCATTCTACACGCTGGGGCCGTTGACGACGGACATCGCGCCCGGATATGACCACATCACTTCGGCGATCGGGGCCGCCATGATCGGCTGGTTCGGCACCGCGATGCTTTGTTACGTCACGCCCAAAGAACATTTAGGTCTTCCTAATAAAGAGGACGTCAAGCAGGGGATCATTGTCTACAAGATCGCCGCGCACGCGGCGGATTTGGCCAAAGGTCATCCGCACGCCCGGGAATGGGACGACGCGTTGTCCAAGGCGCGGTTTGAATTCCGCTGGCGCGACCAGTTCCGGTTAAGCCTTGATCCCGAAACCGCCGGGAGCTATCACGACCAAACCTTGCCGGCCGAAGGCGCCAAGCTCGCCCATTTTTGCTCGATGTGCGGGCCGCAGTTTTGTTCGATGAAGATCACCCGGGATATCCGCGACTATGCGGCAAGAAAAGGTCTGGATGCCGCAACCGCCATCGAACAGGGGATGGAAGAGAAGGCCAAAGAATTCGTCGATAAAGGCTTGCATGTCTATACGCCCACGGCGTAACCAATCATGAAACGATATCCGGTTCTCATTTTGACAGCTGTTCTGCTGTTTTTTGTCTCCACGGAAAGCCGGGCGGGGATAAATCAGGAAATTAACCGTCAGACGCCTTTTAATAACTTTACCGATTCTTTGGCCACGATCGGCAAATCCCCGAAACAGAAGACCGCCATCAAGAACAAACGCCGCCTGGCCCGTTCCAAGGCCCGCCTGAAAAAAATTCGCGAAGCCCACAGTAAACGTTCAGCCAGCCGTTGATCGGGCAAAGGCATCTGCAATTAGCTTAAGAAAGTCCTGCTAAAACTTTCCTCGATTCTTTGGTCACGGCTTGGTAAGATGAGGGCAGATTCGGCAGGCGCCTGCCGAATTGCGACCGCGCGCTCGCAATTGGCTTTTAGGAGTTGGCAAGATAAATCAGGCCGCGACGAGGTGGCGGGCGGGTTGGGAAAAGATGGCGGTGTGTTCGGCCATGAAGGCTTCGAGGCGTTCTTTAAATTCCTGCAGTTGCGCGAGGGTACGCGCGCGGTATTCTTCGGTTTCCTCGATCATCCGGGGGAATAATTCGCGGTAGTATTCCATCCCTTCCATCAAATTTTTCTTGAATTCATTCAGGTGCTCGATCTGTTTTTGGCTTGGCGCCGGCGCGATCTTTTTGACTTCCTTCACAAAGTATTCGATGTTAAGCTGCAATTCCTTGATGAACATGCTCGGGCGCGCCGCCACACCTTCCAAAAGATTTAACCTTCCGTAGATGTGGTCGATCATTTCCTTCAAAGACACGATCCTGGAGAAATACGCGATGTTCGGTCCCGGGCAGACGGCGGTAAAGCGTTTGGGCTCGGTCCCGTTTTTCGCGACGATGTGGTGGTTGATCAGGGGGGACTCGGCCAAGTCGTTACAGATACAGGCCTTGCGCGTGATCTCTGCCGCGCGCTGTTTGAGCGCCGCCGGGTCGAGCTCAACGGTCTTGAGCTGGTCCAGTTTCAATTTTTGATACTGACGCGAGGCGGTGCAGATAGGCAGTTCCGTGAATTCCCGGTTGGAAACGAGGTATCCTTTCGGACAGGCGCTTCCCGGGCGGCCGAGCTCGATCTTGCGGCGCTTTTCCAGTTCACTGGGGCTTTCTTTCAGATTGTTGAACGGCACACCCAGAGGAGACACCTCGCTTAATTCGATGTCATTTTCCGTGGCCACGCAAAGTTTTTTCAAGGTCACCTCGTCCACGTTGGTTGCCTCGGGGCACAGCAGGAATGGTGTCGCCCAGCCAGTGCCGTCGACCTGATAGAATTCCAGCAAGAATTTGTTTTCTTTGGCGGTCCCTATGCCGCCCTGGGCGGTGATGCGGGTGCGGGGCGCTTCCGCGAATGGTTTCAAATTCTTCGCGTGCAAGGCTTCGTTGCAGAGCTTGAGGATCGTGGCCACGAGCTCGTCTTTTTTCTTTTTGAACTCTTCGAGGATCGGGCCCAGAAGGTAGCCGTCGGAGATGAAGGCGTGCCCGCCGCAGTTGAGACCCGATTCGATGCGGTATTCGGAGACCCATAACCCCTTTTTAGCCAGGAACGAGCCCTGGATAAATGAAGAGCGATAGTCGCTCACTTTGAGGACGATCCGTTTCTTAATGTCGCCTGTGGCATCGGCGTAAAAATCCTTGAATTTTTCGATGTAGGTGTACAGCCGGCGGTTGATGCCGGCGGAGAAGACGATAGCGGAGTTTAACTTGCTCTGGGCGTACCCGCGCAGCGCCGCCAGCGCGTCGGAAAATTCCGCGGGGAGTTCCTTTTTATCCGGGCCATAATTGGGCCGGTCGAGCTTGGTCATGATGTTAACGTCGATGCTCCCTGTCCGCATCTGGGCGCGCAATTTTTCCTGCAATTTGTTTTTGCGTGCCGGATCCGTTTCGACGAGCATGGCGTTGTATTGGGCTTTCAAGGGCGAGTCGTCCGCCAAGAGCTCGAAATATTTGGTGATCTCACTGCCGGGTTCGAAGGCGCAGGACTTCACTTTCGCAAACTCGTCTTGTACGATGTCATCCACGAGATTAAGATAGGCGGTAATGCGCCGCGCCCGGGAATCTGCGTCTTCCTTGGTGATGGGGACATACGCTTTCCCGCGCAGTTCGCTGTGGTATTTGCGCATATCCTCGATGAGGCAATCGTCCACGATGGAGATGACCGAAGAGATACCGTACTTGGCGACCTTGATGGGGGTGTCGATGGAGAAGCCCGTACCCATGACCGGAATGTGAACCGAATGGATATTTCCCGGTTTACAATTCGTATTATTTATGTTAGTGTTCATGGGATATAGGATACACTATTTATCGGTAGATAGCAAAGAAAATAAACGGAATGGAACAGTCCTTCTATAATCAGCTCGCCGGGCAAAGTATTGCCGGTGAACCTCTCCCCAGGCAGATAGCGCTGGATCTGTTGACCTCCGATCAGGTGGAGTTGCTGCCGCTCTTGAGTGCCGCCTTTGAGGTGCGCAAGAAATTCAGGGGCAAAGAGGTCTCGCTGCATATCCTCAACAACGCCCAAAACGGCCACTGCTCCGAGAATTGCGGTTATTGCGCGCAGGGGCGCACTTCCCGGGCCGATATCGAAGAATACCCCTTGAAATCCGACGCGGAGATCTTCGCCGAGGCTAAAAACGCCCATGAAAAGGGGGCGGATTGTTATTGCATGGTGTTTTCCGGGCGGGGGCCGTCGGCCGCCCGTGTCGCGCACATCGCGCGGCTCATACGGCAGATCAAGGCAAAATATCCGTCATTAGAGATTTGTGTTTCCGCGGGGTTGCTGGACGACGGCAAGGCGGCGGCGCTCAAAGAAGCGGGGCTGGACCGTCTGAACCATAATTTAAACACCTCGCAACGCAATTATCCGCGTGTTTGCACGACGCACTCTTACGCGGACCGGATTAACACCCTGACCGCCGCCCGGCGGGCGCGAATCCGTCTTTGTTCGGGGATGATCGCCGGGATCGGGGAGACCCCTCATGACATCCTGGAAGTGGCGTATGCCTTGCGGGAATTAGCGGTGGAATCGATCCCGGTCAATTTTTATATTCCGATTGAAGGGAACGCGCTTGGGCCGGCGACCGGTTTGTCGCCGGATTATTGTTTGCGTGTTTTGTGTCTGTTCCGCTTGCTGAACCCGAAGGCGGAGATCCGCGCGGCCGCCGGGCGGGAACTGCATTTGCGCAGTATGCAGGTCATGGCGCTTTATCCGGCGGATTCCTTGTTTTTGGACGGCTATTTGAATACCAAAGGCGATGACCGCCGGCGCACGTTACAGATGATCCAGGATGCCGGCTTTACGATCAGCTCCGATCATCCGGTCGAGGGATTGCTCGGGAAGGAAGGGGATGCCCGTGAAGTATCTCCCGATGGATCCGTGGGGCAAATCTCCATGAAAAAGCTGCCGGATTTACGCCTGTTTATGCCTTCCGCAACGCCGTAATCCTTGATATAATTATTTTCGTCAAAAAGCAAATTTTGATATTGATATTCATAACGAAAGTGCTATAGTAATCGAAATATTTGAA
>DPIG01000036.1 GCA_003522725.1 Candidatus Omnitrophota bacterium
AAATGCGCCCGGTTGGATTCGAACCAACCACGCCGGCCTTAGGAGAGCCGCGCTCTATCCATACTGAGCTACGGGCGCATATCGACGATTAAATCACCCTTCGAATACTCTGTCAACAGCTAATCCCTCAATTCCCCGGGCCAGACTGGCGATACGGCGCCAAGGCATTCAGGTAGCCCTCGGGGGCGTCATACCCCAAAAGGACCGCTTCATCGCAGTATTTGACGGCACCCTTAAAATCCCCCCGCTGAAAAGACAAAATGGACAAATTGACCAAGGCATTCACGTGCCCGGGATCTTGCTCAACGGCTTTCAAATAGGATGAAATCGCCTCGTCATCCCTTTTGAGTTTGGCGTAAATATTGCCCAGATTATAATACCCTTCGGCATTGGCCGGATCAAACTCAACAGATTTTTGATATAAACTTAACGCGCCTTCCATATCCCCCGCCGCCTCTCCCAGGAACCCCAGATTAAAATACGCCCTGCCATTGCGCGGGTCGACCTCAACAGCTTTCTGATAATACGCCTTCTCCTGCCCGGTTTCTTTCTGCTTGCCATAAATTATACCCATGTTCAACCAGGCATCGCTTATCCGCGGATCAACAGAGATCGCCTTCTGATAAAAAACAAGGGCGTCTTTGAAGCGGCCCTGGTCTTTGTAAAGATTCCCCAGATTATAAAGTGTGACCGCGTGGCGCGGGTTGAGCTCCAGGGCCCTGCGGTACGCCAAAAGTGCCATGGCTCGATCTCCCGCCTCGGCATACAGATTCCCCAGATTAAAATAGGACGTGGCCTTCGGGCGGTCTTGATTGACCATCGCGGCATAACGTGCCAGGACATTATTTCTTGCTTCACGATACGCCGCAACGCCGGGATTTTTTCCAATGGCCTTCGTGTACGCCTTGACGACAATAACATGCAGGTCCTTATCTTCAGGATGAAATCGCAGTGCCTGCTCATAGGCGAAGACCGCCTGCCGCTCGTCCCCCACCTCGGCATAAACATCCCCGAGCCCGCAGTGCGCGTCCTTAAATTCGGGGTCGATCTCCAGGGCCTTTTTGTAAGCCTCGACGGCTTCGGGGAATCTTCCAACGCGGGCATACTGCTCTCCCAAATTATAATGGGCGTCCATGTAGCCGGGTTCGACCTCAACGGCCCGGCGATAAAGCCCGATCAAATGATCGGCTTTCCGGATCTTTGCCACGACCTCCGGCGCGAGGCCTTTCGAAACTCCCGCGAGGCCGGAGCGCATCACTTTCCTGTATTCCTTCTGGGCGTCCTCGAATTCCCTTGTTTTGCCCAGCGTGACGGCAAAATTGTTCAAGGCGAGCGGTTCGTCGGGATAAAATTTCAAATCATGCCGCCATAACGCCATACTGTCGCGCCAAACATAGCATTGCCGGAAAGTCTTAAAGGAAAACGCCGCGGCCAGCAAGACAAGGCCGGCGACGATCATCCCCCGCGCCAGATTCTTCCCGCGACATTTCATCCATAACCGCTCGATGCCAAGGCCCAGGAGCAGGCACAATCCCAAACTCGGCAAATACATGAAGCGGTCAGCGACAACGTTGACATCTTTTGTTTCATCGAAACGCAGTAAGAAAAATACCGACAGAAAATAAAAAAGGACGGCGAAGACGAACCATTTATGACGGCGTGGAGCCCCAGGGGCGGAATCCTGAACCGTCCCGACGTAAAGTCGGGACTGGTTCACGGACAAGCGCGCGGCGGCCAGGACGACAAGGACAAGGACAGCAAGCGATAAGAAATACTCCGGATTTGTCAAAGTGACCGGTTTCGCGAGACGATACAGCGGGACGGAAATATAGGGGAAAAAGAATTGCCGCAGATAAAACGTGAACGTCCACGGCCAGATAAGAGCGCTCTGCGCGACGCTTTCTCCGGGGACGCGGGCGTGGGCCGCGTAAGTGATCAAGGCGATACCGCCGATCATAACGCACAGAGGCAATTTTTCGATGAGCGCCTGCTTCTTGAACGGCCTCCCCTTGAACCAATCGAGCAGGAGCAGGATCAACGGCAGGCTCAAGGCCATGGGCTTGGCCAGCATGCTCAAAATTCCAAGCATCGTCGTCACCACAAGCCAGGAACCTCTCTTTTCTTCCAGGTAGCGCAGATAACTCAAAAGCGCGGCCATGTAAAACGCGGCGTATAAAACGTCTTTACGTTCCGTGATCCAGGCGACGGATTCGACGTGGATCGGGTGGACCCCGAAAATCAGCGCGCCCGCGCCCGCAGCGGCTTGCGGAAGCCCCAGCCTCTGTCCAAGAAAAAATACCATGACAACGACGAGAAGATGCAAAAGGACATTATCCAAGTGATAGACGAACGGGTTATAGCCAAAAAAATGATGCTCCAGGGCGAAAGAAAAACTGGTGAGCGGGATATAGATCTTGTTGACCGTGGCGGTGAACATCTCCAGGACATGTTCAAGGTCAAGGCCGCGGATAGTGATATTCTCCAGGACATGGACATCATCATCCCAGAGGAGGAACTCGCCTTTTAGAATGGGCAGATAAGAAAGGAATGTGAGAACAAGTATCGGGATGAGAAGAAAAGCAGTGGGGATTTTTGAAGCAACTTGCTTATGCATTGAAATCACAAGGTCACATTTAATGTCAAATTCAAAATGACAAATGTCAAATTAATGACAAATTCCCAATTTCTAACCCATTTGTCATTGTTCATTATCAATTGATTTGTCATTTGACATTGGTCATTGTGCCCTGTTATGTGACTTGGTGACTTTAGTATTTTATTACAGAGTACACCGGCAGGTCTTTTAATTTATCTATTCCCCGGAGGAACTTCAATTCGACCAGAAACGCGACACCGGCGATCGTCGCCTTCTGGCTCTTGACGAGGTCGGAAACCGCCCTGATGGTCCCGCCGGTCGCCAGAAGATCGTCGACGATCAAAACGCGCGTGTTGGGCCCAAGGGCGTCTTCATGGATCTCTAAAACATCGTTTCCGTATTCCAGCTCATAGGTGATGCTTTTGGTCTTGGCGGGAAGTTTTCCCTTTTTGCGCACGGGGACGAACCCGGCGCCCAGCTTATAGGCCAGGGCGCCGCCGAAGATAAATCCGCGCGCCTCCACTCCGACGACATAATCGATNNACCACGGAATCGCGCTTGATCAATTTTGTCGGCAGCACGATCTTCAGCGGCAGCCGCTCTTTTCCTTTGCTGATCTGACTCAAATGTTCCGCGCCCAGGCGCCCCATTTCCACCAGCGGCTGGGAAACGGTCGTCAAGGCCACGGGGCTGCTCGCGTTGAGCGGGTTATCATCGAACCCGACCACCGAAAGGTCTTCCGGCACGCGTAACTGCAGCGACCGGGCCACGTCCATCAATTCCAGCGCCATGACGTCCGAGGCGGCGAAAACGGCCGTGGGGCGGGTCTTCGCCTTCAGCAATTTTTGCGCGGCCGCGCGCGCGGGCGTGCGCAAGAAATCCCCGAAGGTGACGTAATGGCGCGGCGTCGCGATATTGTGTTTGATCAGCGCGTCGCGGTACCCTTCCAGGCGTTTGAGGCCGGCCTGGGTCGAGATGTCCCCGGCGATGGTGGCGATCTCCGTGTGTCCCTGGTCGAGAAGATAGTCGACGACTTCCATGGCGGCCTGTTTGTTGTCCATCGAAATATAATTGATCGGCTCATCCAGGATGTTGTTAAGGACGACGCACGGCATGCCCCAGCGGATCGCCTTCTTGACGACGTCCACGTCGTTGTCGATGTCGGCGAAGATGATCCCGTCGACATATTTGGTGTCCATCAAGCTGGAGTCGAGCCATCCTTTGTGGTTGCCGCGATCGGTGATGTGGACAAGAAAGTCGGCGTTCAAGCGGCTCGCGGAAAGGCTCACGCCGCGGATAATTTCCCCGGCATAATAGGAATGAAAAATGTCCTCAAATTGCGGGATGACCAGAACAAAGGTTGGTTTACGCTTTCGGGGGATCACTTCTTGACCTTGTCTTGTTTCAAGAGACGGCGGATTGTTTTGAGCGTGGCCACTTCAATTTGCCGCACGCGCTCGCGCGAAACACCCAGCTCATCGGCGATCTCGGCCAGGGTGCGGGCCTCGCCGTCGATCAAACCGTAACGCAGTTCGATGATTTTGCGTTCGCGTTCCTCAAGCATGTCGAGGAACCCGACGGTGCGCTCTTTATTAAAAAATTTCTCCAGCTCGGCGTCGGGGCTGGACACGTTCTCGTCTTCGATGATATCGATGATCTGTCCTTCCCCTTCCTCGCCGATGGGCGCGTCCAGGCTCGACATGCGGGCGATGGCGTTATCCAGCTCGCGGACGCGTTCGACCGTTAATTTCATGCGCCTGGCGATCTCCGCCATGCGGGGCCTGCGGTTCAAGTGGTGGGTCAACTTCTCGACGGCCTTTTTGTACTTGAGGATCTCCTCGTTCATGTACACCGGCACGCGGATCATCTTCCCCTGGTCGATGATCGCGCGTGAAACGCCCTGTTTGATCCACCAGGCCGCGTAGGTGGAAAAACGGTATCCTTTTTTAGGGTCGAATTTCTCCACGCCCTTCATCAACCCGATGTTCCCTTCCTCGATAAGGTCGCTTAAAGGGACGCCCAGGTTCACATACCGCTTGGCGATGCTGATGACCAGGCGCAGGTTGGCCCTGATCATCTTGTCCCGCGCTTCCTTGTCCCCTTTCTGCACCTTTTCCGACAACTCGATTTCTTCCGCGGCCGTCAGAAGGGCGATGGGACGAACGTCTTTAAGATATGCCTTGATGGGATCGGTCATAAAATGATAAGAATATCCGAGAATCCGGAAATCCGGTTATCCGGATCACATAGTCCCGGGTACCCGGATAGCCGGATACCCATTAAATTAATCATTTACCTCTTCTTGCTTCTCTTTTGTTCTTTTCTGACTTTCGTCTTACCGCCGTTCGCCGTTCTAAGCGCGGACTGGGCCGCGGCCAAACGGGCGATCGGGACGCGGTACGGCGAACAGCTCACGTAATCCATCCCAACGCGGCAACAAAAATCAACGGAAGCCGCGTCTCCGCCATGTTCCCCGCAGATACCGACCTTCAAATTCTTCTTTGTCGAACGGCCGCGCTCAATACCCATTTTGACGAGCATCCCGACGCCCTCCTGGTCCAGGCTTTGGAACGGGTCATCTTTGAAGATACCTTTGCCGCCGTCTTTCTCCGTCGCCACATAGACCGGAAGGAAACGCCCGGCGTCATCACGGGAAAGCCCCAGGGTCATCTGGGTCAGGTCATTGGTCCCGAAACTGAAAAATTCCCCCACTTCGGCTAACTGATCCGCCAGAAGAGCGGCGCGGGGGATCTCGATCATCGTGCCGACCAGATAAGGCAGCGTCACCCCGGCCTGCTTGATCAACCGGTCAGCGACGGCGCGGGTTTGTTGCTCAAGGATCCGGAATTCTTTCTTGTCGATAGTCAACGGGTGCATGATCTCCGGCAAGACCCTGATCCCTTCCCTCCGGCATTTGATCGCGGCCTGGATGATCGCGGTCACCTGCATATCGAGGATCTCCGGGTACGTGATGCACAACCGGCACCCGCGGTGGCCCAGCATGGGGTTGGCCTCATGCAATTGTTCGCAGCGGTGTTTGATCTTGTCCGGAGCGATGCCCGTGATCTTGCTCAACTTTTCAATACCGGCATTGTCTTTGGGCGTAAACTCGTGCAGCGGCGGGTCGATCAGCCGGATCGTGACCGGGAACCCGTTCATCGCTTTAAAGATGCCGTAAAAGTCATCCGTCTGGAACGGCAGCAGTTTCGAGAGGGCCGTGGTACGAGCATCCAGCGTTTCCGCGACAATCATTTCCTGGATCGCCAGACGGCGTTCCTCGGTATCGAAGAACATATGCTCCGTGCGGCACAGCCCGATGCCTTCGGCGCCCATCTTGATCGCGTTGACGGCGTCATAGGGGGTGTCCGCGTTGGTGCGGACGTTAATGGTACGAAATTCGTCCGCCCATTTGAGGATCGTATAATACGCGTCGGGAAGTTCGGGCTCCCGCAAAGGCATGTCCCCGACGTAGACTTCGCCGGCCGAGCCGTCCAGGGTAATGTAATCGCCCTGTTTGACGGTTTTACCGTTGACCGACATCTGTTTGGCTTCGTAATTGATATTCAAGACCTCGCACCCGACGATACAACATTTACCCCAGCCGCGGGCAACGACCGCCGCGTGGCTGGTCTTGCCGCCGGTCGCGGTCAAAATACCCTTGGCCGCGTGCATGCCACCGACGTCTTCGGGGCTGGTTTCCTTGCGGACAAGGATGACTTTCTCGCCCTTATGTCCCATTTTCTCCGCTTCCGCGGCCGTGAACACGACTTTACCGGCGGCCGAACCGGGGACGGCGTTGATCCCGCTGGCCAAACGCGCGGACTTTAACTGCGCAGGGGCCACTTTGTTGGTGTCGATGACGGGATAAAAAAGACGCTCGATATCGTCGGAAGAAACGCGCCTGACCGCCTGCTCTTTGGTAATGACCGGCTTGACGGCGAGCTCGGCATACTTTTGAGGAAGATAACCTTTTTTCACAAGGTCATTGGCCTGGGCCTTGCTCAACAACGGCCGGGTCGCGTGGTCGAGGGCGATGCGAAACGCCGCGGCCGGGGAACGCTTGCCCGTGCGGCATTGCAACATATAAAGCTTCTCATCCTCGATGGTGAATTCAAGGTCTTGCATTTCCCTATAATAGGATTCCAGGATCGCGCGCACGGCGCAGAGCTGATCGTAGGCCCTGGGCATCTGCTGCTGTAGTGTGGAAAGCTTCAGCGGCGTACGGATGCCGGCGACGACGTCCTCCCCCTGGGCGTTGATCAGATAGTCGCCGTAAAATATGTTCTCGCCGCTGTTAGGGTCGCGGGTGAAACACACGCCCGTCCCGCTGTTGTTCCCCTTGTTGCCGAAGACCATCTGCACGACGTTGACCGCGGTCCCCTTGAGGTCCGTGATCTTCTCGACCCGGCGGTAAGTTTGGGCCTTTTCCGCCTCCCAGCTGTTAAAGACCGCCATAATGGCCCCCCACAGCTGCTTCCAGGGGTCCTGCGGGAAATCCTCGCTTTTATTCATCCGGTAGAACGCCTTGAACTGTCCGCACAATTCCTTGAGTTTTTCGGCGGGGATCTCGGGGTCGGTCTTGACGCCGAGCTCGTGCTTCATTTCATGGAGCAGGTCCTCCATCGGCTGCTTGGACAACCCCATCGCGGTCGAGGAATACATCTGGATAAAACGCCGGTAGGCGTCGTAGGCAAAACGCGGGTTGCCCGTTTTCCTGGCCAGGCCCTCGACGCTCTCGTCGTTAAGACCGAGGTTGAGGATCGTCTCCAGCATGCCCGGCATCGAACGCGCGGCACCGGAGCGCACGGAAACGAGCAAAGGGTCTTTTTTATCACCGAGTTTTTTCCCTGTCACTTGTTCAAGTTTCAAGACCGCGTCGCGCACTTCCTTTTCCAGCCCCTTGGGAAGTTTGCGGCCGAGCTTATAATATTCTTCACAGGTCTGCACCGTGACCGTGAACCCCGCCGGGACGGGGATGCCGATCGAGGTCATTTCCATCAGACCGATGCCCTTGCCTCCGAGCACATTTTTGCTTAATACTTCGCCTTTGGCTTCGGCACGGCCGGCCCCGTAAGAATACACATACTTTTTTGCCATCGTTGCTACTCTCCTGTCTCTAATTGTGGTGTTGATTAAAGCGCTAATTTTTCGCGCAAATATCCTTTTAACCGATCGACGGCAATGCGTTCCTGCGCCATGGTGTCGCGGTCACGCACCGTGACCTGGCCGTCTTCCAGCGACTGCACGTCCACGGTCACGCAATAAAATGTGCCCACTTCATCCTGCCGGCGGTAAAGTTTCCCGATCGCGGCGGTATCATCATAAACGCAAACAAACTCTTTTTGCAAGTCATTCTTGATCCGCTTGGCCAGAGTGACGATGCCGTCGTTCTTTTTCAAAAGCGGCAGGACGGCCACTTTGACCGGGGCCAGTTGCTTGCTGAATTTCAGGACCACCCGGGTCTGATCTTTGACGACCTCTTCGTGGTAGGCGTCCACCAGAAACGCCAGCGTCGCGCGGTCCACCCCGCCGGAAGGTTCGATAACGTACGGATAGAATTTCTCGCCGGTCGTCAGGTCCTGATACTGCAGGTCTTTGCCGGAGAACTGCGCGTGCTGCTTGAGATCGTAGTCGGTGCGGTTGGCGATCCCCTCCAGCTCCGACCAGCCGAAGGGAAAATTGTACTCGATGTCCGTGCACGCGGCCGCGTAATGGGCGAGCTCGTCATCAGCGTGTTTGCGCAATTGAAGGTTTTCTTTACGGACACCTAAATTCAAATACCACTGCAACCGCTCCTGGATCCATCGCTGATGACAATCCGCAGCCTGGTCTTTGGTGGTGAAGTACTCAACCTCCATCTGCTCGAATTCGCGCATGCGGAAGGTGAAATTGCCCGCAGTCACTTCATTGCGGAAGGCTTTACCGATCTGCGCGATGCCGAAGGGAAGTTTGCGGTGGGTGGTATCCAGCACATTTTTGAAATTAACGAAGATGCCCTGCGCGGTCTCGGGGCGAAGGTAGGTCACATTGCCATCTTCGACAGCCCCGTAATGAGTTTTAAACATCAAATTGAACGCCCGGCCATCAGTAAAATCCTTAACCCCACAGCTAGGACATTTACCATCTTTGAGATGGTCAATACGGAAACGGCTGTTGCAGCGGCGGCAATCGACCAAAACGTCGTTGAAATTATTCACGTGCCCGGAGGCTTCCCATGTCTTGGGGTGCATGAGGATGCTCGCATCGAGGCCCACCATGTCGTCGCGCTGGTGCACGACCGTGCTCCACCAGGCCGACTTGACGTTGCGCTTGAGTTCCGCCCCCAGCGGGCCGTAATCCCAGGCGCTGCCCAACCCGCCGTAGATCTCCGAAGAAGGGAATATGAACCCCCTGCGCTTGCACAGGGAAACGATCTTTTCCATTAAATCGCTCTTTTGGGGATCCGCGACTTTCGACATAGAGCAGGTATTTTAACCAAAAGCATTTCAAAATGCAAGGGTTTAGTACGAGTAATTTCCTGATATATTAATATTCCGCAGGTTTTATTGGCGATTGGAGTTTTTTGTGTATAATAACACTCATGCGTTATGATCCTTTCCAGGAAAAAGCGATTACAGCCGTCAACGAGGGCTCCTCGGTCATCGTCTGCGCCCCCACCGGCGCGGGCAAGACCGCGATCGCCGAGCACACCATCGAGCGCTGCCTCCAGCGCGGGGAAAAGGTCATTTACACCTCGCCGGTCAAGGCGCTCTCCAACCAGAAGTTCCGCGACTTCTCGAAGAACTATCCGGATAAAGTCGGCATCCTGACCGGGGACGTGAGCATCAACCCCGACGCGCCGGCCTTGATCATGACGACGGAGATCTTCCGCAACAAAATTATCGAAAAAGAATCGTCCTTGAAACATTACACCTGGATCATCTTCGATGAGATCCACTACCTGGACGACATCGAGCGCGGCAGTGTCTGGGAAGAGTCGCTCATCTTTTTGCCGGACCACATGCGTATTTTAGGGCTCTCGGCGACGATCCCCAACGTCCACGAACTCGTCGGCTGGCTCAAAAGCATCCACAAGCACGACATCCGCGTTATTGAAGAAACCAAACGCCCCGTGCCGTTGCATTTTTTCTACCAATGCCAGGGAAAAATTTACGACGACCTTAGGGAATTGAGCCGCCACGGTTATCAGTCCGGTCACAGACATCTGCCCTGGCATCAGCGATTACCGAAAACCGTCGTTGTAAAACCCAACCGCCCGGATTCGCTGATCCGGCATCTGCAGGAAAAGGATTTTCTCCCCTGCATCTATTTTACCTTCAGTCGCCGGCACACGGAATATCTCGCCGCGGAAATGCACGGCTTTGATTTTCTCTCCGCGCAGGAGAAAAAAGAGATCACCGGCCTCTTTGACCACCTCTGTCACCAGTTCGACATCACGACCGAACCGAGCACCTTTGACATCCGTCCTTTTATCGAACGCGGGATCGCCTACCACCACGCCGGGATGCTGCCCACCTTGAAAGAAGTGGTCGAACGGCTCTTTACCACGCGCCTGATCAAGGTCATTTTCACGACGGAAACCTTCGCGCTGGGGGTGAACATGCCCGCGCGCAGCGTCGTTTTCAACGAACTGCGCAAATTTTACGAGCACGCTTTTATGCCCCTGAAGACCCGTGATTTTTACCAGATGGCCGGGCGGGCCGGGCGACGCTCGATCGACACCGAAGGCCACGTCTTCTGCCGGGTCAACCCGCACGAGCTCTCGGTTGAAGACCTTAAAAGGATGATCTTCTCCGACCCTGAAAGGGTGAGTTCGCGCTTTAACGCCTCCTACGCGACGATCCTCAACCTTTACCAGAAATTCGGCGAAAAACTCTACGACGTGTATTCGCTCTCCTTCCATAATTTCCAGGAAAAAAGTTCCCTGCGCGAAAAGGCGCTGCGCCATTTACGGGCCAAGGTGAGTCTCCTCAAACAACTCGGCCACATCCGCAAGAACCAGGTCACCGAAAAAGGGATCTTCGCCGCGAAGGTCTACGGCTACGAGATGATCCTCTCGGAACTCTTCGCCCGCGGGATCCTGGAGCAGCTGACGGTGACGGAACTGGGGATTTTGGCCCTCGCCGTCGTGTACGAACCGCGGCCGCGGGTGGCCCGGCCCGCCCTCGACCGTCAATCCAAGCGGCTGCAAAATATCACCAACGACATCCTCTTCCCCATTTTAAAAATGGAGAAAAAATTCGGCATCCTCCCCTCCACCAAACTCTGCGCGTTTCACTTGAGCAAACTCCTGGAGGGCTGGATGAAAGGCGAGGATTTTAATCGTGTCCTGCAGTATAGTGAAGCCGACGAAGGCGAGGTCATCCGGTACCTGCGCATGACCATCCAGGTGATGCGGGAAGTCCTGGACGCCCCCGTGTCCGGTGTCCTCAAGGACAAGCTCCGCCAGACCATCCACAAGATCAACCGGGACGTCGTTGACGCGGAGAAGCAACTGCGGGCATGACTTCAGTCGTAAGTCGTAAACGATAAGTCGTAAGCAAAAGCTTTAATGTCTTTTACTTACGACTTATGACTTACCACTTACGACTTTTTTACTCCAAGCTTTCAGCTTCTGCTTCTGCCCTTCCCTGCGCTCTTTCATCATCCTCGCGATATCT
>DPIG01000064.1 GCA_003522725.1 Candidatus Omnitrophota bacterium
CTTCCGGGAGATGCGGGCGTATTGGGACATATGGCGCCGCAACGTGAATTTATTACACCGCCCCGGACCGGTAAAGCAGGGATACCGGCGGTCAGGGACAAAGTTAAAGGTCAGCGCTGGAGGATCATAACTGTGGATACTTAACGCGTGGTTGTCATCGTCGAATTCTTCCAGACAATCCAGGTCCGTCGCCCAGTTGTTGGCTTCCACAAAAAGGACATGGTTGCGGTCGATTTTGCGGATACGCTTGATCAACGTTTTATAAAAACGGTTTAAAAGCTTTGTATTGTCGGTCACCGCTTCATTCAGCAGATCGTATCCGGCAATGTGTTCTTCATCTTTGTACCGGTCGGCGAGGAATTCCCAAAGGGCGCAGACCCGCTCCTGATAACTTTTATTGTCCCAGAAACGCACCGTGCCATCGCTGTCGGCGTGCCAGTCTTTATTTTGCGCCCCCGGCGCGGCGTGCAGATCAAGGATGATCCATGTCTTGTATTTTCTGGCCCAACTGATGACTTTATCCAAAAACCGCAAGCCGACACCACGGTAACTAAACGGCGCGTCTTCAACGGCGCGGTAATGAAAAGGCACGCGGATACAATTGAACCCCCACCCGGCGGCCTCGCGGACATCGTCCTCCCGGATAAAATTCTCCCGGAAGGCCCTGTCAAACTCCGCCATCGCCCTTGGCCCCAGACGGCGCGTGAATTCCCGGCGGAACATCTTCTCCGGACGGTTGGCCGCGCCCAGGATGTACGCCTCCATCATCAGCCAGCCGCCGAAATTGACGCCCTTCAAAATAACCGGGCGGCCCGTTCCTCTGAGGATCCGTTGCTGTTCTACCTTCAAGAACCTATTCATTTGACGCGCTCGCCGGTTGTTTGATGATATTGTGCTGACGCAAGAAAGCGATGATCCCCCGGGCCATTTTCTCCCGGGCATCGGCGGGCGTATCATTATGACCGCCGAAGATCTCCAGAAATTCTTTGGGTTTGGCCGCGGCCTGATAAAGCCTCTCCCCCAGACGGAAGGGGACAATTTCATCCGCGCGGCTGTGGATAAATAATTTAGGCGCGGTGATGCCGGGCACCTTGACCACCGAATTTAATTTTGTCGCCAATAAAAATGACGGAATGAACGGATAGATCGTCTTGGCCATATCCGCGGCGCTGGTAAAAGAAGAATCGACGACCAAGGCGGCCAGTTCTCTTTTAACGGCCAGATCAATAACGGCCGCGCCTCCCAGCGATTCGCCGTAACCGATGATCCTCGAATGGTCAATGTCGTCGCGGGAACGCAAATAATCGTAAGCGGCGACGGCGTCCCTGTAAATCCCTGCCTCGCTCGGTTGCCCCTGACTTTTGCCGTAACCGCGGTAATCAATGATCAGAACGTTTAAGCCCATCTGATGGAAGAGGAGGACCTTTTCCAGGCGGTCCCCGATATTTCCCGCGTTGCCGTGGCAGAAAACAAGCGTGCCGCGGCCCGTCGATGATCTGACCAGCCAGGCGTTGATGGTCACGTTGTCTTGCGTCTTAATAAAGACGTCCTCAAAAGGCAGGCCTATGTCGGCGGGAGTCGCGGCGATGGAACGCGCGGGGTAAAAGATGGACCTGGATTCGACATACCGGACACTTGCGGCGACCAGGACAAGGACGACAATGAAAGAAATGACAGTCTGCATGCGGACTATTCTTTCCCGCCCGGGCCGCCGGGATGGCCCCGATGCTGGGGGATAAGGCGGACCATCAACTGGATCGACCGGAGGATATCTTCTATCTGGCAGGGCTTGGTGATGTAGTGGTCGGCTTCCAGGGCGTAACCTTCCTGAAGGTCTTCGAGTTCCCGTTTGGCCGAAACGATAATGACCGGCTGCCAATGCCCGGAGGTCGGCTTCTCCCTGATATTACGCAGGACCTCTAAACCGTTTCGCCCGGGCATGATGAGGTCCAGCACGATCACGTCGGGTGATTCTTCCCGGATCTTCTCCCACGCCTCCTCGCCGTCGTTGGCGGTGATGACCGTGTACCCGGCAGCGGCGACCTTTCTGGACATGATGTCCAGGACCTCCGGTTCGTCTTCGGCCATGAGCACTTTTATCGGCTTCGTCGCGTTATCGGTCAACGTGTTCATCTCAACGGGCGGAAGAGTAATCCTTAAGGTCATAGGTGATTTCCGTGGAGGGCATGGAATGCTTGTCGATCTTCACGCCCGCCTTGGCGAAGAACTGGGTGGCCAGCGTGTCATGGTAGTCCGAGAAGACAACCACGCGCTTGATCCCGGCGGTAACGAGCGCCTTGGCGCAGGAGGTGCAGGGCATGTTGGTCACATAGGCCGTGGCGCCGTCGATGGAATGCCCGCGTTTGGCCGCTTGGACGACCGCGTTCATCTCGGCGTGGACGGTGCGGACACAGTGGTTGTCCACGACAAGACACCCGACCTCTTCGCAATGCTCATCCCCGGGGATCGAACCGTTGTATCCCGTGGAGACGACCCTTTTATCCTTAACGAGCACGCACCCGCAATGCATCCGCGGACACGTGGCCCGCTCCGAGGCCAGCATGGCCAGCTTCAAGAAATATTCGTCCCAATCCGGTCTTTTGCTCATCAAAAACTCCAGGTTCCCATGATGTTAATTTTAAGTTGTTCCTATATTACCATACCAAAGTGAATTTGCAAGGCTTCATCCGCCGCGCGGCGCAAACCATCCGGCGGGAATCGTTGTCTTTTCTGTTGATTCGCTTCCCTTTTATATTAGAATGAAACCATGAATTCCAAAGGCAAAGAACAATCTTTCACTCTCATGGAACTGATGATTGTTGTCGTGATTATCGGCATTATCGCCGGGTTCGCGATCCCCAGCTATCAAAAAGCCATGGCCCGCCAGCAGGTCAAACGATTAATATTGACGGCCAACCTCATCGCCGGCGCGCAGGAAATTTATAAAGCGCGTAACGGCCGTTATTGGTGCGATGGCTCACCAGCCTGTTCCGATCTCAACAACATTAACGCCAGTCTGGGCATCCAAATCATTCCAGAATCCGGCGTTACCTACACTACTTTTGCCCCCACCATTCAGGACTTTGAGGTCACGATCACCGATGAAGCGTTATTCAACATCCACGCGTTCTTATCCCCTCCACCTTCCATGACTATCACGTGTACAAATCTCTCGGCGATGAACGTATGCCCGTAAAAACATTGCTTTACAGCACGCGGATCAGCAGAATAACAACTGCGGATAAATTCAGGATATCCCCCGGGCGGTTCTTTGCAATATCCGTTTTATCCCTTCCCTGAAATCGTCTGCCGACGGCAGGAGGCTGACGATCAGAAATCCCTCTTCGCCGAAATCAAAAAAATATCCCGGATGGACAAAGACGCGATCCTTTTCAAGCAGTTCAAGGATCAGGTCTTCTTCAGAAATGTTCGTCAACGGGATCCGAATGACAGCATACCAGCCGCCTTCGGGTTTGAGAAGCTGACATTGCGTTGTCTTGACCGCTTCTTCCAGGAAACGGAGATTATCCAGAGTACGTTGTTTGACCGGCCCCTGAAATTTATCCTTTAACGCGAGCCACCCGGCAACAGCGTTCTGGAC
>DPIG01000053.1 GCA_003522725.1 Candidatus Omnitrophota bacterium
ATTTTAAATATGATTTAAGAGATCAATAATTTATCAGGACTCGTCCCGAGCGCTCTGGCGAGTTTTTCGATGGTTTCGACTTTGAGGTTTGGTGGGGTTTTACCTTCTATTTTCTGCAGGTATTTGTAGTCTATTTCCGCGGAGGCAGCCAGTTCTTCCTGCGTCATTTTTCTCTTATCCCGCAGTTCTTTAATCCGCATTCCGATTTTTAATTTTATATCCGGTTTCATAACACCTTAGTATTGCATGGTGTTTGCGGCGTTGACACCTAGCCACGCTAAGGTGTATAATTTTTTTATACTCAGTCACTTATGTGATTCACGTGTTTTAAATCGGGAAATGGGTGAAACTGGCTAGATTTACCTTAGGTTCAAAGGAGCTGTTATTGCTAGATAAAAGGTCATAAACAATATCTGCCAGAGATAGAGCCCGCTTAAATAAGGAAGGGGAGGTCTTTGGTATGACCAGATGGGATATTTTAGGGAATCTGATGCTTTCGTATGAAACAAGAAAAGCGGTTGGCACGGCCTGGCCGTTATTTTTGTACGTCATTTTCAGAACAAATAAAGCGAATAAGTTGGTGACAAGCTACGATGATCTTAAAAGAACTTTGGAGGAGAGTCCGAATACTATAAAATGGTGGCGAGATGTTTTAGAAAAAACTAAAATACTGAGGGTTGTCAGGGGAAGAATGGCAATGACATTAACATTGCTGCCACCTTATGATTCGCTTGCTACATGTGAACAAGACGATATTGTACAAGTTAAGTTGAAATCCGATCCCTTCACCAGGAGCCTGATTGACAAACTTTCCTCCTATGGTAATATGTCGTTGCTTCCGGTGGTCGCTGAACTGGCCGCAAAGCTGGATAAAATGGAGAAAAAGTTGAGTAATTCTTAGAGAAATTCACCACATATATGCGACACTTTTTACAGCATATATGCGACAGTTCAGTATCAGGAGGATTCTCCTAATTAGCAATAAGTTATTGGGAGGATATTGCTTACATCGTAATTTGGTTATTGATAAGAAAGGCCAGCTAACCAATCAATGGTATGACAATGAGTGGGGTTATTCCAATAAAGTTGTCGATTTGATCGAGTATATTGCCGCCAAGCAACCGGCTTTGGCGAAAAAATAAGCTCCAAGACATAATTTCTGCCTCAAAAGCGGGAAATATCCCAAGTTTAGCGGGATTTTTTCCCGCTTTTTTTGTTTGTTCTGCCTTATTTTTGTCCGCAATATTTCAGCAGCAAATTATTTTGGAAAAGAGGTAAAATAATTGTCAATCTGATACCACACGCATGCATGGATATAATTATGTAACTCGATATTATACAATATATTATAGATATTTTATTGTAACCCGGGCAAGCGTTTCCCCTCGGCCACCCGCAAAGCATTGCTCTTGTCGGCCCGCATGTTATACTCTCTCCATCTCATTCGGAAAGCCTCCTTATGCGTAAACGCTCTATTTTATATATTATTATAATAGCCCTTGCCGCTTTCGGTGTTGAAATTTGTCCAAGGCCGGCGGCGGCGGCGGTGTCTTCGCAAGAAATCCCTTTCTATCGCATCCTGATTGAGTCCGACAAGGGTTCCTATTCCACAGGCGAAACCGCTTATTTAAATGTCCGGCTGTTTAATGGTCAAGAGCCTGTCGCGCTGGATTCACTGGAAGTTGAAACGGTTTTGCTCCAAGAAGGGGAAGCCTTGCCCCTGCAGGAGTATAAGGACAGCCGCGGGACGTTTTCCTGTATCCTGGAAGCAGACGGAGAAAATCCTGCCATTGAAGTGACGGTTTACAGAAAAAACCGGCACGCGAGGATAGAGGCACTGGAGGCCAGGAAAAAGAGCTTCCAGAACGATATGGCGCGCCTGCGGGATTCTCCCTGGTTCTTATTCTGGAAGAGAAATAAAATTAACCAGGAGATCGAACGCCTCGATGCAATCGTAAAAAGAATTGAGTCCTCTATAGAGCGGCTCAATGCACCGTTGGCGAAAATATCCCAAAATATTTTAGTTGTGGACGGATCAGTTTGGATTACGCCGGAATCCCGGGATGACGGTGGGAGGGCCAAAGGAAGCCCGGGAGTGGGCGCGTCCGATGACGAAGCGGCGGCGAACGACACGGTTCTTGCGCATGCGAGTGAGGATCCCGCTGTGGATACCGGAACGAAATTTTTGGCTCCCCCGGATAATGCTTTCGTGCAGGGACAAAAATCTGACGAACCCGCGCCGGGACCGAAAAAGAAAGAAAGAATTTCCTCAAAGGAATCACCCTCCTTTGAGGGGCCCAAGAAAGTTGTCGCGAAAGATTCCAGGGCGGGATTTAACTTTGCGCCCGCCAAGGGGCAGGACAAAATCATTCCAGGCGAAGATACCTCGCCTGACGTTCAAAAGGAAGTGTCGCCGCCGGCTTCGTATATACCAGTTTTTTATTCAAGGAAGGTCCCGCCGGTGGTCGTTGTCGATGATACCCAAAGCAACGCCGGGGCATCGGTAACTTCAGACAGCGAGGCCTTTCCCTCCAGCACGGCCGGTGCCGGGGACGGGGAATACACGCCTGTGGTTGAAGCCGTCGATGATCATGAAAACCACACCGGCCTGTCGGCCCCCGTCGACGTTGACCGGACGCCGCCGGAGACGGAGAGCGATTACGAAAAGGCGGATATCTGGTCAAAGGAAGATGCCAGGATCGCCCTTCGGGCGGCGGACGCCGGTGCCGGTGTTGACGCCATTTCTTACCGCGTCGGCGGCGGGGCTTTTTCCGTTTATCAATCGCCCGTTGAGATCCATGACGAGGGCGCCCAAAGAATTCAATATTACGCGCGGGACCGGCTGGGGAACAGAGAACCGACGAAGTCCCTGACGGTCAAGATCGACAAGACGCCGCCGGTCATCGATGCCGATCCAGAGATCACCCGTGAGGCCACCGGCGTATTGACCCCGGTCACACTTTCTCATCCGTCCATCAAGGATAATCTGGACAGCACGGTCCCATTGGACACGGAACATGTATCGAAAGAAGGTTATCCTCTGGGGAAAACGCGGGTTCTCTACAGGGCCGTGGATCATGCCGGCAACAATGCCTCGGCGTTCACCGACGTCAACATTGTGGATTCAACCCCGCCCCAACTTGCCTTTGAGGCGCCGGCGGAGAATTCTTACGCGGCCCATACTGTTGCCGTTAGCGGAAAGGTTAGGGAACTCTTTCTTAAAGCTTTTTTCATAAATGGGGAAGAAGTCGATGTGGTGGATGGACAGTTTACAAAAACCGTATCCGTGACCGAGGATGCGTTCCCGGTCGTTCTCAAGGCGCAGGATACATCCGGTAATGAAAGTACGGTTTCCAGGACGATTTTAAGGGATATCCTGCCTCCCCGGACGGCCCACGATTATGTTTATGACGGCGTTTGGACGGAGGGAAATGTCCGGATCTCATTGTCGGCCGCGGACGAAGAAAGCGGCGTGAAGACCACGTATTACCGGGAGGCAAACGAGCCGTTCCTCGAGTACAGAAGGCCGATTGATATCCGCAAGGAAGGCAAATATGCCCTCGAGTACTATTCCACCGATGCCGCGGGTAATGAAGAAAGGCGCCAGAATATCGCCGTCCGGATTGACCGGACACCTCCAACGGTCAAGATCATCTCCCCCCAAAACGGCGCGGATGTCAGCGGTAAAACCGTTGAGGTGCGGGGGAATGCCGGCGATGTGTTTTTATCACATGTGCTTGTCAATGGAGAACCGGCGGCGGTTGCCGATGGAAATTTTGTACTCACCGTGCCGGTGACGCAAGAGCAGATGACGCTCACCGCCGAGGCCTTTGATGAAGCCGGTCATCAAAGCAGTGATACTGTTAATGTTTCGCTGGATATCTCGCTTCCGGTGACGACGGATGATTACGCTTTTGATAACGTTTGGGTCAACCGGGATGCCCAAATTCATTTGACGGCCACCGATGCCGGCAGCGGCATTCAGGCGACTTATTATCGGATTTACGCCGAAGGGACAAACCCTCCGGCGTTTGTTCCTTATAATTCAGGCAACGCGGTCACCATTGATCAGGGAGGCAAATGGATCGTCGAATATTATTCGGTCGATCAGGTGGGCGGCGCGGAGAGCCCGCGTTTTATTTCGGTTTTGCTGGATAAAACAGCGCCGGCAACGACAGACAATCATGGCGGGCACATTGATCCGACCAGCCAGGATGTGGTCATTGTCCTGGCGGCAACGGATACCGGCAGCGGTGTCGCGGCCATTTTTGCCCGGTTGGACCAAGCCAGTTTTGCCCCCGTCACTACTCCGATCACTGTTACGCAGGACGGCACGCATATGCTGGAATACTACGCGTCCGATCAGGCCGGGAACGAAGAGACGCGTAAGACGCTGACGATCCCCATCGACAAGACCCCGCCGTGGACCACGGTCGGTTCGCCCGCCGACGGCAGTACAATTGAGGAAAATACGGTTGTCATCAAGGGGGCGGTGAGCAGCGACACGGTTACTTTGACGCTCAATGGACAAAGTGTCCCGCTGGTCAATAGCACATTTTCAGTCGATCATTTTAAACTTACGCCGGGGAAGAACAAGATTACGTTGCAGGCAGAAGACGGAGTCGGCAATCAAATGATCCTCCAGATAACCGTCATCAAAGTCAATCGTCCGCCGGTGCTGGATTTTATCGTTAATCGCACCGTTTATGAGGGGGAGACGGTGACGTTCGATCCAACGGCCTCCGACCCGGATGGCGATATTTTGACCTTTACCTACGGCGGGTGGATGACCTCATCCATCTATGCCGTGAAACACGATGACAGCGGGAGTCATACGGTGACAGTCAATGTCTCCGATGGAAAAGACACGGACAGCCAGGATGTTACCGTCACGGTCGAGGTCTGCGGGGACGGGATCAAAAATGGCACGGAAATTTGTGATGAGGGAACAAGTAACGGCACGCCGAACCATTGTAACGCGCAATGCGCGGGAATAACGACTGGCGTCTGCGGTAATAATATTGAGGAGACCGGTGAGGCGTGTGATGACGGAAATAAAACTTCCGAGGACGGATGTTCCGCGTCCTGCGTGAAAGAAATTTGCGGCGATGGTGTGGTGCAGGGGGGGCTGGGAGAAACCTGCGAAGGCAATAGCACCAAAGGGTGTGTCGTGGGAGGCTACACGGGAGTCCAAACTTGTGTGGCTAGTGCTTGTACGTATGGCGCGTGCGCCCCGACACAATTCTGCGGGGACGGTGTTAAGAATGGTTCGGAAGTTTGCGATGATGGTACCCAGAATGGTTCACCGAATAAATGCAACACGCAATGTACTGGAACGACCCCAGCCGTTTGTGGAAACAATGTCAAGGAAACGGGAGAAGCCTGTGATGATGGCAACAAGATTTCTGGAGACGGGTGTTCGTCCGCCTGCAAGCTGGAAAGCTGCGGGGACGGGGTCGTCCAGGCCGGCCTCGGCGAGCAGTGCGATGACGGCAATAAAACTTCAGGGGATGGGTGCTCCTCCACATGCAAAATCGAAATCTGCGGAGATCGAGTCGTTCAATCCGGTCTTGGAGAACAGTGCGACGACGGCAATACGGTATCCGGCGATGGGTGTAACGCAACTTGTAAGAATGAATTTTGTGGAGATGGAGTCAAAAATGGCACCGAGATCTGTGATGAAGGGACGAGCAATGGATTACCCAACCATTGTAACGCACAATGCAACGGAACAACAACTGCGGTCTGCGGTAATAATATAAAGGAAGGGTCTGAAGGATGTGATGATGGCAATAAAACTTCGGGAGATGGATGTTCGTCATCCTGTGTAGCAGAGCGTTGCGGCGATGGGATTGTCCAGGCTGGATTAGGAGAAGTTTGTGAAGGTAATAGCACCAGAGGTTGTCAGGTGGGAGGCTATACAGGAGTCCAAACCTGCTTGGCGAATATTTGTGCGTACAGCGCGTGCGCTACAACGGAATCTTGCGGGGACGGGACCAAGAATGGCACAGAGGTCTGCGATGAAGGGGCGAATAACGGGACGCCGAATCACTGTAACGCGCAGTGCGCCGGGACAACGGCCACGGTTTGCGGTAACGGTATTAGGGAGGACGGCGAGGGTTGCGATGACGGCAATAAAATTTCCGGAGACGGATGCTCCTCATCCTGCGTGATAGAAATTTGCGGCGACGGGATTGTGCAAACGGCCCTGGGCGAAACCTGTGAGGGCAACAGCGTTCAAAGTTGTGTGCTCAACGGCTACGCGGGGGCGCAATCCTGCGCGAATTGCGTTGATACCGGCTGTGTGCTCAGCGAATTTTGCGGCGACGCAAAAATTCAGTCCGCCGCCGGCGAGGTCTGCGATGACGGCAATACGACTTCGGAAGACGGCTGTTCGGCCGCGTGTAAAGTTGAGTCCTGCGGGGACGGGGTCGTCCAGTCCGGTCTCGGGGAGCAGTGCGATGACGGTAACACGATAGCCGGTGATGGATGTAACGCCAGTTGTAAGGACGAATACTGCGGGGACGGCATTATCCAGAGCGGTGCGGGCGAAGTTTGCGATTCCAATACCCGCGCATGCACCACGCCCAGTGGATATTCAGGCACGCAAAACTGCGGCATACAATGCATAGGTTTTAATGCGTGCGCCACGAACCTTTTCTGCGGGGACGGAGTGTGCAGCAGTCCGCCGGAGACGACAACCAATTGCCACTCGGACTGTCCGGCCATCTGCGGCAACGGCATCGCGGAACCGAGTGAAGAATGCGACGACCATAACACGGCCTCCGGCGACGGCTGTTCCGCGGCGTGCAAGCTGGAGATTTGCGGCGACGGCATTGTCCAGGCCAACAGCGGAGAACAATGTGACGACGGCAATACGACCAATGGGGATGGCTGCAGTTCAACCTGCCAGCGTGAGCAAGTGGCGGACACAACGCCGCCATCGGCGCCGGCCGGATTATCGTGCACCACCGTATCCGCAAGCCAGATCAATTTATTGTGGGGCCCGAGTTCGGACAATGTCTGGGTGACGGGTTATCGTGTCTACCGGAACAGCGCGCAAATCGGGACGGCGGCTAATACAACTTATCAGAATACCGGGTTGGATCCTTCATCGACGTACACCTACAATGTTGCAGCCTATGACGCCGCTGGCAACGTAAGCGGCCAGTCATCCGCTGTCCAATGCACAACGCAAAACCCGCTGGATACCATGGCACCCTCCGTGCCAACGGGTTTCACGGCCGCGGCGGTTTCCTCGAGCCAGATCGATCTCTCTTGGGGCGCCGCCACCGACAACGTGGGGGTGGCGGGGTACAAGATTTATCGCGACGGAACATTCGTCGTTAGTCTTCAGCCTTCAGTCGTCAGTTACTTTGACCTGGGTTTAACGGCCAATACGGCCTACAGCTATACCGTCAGCGCCTTCGACGCGGCGGGCAACGAGAGCGGGCAGTCAGACCCGGCAAGCGCCACGACCCGCCCGACTACCCCCTCGATGGGGACCGTTTATTACGTTTCTCCCGCCGGCAGTGACGCGAATTCCGGGACAGAGACTCTCCCCTGGAAAACGATCCAGAAGGCAGCTGATTCTGCGAAACCAGGTGATACCGTTTATGTGAAGGCGGGAACATATTACGAGAAAGTCAAAATCAATCAATCTGGTTTGGCAGGACAGCCGATTATTTTTGAAGGGGAACGCGGGCCTGATGGCAAATGGCTGGCAGTTATTGACGGAAGCGATCCGACGAGCGGTTGGATGCCGGCGCCCGAGATCGGTCCCGGGGTGTATAAGACCACAAAAATTCCCTACAATCCTTACGCCATGATCGCTGACGGGGATAAAAACATCGCCCGCATTCACGATGACAATATGACGGATAATGCTAAAGGATTCATGGACACATGGGGAAGCTGGCAGAATCTCATGAAAACACCGAAGGATAAAACCAGACAAATAAAGTGCAATGACGGCACACTTTTTGCCGAAGTAAAATTTTGGGACGGAGTTGAAGCTTATTTTGGTTATTTGAATGGTACGACAACCTATACGAAATATGATGGAACAATAGTTGAGTCGACCTACAGTAACACAACCTTTATCAGGTTTCGCAATGGGGATGATCCAGGCACCAGGAATGTGCGCTCCTCGCCCGGCCCGATCAGGTGCTTCAACTGCTGGCCTATGGGCGCAGCGATGCAAATCGAGGACAAACACCATATCCATATCAAGAACTTTCTGATTCGCGGAGCGCAGTGGGGCATAACCATAAAAGGGGATCTGGCCGCGAACAACCTTATCGAAGAAAATCATCTTATGAACGGTTTGGGAAGAGTTCAAATCGCCCTTGGCGCTCATGACAATGTGGTTCGCAACAACAAAATGGAACTCAATCAACTGGGGTTTGAACAATATCCTCCCATCGCTGATAACTTCGGGGCCACTTGCGACCCCGCGAAGTATGCGGACCCGTACGCGATGGGCGTGAGCTCTGGATCTTACCTCATATTCAAAATGATGGTTGGCGCCTCTGCTGAATTCAATGCCGATTCTGGCGTAAAAATATTTTTAGCCGGGATTAATAATGAAATTGCAGGCAATGATATTTTCAATGGGGTTGTTGGACTAACCATACATAACACGACAAGCACAAAGGTACATGAGAACAAGATTCATAACATGGCGGCACAAGGGATTTATATTTCAGATGTCGTCAAGGACCTGCATATTTACGATAATTTATTCTATAATTCAGAAATCCATATACGCCCGCAATCCATGGAAAAGGGTGATCGGCTCGTGTATATCTATCGCAACCGCACCTACAACCCCCACCTTCGCGGAGCGGATAACTTGTTCTTTCACTTTTGGCCAAATTCATCGCCGCCTTCTGTTCATCCGGAGTTTTACGTTTACCACAACAGTATCGCAGGGGGGAACATGGCATTGGGCATCGGAGACGCGGTGCCTGCCGGCGGGATGCCGAATGTTCATTTCATAAACAATATATTTTCGTCTGGTCGGTGTTTCACCGGCTCGCTCAGCAGTGATTTTTATACGAAGTCTTCGATGGTCGGAACCTTTGACTACAACTGGGCAGGAGGAATTTATACGGTTCCCGCCTGGTTTGGAGGGAAAAATATCAAGGCGCAAGGCCAATCCATGTGGGACGATTCCATTATGCCTGATTTTCGCTTGCCCGCAAATAGCTCGGCGATTGATGCGGGAATTGATCTTTCAAAACCGTATATCATTAAAGGAGTAACATACGAACCTCTGCCTGGGATGAATTCAGGTTATTTTACAGGAACAGCACCCGACATCGGCGCCTATGAATATCAAGGTTCAGATGTAATCACCGACACCACCGCGCCCGCGCCGCC
>DPIG01000016.1:0-44070 GCA_003522725.1 Candidatus Omnitrophota bacterium
CCGCTTTTGCGCAGTTCGGAAATGAAATCATTGTAGGCCGCGGAATCATCCGAGGTGATCAGCCCGATCGCGAGCGGCACCAGCGGCAAAGACAGCTGTTTGTTTTTGTCCAGCACGCCATTCTCCTTGAGCGCGGCGATCAGTTTTTGTTTTTCCTGGGCGAGCTTGCCCAGCGTGTAGGTCGGGTCGATCTCCTCGACAATGAGGCGCACCGCCCCGTGCGGCGGGTAAAAGTCGACGGTACAGCGGAACTTGACTTCGATATCGTCTTTGAGCGCGAAGGCGTTTTCACTTTGGGCGAGGACCTGGTCGATGGCCGTTTTGCGGTTGGCGAAGATGACCAGGCCGATGCGGGCGATGATCTCGTCGGAATTTGGTGCTTTCTCCACCAGCTCAAAGAAAATATGTTTTTTCCCTTTGTTGCGGTCGTACTGCTGGACCTCGCCGCAGACCCACACCGGTTGCGGGAACCCGGCGTTGAGGACATCTTTGATAAAGCGGTTTAAACCAGATACGGTCAAATATTCTGAATTATTCATTTCGCGTCTTCCACCCAAACAACTTTCTTGCCGATGGCTTTTCCGCGCAATGATTCATAGAATTTTCGGTCAGCGGTTATCAGGCAGCAATCACTGCCGATCGCTAGCGCAAGGTACAAACTGTCGTAAACGCTGATATTGTGTTGGATGGCCAAGCTCCAAGCGGTGTTGAGTAAGGCTTTGGAGCTGCAGATGTGCAAGGGGAAACGTAGAAAATCCTGAAGAATTTCGTGTGATTCCTTGAGAGTAATTTCGCGTCGGAGATTTTTCTTCCAAAGTGTGTTACCGATCTCAGCCCAAATCAGATCGGGAGCCAGAAGTTTCCGCCTTGATTTCAAGACTCTTCCCGCAGCCTCGGCATGTATCTCGGGAAGAAACCATTTTACGGCAACGCTGGCGTCGATGACAATCGCGCTCAACGATTCCGGTCCTCACGTATCAACGTGGCGCTATCCGTTAGATCGCGTCCGGAAAGTTTTTCATGCCATTGCCGGGATATCGCCGCCGCTTCCGTGGCCACGAACGCCGCCGCTTCCGTCAAAATGGCTTTAATCTCGCCTTGCAAAGACCGACCGTGTTGTTTGGCGATGGTTTTGAGCCTATTGACGATTTTCGTGTCTAAATTCCTCACAAATATGCTGGACATGGCTACCCTCCATTTTCCGATATGCTATCAAAATGATAGCATGAACTGCGTTGTCTTGTCAAGCTGCCGGAGCTGAATTTAAGTCAGAAGTTTTCTGTAGATATTAAAGTCTTCCTGCGAGAAGCAGACAAAGATGACCTTTTCGATTTCCGGCATCTTTTTGAGGCATTCCTGCACTGTGGCCACGGCAATACGCGCGGCCTTGTCTTTAGGGAAACGGTACACGCCGGTGCTGATACACGGAAACGCGATTGTTTTCAGGTTGTTGTCCAGGGCGATCTCAAGCGAGCGCTGGTAACAGTTTTTTAAAAGTGCCTCTTCGTTGTGCTTACCATCGTGCCAGACAGGCCCGACGGTGTGAATGACATGTTTGGCCGAAAGTTTGTAGCCACGGGTGATCTTGGCGTCGCCGGTCGGACAGCCGCCAAGTCCTCGGCATTCCTCTAAAAGCTGTGGCCCTGCCGCTTTGTGAATGGCACCGTCCACCCCGCCGCCTCCGAGGAGCGTTTCATTGGCCGCGTTGACGATGGCATCGACTTTGAGCTTTGTAATGTCGCTTTGCGTAATTTCGATTCTGGTCATGCGGGTTAAGTCAAAGGGTTACGGTAATGATGCCCGTATCGGTAACGTTTTACGGTAACGGTCAAATATTTTAACGTGACCATTACCCAATGACGAAACGGGCTTCGTGACCTTTACCGTTACCTTAATCAAAAATGACCGTCTTGTTCCCGTAACAAAGTATCTTCCGCTCCAGATGCCAGCGCACGGCGCGGTTCAAGACCGCCTTCTCCAGGTCCTCGCCCTTGCGCACCAGGTCATTGAGGGAGTCCCGGTGGGAGATGCGCACCGTGTCCTGTTCGATGATGGGGCCTTCATCGAGCCTCTCGGTGACGTAGTGGCTGGTCGCGCCGATGATCTTGACGCCTTTTTGGTACGCCTGCCGGTACGGGCTCTTGCCGGCAAACGCGGGCAGGAACGAATGGTGGACGTTGATGATCTTCTGGCGGTACTTGTTGACGAAACGCGCGCTCAAGATCTGGTGATAGCGGGCCAGGACAATCAGGTCGATTTTTTCTTTTTCCAGCAATTTAATTTCTTTGGTCTCCTGGATGTTTTTATTTTTCGGGGTGACGGGGAGCGCGTGGAACGGGATGCCGAATTCCCTGGCGATGGATTTGGCGTCGGGATGGTTGCTGATGATCAACGGGATCGCGCAGGAAAAATGTCCCGCCTTTTTGCGGTATAAAAGGTCATACAGGCAATGGAGGTGTTTCGAAACGAAAATGGCCACCCGCAGAGGCTGGTCGGTAAAACACAGCTCCCATTTCATGTCAAAACGCCGGGCGATCGCCTGGAGGTGTCCCTCGATCCTCTCTTTCGGGATGTCGAAGCCTTTGAGCGACCATTCCACCCGCATGAAGAACGTGTTGGTCTGTTCGTCGATATGCTGGTCGGAATGCAGGATGTTCCCGCCGTGCTGGTAAATAAAATTCGTGACGGTCGCGGTGATCCCTTTGCGGTCCGGGCAGGATATCAATAAAATGGCGTGGTTCATAAAGCTCCTTTGTCGTATATGAAATTTTATCCCAAAATATCTATAATGCAACTCTTTTGACGGATTGCGCTGTCATGAAACGGACGACCTGGTCATCGAGAAGGATGTGCCTCTTGAAGATCGGCTTTTTGAGCACCAGGCCTTCCAGGTCGGTACAGCGGCTCAAGGCCACGTACATCTGCCCCGGGGCGAACGTGCCGTTGCCGATATCCAGCACGACTTTGGAAAACGTCTTCCCCTGGCTTTTGTGGATCGTGATGGCCCAGGCAAGTTTCAGGGGGTATTGGCTAAAGGACCCGGCGGATTCGGAATCGATCGTTTTGGTGTCCTTGTTATAAAAGAAGCGGAATACCTCCCAGGTAAATTTGGTCACTTCAACGACGAGGCCGCTCGCTAGCGCCACGCGGACCGTGCCCGTGGTTTCATGATCTTTGGCCGTGGAGAAAATCTTGCCGATCGTGCCGTTGACCCATTTCCCTGCGGGGTCATTATTGAGGAGCATCACCTGCGCGCCCGTTTTGAGTTCCAGTCTTTGATGCGTGGGCAACGATTTGACGTCAAATCCGTCGGAGATATTTCCTTCCAGACGCAAGCTTTCTCCGGGCAGTTCTTTGAGCCTGTCCTGGTTGACCTGGTCGGCCAGGGCGTTGGTCGTCGTCAAGTACACGTAGAAATCCTTGTCGCCGGGGTTGAAGCGCGGGTTTAGCCTGCGGTTGAGGACCTCCAGGTCTGTCATGTTGATTGAGTTGTCTCTGACGTTATTAAGCAGTCGGATGAACGCTTCGTCTTTCTGGCGGTAGATTTTCTGAAGTTCGACGATCTTGAAATCCAGCTGTTTAAAGGCCGCGGCGTCGAAGAAATATGGGCTGGCGTAGACGTCTTTGAAAATGTCGCGGTCGAACCGGGTCATGACCGGCGGCAACTGGTAAAGGTCGCCGAAGAAGATCATCTGGACGCCGCCGAAGGGCTCGCCGGCATCGGGGCCGTGCAGGCGCAGGAACGCGTCCACGCAGTCGAGCAGATCCGATCTCACCATGGAGATCTCGTCGATGACGACCGCGTCGAGTTTTTTGTAAAGGGTCTTTTGGGCTTTCCGCAGGCGGATGGAATGCACCCCCTCCGGGGTGATGTCGGGCCGGAACCGGAAAAAGGAATGGATGGTCTGTCCGCGGACGTTGACCGCGGCCACGCCGGTGGGCGCCAGCACCACGATATTTTTGGAAGTGTGTTCGCGGAAATATTGCAGGAGCGTTGATTTGCCCGTCCCGGCCTTGCCGGTCACAAAAACAGGCGACGGATTATTTTCAAGGAGGTCGTACGCAGCGCTAAATTGCTCGTCGAATTCAAGGTTGTCTGTCCGGATGGTTTGTGTGAGCATTTTAAATGACCCGCTCGTTCCCGCCGTCGATAGGGACTTGCGCGCCGGTCGTCTTGCCGAAGACCGGCCCGGCCATCGTCGCGGCCAGGTTGGCCACATCCCTGGAAGTGATTTCAGTTTTTAAGAGATTGCTGGTTTTATATTCCTGGACGCTCATTTTATAATGTTTGGCCCGGGCTTCCAGGACTTTTTTGGTCCAGATCGCCGTGTCGAAGACCTGGTTGGGATGAACAACGTTGACGCGGATGTTTTTCGCGGCCAATTCCAGCGCGGCCACGCGGGCTAACTGGGTTAATCCCGCTTTGGCGACGGAATACGCCCCCGCCCCTGGCCCCGGTGCCGGAACATTTTTAGAGGCGATGATCACGACCGCCGGGTCAACTCCCAATTCCAGATACGGGATGCAAGCCTTCATGAGTATCTGGTGGCTGTTGAGGTTGATATTTAAACTCTTTTGCCAGGAGCTTTGATCGGTCTGCGCGATTGTCGCGCTGGGTGGGAATGTTCCGGCATTGCTGATCAGAATGTCCAGCCCGCCGAAACGCCGCACGGTGGCGCTGACCGCTTTTTCGATCGCGCGCGGCTTTGTCACGTCGCAAATGATTCCCAGTGCCTCCGGCTGCTTGAAGATTTTTGTAATGGCCGGGTCGATATCCAGCGCCGCGACCACGGCGCCCTGCGCCTGAAGCGTTTCCGCGCACGCCCGTCCGATGCCGCTGGCCGCGCCGGTGACAAGGGCGATTTTTCCCTGAAACACGGGCGCCCCGGTGCTTTTATTCAGCTTGGCCTGTTCCAGTTCCCAGTATTCGATCTCAAAAATATCTTTTTCCGGCAAGGCCTGCCATCCTCCCAGCTTTTCGGCTTGAAGAATCGCATCAATTGTATGTTCAGTGATGTCATTGATGATGTTTGTCTCATCAAGTGTTGTGCCGAAAGATATTGTCCCGTACCCCGGCCACACCGCCCAACGCGGCGCGGGGTCCAAAGGTTTTAGTCCCGCGGTCGCGTGGCGGAGGAAATATTGGCGATATTCTTTGACGAAGCGTTCGACACCTTTTTGCGGGTCCTGGCCAATAATGGCCGGAATACGTTTGGTACGGATCACGTGGTCGGGGGTCAGCGGCCCGCGCGTGGCGATCGTCCGCGCTTTGGGATGGTTGGCGAAAGCGACTTGCCGGTTCCCCGGATTCCACCGCGCGATGACCGCGCTGTTACGGGCGCGCGAAACAGCTTGACGAATGTTGGCCAATCCGGGCAGGTCATCATTGATCTTTGCCTTTGCAAAATGAACGGCCGCCTTTTTTTTCTTGAGGTATTCCTCCGCTTTGGTGACCAGCCGGATCATCCGCGTGTAACTCTCTTTGGCGTCATTGGAAAAAGTGAAAACACCGTGGTGCAAGAGGATCATTCCCTCCAGCCGCCGCCAATCGATCTCGCGCGTCATCTCAAAGACTTTTCGCGCCAGGATGAACCCCGGCATTACGTAGGGCACGATGAGGACGTGGCGTCCGTAAATTTCTTTGATACGCGCTTCGCCGTTTTTGGTGTTACTGACGGCAACGACGCTGTCCGCGTGGGTGTGGTCGACGAATTTAAAAGGGATGATGGCGTGCAAGATGGCTTCAACGGAAGGGTTCGGCGCCGACGGGTCGGTCATGGCCGCGCGCTGGTTTCTGACCATTTCAATATCGGTCAAGTGGTCAAGTCCCGCCATGCGTTTTAAGAGATCCAGTCTGACCGGCGCGAAGCCCTGTTTTTCAATCGCGGCCAGGTCCCAGCCGCTGCCCTTGACATAAAGGACTTCTTCGGGTTCTCCAAAAAGGTTGGTGATGTTTAATTTGACGGAAGTGTTCCCCCCGCCCTGAAGTACCAGGGCGGGGTCTCCTCCGAGGAGCCGCGACGTGTAGACCCGCAGGGCCAGGAGATCATCTTTGGATTTCCTTGCCCCTTGTTCCTGCCACCGACTTTTCATTGCACCAGTATGTTGTTATTTCTTGATGTTCTTTTTGGCGAGATCTTTGAAATGGCCCAGGACGGATTCCAGGACGTTGCTCCAGCTGACCTGATATTTTTTGTCGAAATGGATCGTCGGATCGACCGCTTCGCCGTTGACTTTCGTCAGGAGCACGCCGGTCTGGAACATGGGGCCTTCGCGTTTGTCCGCCGCCGCGGGGTTGGACCAGCGGACCTCCCCTTCCATGTGTACCGGCTTGGTCGCCGTGGGCAGATAAACTTCCAGATGCAGGTAGTCGCCCGGGTTTAATTGCTGGGATGCCAGGAAACTTAACCCTTCCGCGCTCACGTTCTTGCTCAAGGCCGCGTATTTGCGGGAGAGGGGTTTGTCGTTTTGTTTGTCGAGCAGTTGATATTTGACCTTGGTCTCGACTTCAAAACTCCGGTCAAAATAAAGCTTTAATTCGGTATTGTAGCGCTCGTATTTGCGTTTTTCCGGTGCTTCAGGCATGGACAAGGTTCCTTTTGGGAAGTTTTAATAAAAATTGGATCATTGAGCGTTATTATAACAGATGAGGGGGAAACCACAAAATAGAAACAATAGAAAAACAAAACACAATAGTCCTCCACGGGAGAAGAGATTCCTGTCAGGAGGAGCGGGAAGCGAAATTCCGGAACTCATCCGCGGGGAGGGGCTTGCTGAAATAATACCCCTGGACCCAGTCGCATCCCATGGAGCGCAGGCATTGCAACTGCTCTTCTGTCTCCACCCCTTCCCCGATGGCCTTGAGCCCCAGGCTATGGGATATGGCAATGATCGCCTTGGCCAGGGCGGCATCTTTAGGTTCTTTGATAATGCCCCGCACAAACGCCCGGTCAATCTTGAGGGTATGAAAGGGAAACTCTTTGAGGTACGTGAGGGCCGAATAACCTGTCCCGAAGTCGTCGATCGAAAGGCGGACGCCTTTTCTCCTTAATTCATAAAAGATACGTAACGCCTTGGCCGGGTCGTCGATCAGCAAGCGTTCGGTGACCTCCAGTTCAAGACCATCCGGAGGGAAGGCGTTCTCTTTCAATATGCGCATCACGGTCTTGACCAGATCCTCCCCTTTAAAATTCCGGGAGGAAATATTTACCGATAAACGTAAGGGGTGTGAATGGGCCTGCGCCGGCCATTTTTTAGCTTCCTTGCACGCCGTTTCCAAAACCCATTCCGTCAAGGGGACGATGATCCCCGTCTCCTCGGCCAATGGGATAAAACGGTCCGGCGCCACGGCGCCTAACGCGGGGTTGTTCCAGCGCAAAAGGGCCTCGGCGCCGATCAATTTTTCAGAAACAGCGTCCACCAGCGGCTGATAGTGGATCGTCATTTCCCTGTTTTCAAGCGCGTGCCGCAGGTAATGTTCCATCTCCATGCGCTCAACGGCCTTTTTGTTCATTTCAGGCGTGAAGAATAAAAAGGAGTTACGCTGTTCCCCCTTGACTTTATACATGGCGGCATCCGCGTTTTTTAGAAGGACCGTCGAATCATCCCCGTCATCCGGATAGACCGTTATCCCGATGCTCGCGGTGATAAAGGCCTCCCGGTTGTCAAAAACAAACGGTACGGAAAATAAGCTTAAAATATTCTGGGCGAGGATGATGACTTGCCGCTGGTTTTTCGTCTCAAGGTCTTCTAAGATAATAAGGAATTCATCCCCCCCCAGGCGGGCGACCGTATCGCTTTCCCTCACGGAGGAAACAAGCCGGCGGGCCGCCTCAACCAAAAGGTCGTCCCCCACCGGGTGGCCGAGGGTATCGTTGACCATTTTAAACTGGTCGAGGTCGATATACATCACCACGACGATTTTTTTCTCCCGGCGGGCCCTCACCAGGGCCTGGGACAAACGGTCAATGGCCAGCAGACGGTTAGGCAGTTGTGTCAGGCCGTCAAAATGCGCCTCATGGACAAGCCTCTTCTCATATTCTTTTTGAAGGCTGATATCCTCCTCGATCCCGACAAAATGCGTGATGTTGTCTTCGCGGCCGCGGATAGGAGAAATAGAAACATTGGCCCAAAACAATTCACCGTTCTTTTTCTTGTTATATAACTCTCCCTGCCAATTCTGGCCGGAGGTGATCGCCTTCCACAGCCCTTCATATACCTTCTTTGCCATGTATCCCGATTTTAAAATACTGGTTTTCTTGCCGACCGCTTCCTTCAAATCATACCCTGTCATCTTGACAAATTCCGGGTTGACATACTCAATCCTGCCTTCCAGATCCGTGATCATGGTCGCGGCCGGGCTTTGCTCGACCGCCATCGAAAGGGTGCGGAGGTTGTGCTCCGCCCTTAAACGTTCCGTGATGTCCCGCACGCTTGCCACAAACATCCGGCGGGGCCCAAAATATACCTCATTGGCGGATATTTCCAACTGAAAAGTGTTGCCGTCCTTTCGCATCCCTCTAAATTCCTTGGGCTTCCCAAGGAACCCTTTGACCCCGGGTTTTAAATATTCCTTAACATATCCGTCACGGCTTTCGCTATGGCGTTCGGGCATAAGAAAGAATATGTTTTTTCCCGTGACCTCCCGGGCCTTATACCCGAATATTCTTTCGGCGGATGGATTAAACGAATCAATGATCCCTTCCTCATCGATAACGATGATGCCTTCCAGGGTGCTTTCAACGATCGCGCGGACCCTCGACTCGCTCTGGGCGAGTTCCTGGGTCCTTTTTTCAACATCCTCCGCGGATTTGCGCAGGCTGACCACCATGCGCTCAAAGGCCCTGGACAAAACACCTATTTCATCTTTTCTCCGGGTCTCTTCCATGGGGACATCCAGTTTCCCGTTGGAAATTTCATTGCTGATTTCCGTCAATTTATGGAGAGGGCCTGAGATGATCCGCGCGATGATGGAGGCGGCCAACGCCCCCCAAAGCATAACCAGCCCGCCGATAAAAATGGATATCCACTTCAACTTGCGGATGGGGTCAAATGTCTCGCGCTCACTCTGCTCGGAAAGCAGCACCCAGCGAAAATCCCCCACCGTCAGGCACATGGAAGCGCCGGCCACACGGTCCCCGTAATACCCGACCCACGTTCCGTTGACCTCTTCATTATGTTCCAGACATTGCCTGACCGGATAGCTGTCCACCTTTTGCCGGAACGCGGCATTTTTCACAAAAAGCGCGTCTGTTACCATGAATTTATCCTGATTCACAAGGTAGGTCTCACCCGTCTGGCCGATACCCCTTAATTGCGTCAATGCGCCCAATCTGATAACAAGGTTTCCTGATAACAGCTCATTAAGGATGCCTGACTTGCCGTGATTGACGATATACCCTATGGTCCTGGAAGGGTCGACCCGGTCCTTAAGAGGCATGGATACCTCCTGGTCCATGGAGCCATCCCGGTTCTCATAGATATCTCCGATATAAAAATCTTTAATTTTTTTTAAAAAATATTGCTTGCCGGATTGATCCAGTCCGACCCTGGACGCGTCCGTAGAAGCAGCGACCCTCCCGCCCAAGTCTACGATATCAATGAATTTTAAATCAGGGTCCAGGGATATTTTATTCTTTATCAGATGTGTATTCAGGATCTGCGTCAAGGCTGAAACATCCTCCCCGCCTTCATTAATCTTCTCTAAGCTGTCCCTGATAAAACCATCGGACGAAAAATCGATGACCCTGGTTTTTAGCTTCTCTAAAAAAAGGAAGATTTCCCCTTCCCTGAATTCAGCAGTAGCCCATAATCCCTTCAACGTAGTTTCTATCAGGGCACTTTTAGCGGTAGAGTAGGTCCAGACGCTCACAACCCCCATTGTTGCGCCAATCAGGACCAGGAAGATAATGATAAGTTTTAACCGGATGGACATGTCAGGCTTTTAGGTCATAGCAGAACACTGTTTTAACATTAAAATCTTAGCAAATACCGCGCTTGGAGTAAAATGTTTACTCCATCATTGTGCGCGCCAGGCAGGGCGCGTAAATAAAAAGACTTCGGACACGTATCCCGAAGTCGTTTTATCCATAGAAAAAGCAGATTCTTGCTAAACGCGTTTTAACGGTCGCCGCGTGCCCGCGTGCCTGGGCTTCTGTGGCGCGCAGGCACGCAGAAACCGCGCTGGACGCCCCGGCTCCGCGGGTGGGCCGCTTGCCCGATAAGCCGGACAGCCACGAAAAAGCACGCCCCCATGCGTTTTTGATCGACCCGGATGACTTCGCCGCGCCCATTGAAAACGTCCAGGACACCGGACATGACAACCCTGACATCGAGAATGTCGCCTTGGTGGTATTCATAATCGCTGTAAAAAGATAAACTTTCGGGGCCGATGTCTTCGGTTGTCGAAAGATGCCATTGCTGATCGGCAGGCCGGCGTCTGCTTTTGTAAAGCCGGTATTCGATGCTCAAGATACGTTTTGCCCGGGAATAACCGCGGCGTTCCTTGATCATGGGTTTAACCATATTTACCTCGCTGTTCGGTGAACGGTGTCGCAACGGGAAGCGATAACCGCTAAATGGCAGACGTTTCGAACTATGCCACTCTTCAACGGGTTACGACTATTTAAAGGATATACGCTAACCCTGCTATCGTCAAGGTATAACTAGGATTTTTTCATTTTGGCTTGAGCATGTCCTGCGGGCGGACGAGGGAGTCGAATTGCGCTTCGGTGAGGAATCCGAGGGAAACGGCGGACTGTTTGAGGGTCATATGCTCTGCGTGCGCCTTTTTGGCGACTTTGGCGGCTTTGTCATATCCGATGTGCGGGTTCAGAGCGGTTACCAGCATCAGGGAATTTTCCAGGTGTTTTTTGATATTTTCCAGGTTAGCTTCAATCCCGGCCACGCAGTGCGTTGTGAAGTTCTCGCACGAATCCGCAAGCAGTTCAATGGATTGCAGTAGGTTGAAGATCATGAGGGGTTTATAGACGTTCAATTCGAAGTTCCCGCTGGCGCCGGCGAAGTTGATGGTCGTGTCGCTGCCCATGACCTGGGCGCAGACCATGCTTAATGCCTCGCATTGGGTCGGGTTTACTTTGCCCGGCATGATAGAGCTACCCGGTTCGTTTTCCGGCAGGCTGAGCTCTCCTATACCGCATCGCGGCCCTGAAGCCAGCCAGCGGATGTCGTTGGCGATTTTTGTGCAGGAGGCGGCCAGGGTCTTGAGGACGCCGCTGAATTCCACGATGGCGTCGTTGGCCGCCAGTGCCTCGAATTTATTTTCCGCTTCTACAAAGGGTTCCCCGGTTATTTCAGCTATCCTGGCAACGGCCTTTGAGGCGAATTGCGGATGCGTGTTAAGCCCTGTCCCCACCGCCGTACCGCCCAAGGCCAGTTCATACAAGCGCTGTTTACCGGATTCGATGCGTTTAAGCCCGTTGGACAGTTGCTGGACGTAGCCTGAAAATTCGTTGCCGAGCGTTAAAGGGGTGGCATCCATGAGATGGGTCCGGCCGATCTTGATAATGTCTTTGAATTCTTGCGCTTTGGCCGCCAAGGCATCCCGCAAGCGTGTAAGTGACGGGATCAGCCGCCGGTGGATCTCCTCAATGGCCGCGATGTGCATGGCTGTTGGGAAGACATCATTGGTGGATTGGGCTTTATTAACATCGTCGTTGGGGTGAATGGGCGCTTTACTGCCGAGCTTCCCGCCGGCCAACTCGATGGCGCGGTTGGCGATGACTTCATTGACGTTCATGTTGGTCTGGGTTCCGCTTCCGGTCTGCCAGACGGCCAGTGGAAAATGGTCGTTGAGCTTGCCCGCGATGACCTCATCCGCGGCCCGGATGATCAATCCCCCTTTATCTTTCGGTAACAGCCCTAATTCCATGTTGGTCTGGGCCGCCGCTTTCTTGACAAGGGCCAGCGCCCGGATCAAAACCGGCTGGAAACGCTCCGTGCCGATCTTGAAATGGAGCAAAGAGCGCGCGGTCTGCGCCCCGTAGTATTTGTCCACGGGGACTTCGATCTCCCCCATGCTGTCGGTTTCGATGCGGTACTCCATAGTTCGCTTCTCCCGGCTTGCGAGTTACGATTTTTTGTTTTGGTCGCTGAATACTTTCAGGATATCAATCGGGATCGGGAAGATCGTCGTGGTGTTGTTTTCCGCGCCGATCTCGACCAAGGTCTGCAAGTAACGCAACTGTAACGCCATGGGTGATTTTTGCATGAGCTCCGCCGCCTGGCAAATTTTTTCCGCTGCCTGGTACTCGCCTTCGGCCGCGATGATTTTTCCGCGGCGTTCGCGTTCCGCCTCGGCTTGCCGGGCCATGGCGCGCCGGAGATCTTCGGAAATATCCACGTGCTTGACCTCGACGTTGGAGACCTTGATGCCCCACGGGTCGGTTTGCTTGTCGAGCAGCGTCTGCAATTTGTGGTTGATCTTCTCGCGTTCCGCCAGAAGGCCGTCTAATTCCATCTCCCCCAGGACGCTGCGCAGCGTCGTCTGGGCCATCTGGGAGGTCGCGTATTGATAATTCTGGACCTCGATGGTCGCCCGGATCGGGTCCATCACTCGAAAATACACGACCGCGTTGACCTTCGCCGAAACGTTGTCTTTGGTGATGATGTCCTGCGGCGGGACATCCAGGGTGATGAGCCTTAAGCTGACGATGACCGGGATGTCGATCGGCCAGAAGGCCAATACGACACCTGGCCCTTTTTCTTTTCCAAGGACGCGGCCCAGACGAAAAATGACCGCCCGCTCGTATTCATTGACGATCTTGATGCTGTTGAACAACCAGAGGGCGAATAAACCGAGAATGATCAGTGGTACGGACATGACGCTCCTCCTTCTATTTTTGTTTAACCTTCAACGTTAATCCCAGAATTTCCAGGACAACGACTTCCTCGCCTTTGTTGATCTCTTCATCGCTTTGGGCGTTCCAGGTCTCGCCGTGCACGAAAACTTGGCCCGGGCGCCTGGGCGCCAGGGGGGTCTCGGCCGTGCCGACCGCGCCGATGAGGCCTTCCTTCCCGCCTAAAACTTTGCTCCTGTGCGCGCGCAAAACGGAGCGCAGCAAAAACAACGTGATCCCCGCTGTGGTCAGGGAAGTCGCCAGGACCGCCGCTTTGGAAACCCGCATGATCGGATCCGCCGACTCAAATAAAAGCATGGAACCCAGCGCCAGACAGACCACGCCCCCCAGGGCCAGTAATCCGAATGCCGGCGTGAACGCTTCCGTGATCAGGAGGACCAACCCAAAAATGAGCAGGGCCAAGCCGGCGTAATTGGTCGGCAAGGTTTGCATGCTGTAAAAGGCCAGGACCATAAAAATACCTCCCAGGACGCCCGGTACCCCGAAGCCGGGGTGCGTTATTTCATATAACAGGCCGTAAAAACCGAGGACCATTAAAATGTAGGCGATGCTGGGGTTGGCCAGAACGTTAAAGAACTGTTGCCGCGCGTCCATCGCGATATGCTCAATGAGCGCGCCTTTGGTCTGCAGCGTGACTATTTTACCGGCGACCTCCACGGTGCGCCCGTCAAGCTGCTCGAGCAGATTTTGTTCATCAACGGCGACGATCTCAACGACCCCTTTGGCCAGCGCCTCCTGGTCGGTAATGGACAGACTTTTGGTGACGCTTTCCACCGCCCATTCGGCGTTGCGCTTCTTTTTTGTCGCGATGGCCCGGATAAAGGCGGTTGTGTCCTGCAGGATTTTGCTGCCCATCGGGTCTTCATCGGGCACGATCTCTTCTTTTGCGGTTTTGTCGTTTTTGGCGGAATCCTTTTTATCGGCGGGCGTTACTTTCTGGTCTCCTTTGAGTTCTTTGATGAGCTCGCGCAGTTCCCCCCACTCGCTCGATTTCTTTCCTGGCTTTTCCCCGCCCATCTGGACCGGATGCGCGGCGCCGATGTTGGTCGAGGGCGCCATCGCGGCGACATGGCTGGCGTAGGTGATAAAAACGCCCGCGGAGCCCGCGTGGGAACCGCTGGGCGCGATATAGACAACGACCGGCACCGGTGAGGTGAGCATTTTCTTGACGATCAGGCGCGTGGAATCGAGCAATCCTCCGGGGGTGTCGAGTTTGATGATCAGGCACACGGCGTTTTCTTTGTGGGCCTTGTCGATGGATGCCGCGATGTATTCGGCGGTAACGGGGTTGATCGTGTCCCCATTGAGTTCGATGATGTACGCCGCGCGCGGCGCGTCCGCCCGTGCCGACTGGAGCGGAAATAAGCAAAAACTGATACCGAAGAATAAGAGGAACAATGGAAAGAGAATGTGTGCGCGTGCCGGCATTTTATCAAAAGTCGCTTTTATCCGCAGGGACACTAAATCCCCCCCATACTGTCGGTTTCAATGCGCTCGGGCATATTTATTTCAAATCCTTTCTAAGCGGCATTACGCCCGCCAATTCTCCGATGACATTAACCAATTCCGTATTCGAAGGAATAACGATCTTCGCGTTATTTTGTAAAGCATGTTCAACAGCTTCCAGCTTTCTTAAGATCTGGGCATTGCCGATAAAATATTGATTGGCGGCGTCATTGACCAGACGGATGGCTTCGGCCTCACCCTGTGCCCGAAGGATGTTCGCCTGCTTGATCCCTTCGGCCTTTTTGATCTCCGCGCGCTTTTGTCCGTCGGCGACCGTTTCGGTGGCCGTGGCAAAATCGATCGCGGAGATCTTTTCATTTTCTGCTTTAACAACTTTGTTCATGGTGTCCTGGACGTCTTTGGGCGGGTCGATCTCTTTAAGTTCGGTACGCACGATCTCGAGCCCCCATTTATCGGTTTCCCGAAGGAGGATCGAGTGCAGGTCGGAATTTATTTTGCCTCGCTCGCTGTTGGCGGATTTCAGCGTCATGGTCCCGATGATACTGCGCAGCGTCGTCCTGGCCAAATTGACGATCTGCCACTGGTAATTGCCGACGTTGTACTGGCAATTCTTGACGCTTTCTTCGTCGGGCTTGACCTTGAAATAAACCTGCGCGTCCACTTTGGCGTTAAGATTGTCGTTGGTGATGATCTCCTGCGGCTCGGCGTTGACCATCTGTTCGGTGATGTTCACCAAATACATGTTCTCGACGACCGGGATGATCCAGTTGAACCCCGGCATGCCAAAACGCGTGTATTTCCCGAAGCGTTCCACCAGCCCGCGGTGCGTGGGGCGGATAATGCGGATACCGGAAAAAAAGATAAAAATGATACCAGCGATGAGAATCGTGAATAAATTCATGCGTTTTTCTCCAGATTGAGAGTCAATTACCACCGGCGGAGCCGGTGGCCTGAAATGCTCGGCTAAAAGCCGAATTCCAGCTGTTGAGATTCCTCCTGCCGCTCCTCTTCTTCCTGGTATTGCACATATTTTTTGATCTTCTCTTCATCCAGCCCAATGGTACTCACACAATACCCTCTCGCCCAAAAATGATTCCCCCAATACGGCTTCTTCTTCATCTCTGGATATCTCTGAAACATCTTGATCGCCGTCTTCCCCTTCAACATTTCCATCACGTCTGACACTGAATACTTCGGCGGAATCCCCAAAATCACATGCACGTGATCCTTCTGAACATTCAACGCCTCCACTTCCAATTCTTTCCACCCACACAACATCCTCACGCTTGCCTCCACAAACCTTGCCTTCTCTTCCAGCAAGACTCGATACCGATACTTCGGACACCAGACTATGTGATATTTGCAATCGTAGACCGCATGCGATAATTTCTTGAATCGTCCCATGCCGCCATTCTACCGCAACCTCTTTCTTTTGGCAAAGCCTTCAGTCCATCACCACCTGCTTAGCAGGTGGTTTAATCAGTCTGAATTAATTGTTCATCAAGTAATGCGTCAACAGCCGGACACTGGCGCCGGTCGCGCCGTGGCCGAAGTACATCCTTTGTTTGCCGTCGACGAACGCGGTCCCCGCGATGTCCAGGTGTGCCCAGGGCGTGCCTTCGGTGAACTGGCGCAGGAACTCCGCCGCGGTGATCGTTCCTCCCGCCCCTTTGGGGAACCCTGTGTTGCGGATGTCCGCGATCCGGGACTTGACGGAATCTTTAAGCTCCGGATAGATCGGCAGGCGCCAGAGGCGGTCGTCGGTCACCTCCGCGGCTTGGGACAATTTTTGAGCAAGTTTGTCATCACTGGCCACAAGGCCCGTGTAATCGTGCCCCAGGGCGACGACGCACGCGCCGGTCAAGGTCGCGATATCGATCACGCGCGCCGGTTTATAATTCTTGATGATGTAAGACATCGCGTCCGCCAGCACGAGCCGGCCTTCGGCGTCGGTGTTGCCGATCTCCACGGTTTTGCCGGAATAGCCGCGGATGACGTCGCCGGGTTTGTACGAGAGCGCGTCAATGGCATTTTCGGCCATGACGCAGGCGAAAATGATGTTCTTCTTGATGTTCAGCGCGAGGGCGTTCTTGAGCGTACCGACAACGGCCGCGGCACCGCTCATGTCCTGGCGCATGGTCTCGATGTGGCCGGTCGGTTTGAGGTTCAGCCCGCCTGTGTCGTAGGTCATCCCCTTGCCGATCAGCGCCGTGTAATCGCCGTCTTTTGACCCGCCTTTGTAGCGCACGATGATCAGCTTGGGCTCTTTTTTGCTGCCCTGGTTGACGGCCAGATGAAGTCCAAGTCCGCATTTTTCCATTTCTTTCTTGTCGAGGACTTCAAGAGAAATGTTTTTTTCCCCTTTGACCAGACCGCGGAGCGTTTTTTCGAAATAGGTCGAGGTGACCGTGTCCGCGTTGTCGTTGATGAGATCGCGCGTGAGGTTGACGCCTTCACAGATGGCGGCGGTTTCCGCGTATTCGCGTTTGGGCGCCGCGGCCAGGAAAATATGTTTTTTTGCGGTCGTTGTGTCGTTTTTGTCCGGGGTCTTGTATTTTTCCCAGGCATAGGTCCCGATGAGCGCGGCCTCAATCGCCGCTTTAATGACGTCGTCTTTGGGATCGTGGACGATGATCTCAACGTCCTTGACTTTTTTCAGATACGAGGACAACAAGGCGCCGCGCAGTGTCAAACGTAACGCCGTCGTACTTAAGTCGCTTTTTTTACCCACGCCCACCAGAAGAACGACCTGTTTGCCGTTAATGAGCGGAAACAATTGACCGTTATCCGCGGCAAATTGCCCGGCATCCAGAACATGCCGCACGCTTTCTTTGAGAGCTTTCGGGATGACCGGAAAATTGCGGTTTTTAACCTGGTCTTTATCGATGAGAATCAGGGTCGCTTCTTTGTCGAATTTCGCCGGATGTCGGAAACTGATCACGTCACTGCCCCTTTCGCTGTCTATTTACGACTGTCGTTGTTGTATGGGAACATAACTTTTTTTTGGGGGCCCGATGTAGATCTGCCGCGGGCGTCCGATGCGCGTCTTGGGGTCCGCTTTCATCTCTTTCCAGTGGGCGATCCATCCGGGCATGCGTCCGATGGCGAACATGACAGGAAACATCGCGGTGGGGATACCGATGGCCTTGTAAATGAGACCGCTGTAAAAATCCACGTTGGGGTAGAGCTTGCGCTGCGCGAAATAATCGTCCTTGAGGACGGCGTCTTCGAGTTTGACCGCGATATCCAGTAACGGATCGCGGATATTGAGTTCCGCGAGAAGTTCGTGCGCGCGCTGTTTGATGATCTTCGCGCGCGGGTCGTAGTTCTTGTACACGCGGTGGCCGAAGCCCATCAACCGGTAATTGCCGTTTGGGTCTTTGGCTTTGTCGATAAATTTCTGGACGTTCCCTTTGGCTTTACGGATCTCCTCTAGCATTTCCACCACTTCCTGGTTGGCCCCGCCATGCAGCGGTCCCCACAAGGCGCAGACCCCGGCGGAAACCGACGCGTACAGGTTGGCCCAGGAACTTCCCACAAGCCGGACGGCGGAGGTGCTGCAGTTTTGCTCATGGTCGGCGTGCAGGATCAAAAGGGTCTGCAGGGCGTTGACAACGGCGTCGTTGATCTTGTATTCTTTTTTCGCGGTTGAGAACATCATGTGCAGGAAATTCGGGATGTAGCGCAGGTCGGCGCGCGGTGGAACGAACGGTTTCTTGACCGATTTCCGGTACGTATAGGCCGCGATGGTGCGTACCTTGGAGAGGAGCTGCGCCGCCATGATCTCGATCTCGTCTTCGGTAGGGTCGGTTTTCAGTAATTCGGGATAATAACCGGACAGCGAGCACACGACCGCGGATAAAAGTCCCATGGGATGACCGGCGGCCGGATAACCTTTAAAAAAATGAAGCATGTCTTTGTGCAGCGAGGCGTGCCTGGTGAACGACGCGGCGAATTTATCCAGCTGTTTCTGCGTGGGGAGTTCGCCTTTGATCAGCAGATAGGCGGTCTCGATAAAAGTAGATTCCCCGGCGAGCTCTTCGATGGGGATGCCGCGGTAGCGCAAAACGCCTTTTTCCCCGTCTAAAAACGTGATGCCGCTCGCGCACGCGCCGGTGTTGCCGAACCCGCTGTCCAGGGTGATATAGGAAGTTTTGCCGCGCAATGTGGAAATATCGATGGCTTTCTCGTCCTCGGTTCCGGTGATGACGGGAAAATCGTGGGTCGCGCCATTGATTATGATGCGGGCTGTTTCTTCCATGGTTTCTCCTGACGAGGTTTTAAAGTTGGCTCGATATTGGCGCTCATTATATTATGATTTTAAGCGGATGTCACTATTTTCCTTTGAGTTTCGCTTGAGCCGCTGGAGTTCTTCTTTGAGCTTTTTGTTCTCTTCGCGCAGCCGGTCATGCGAAAGATGCGCTTCAAGGACGTTGCGGACGCGCAGGAGCACCTCGAAATGGTCAAAGGGTTTGTTCAGGTAATCCTTGGCCCCGGATTCCAGCGCCAAAAATCGCAGGTCATTGTCCCCCATCTGTGTCAGCATCAAAACCGGCAGATAATCATCGCCTTCGATCTTTTTCAATTGAGATATGATCTGAAAACCGTCGAGATAAGGCATGTCGATGTCAAGGACGACCGCGTGAGGTTTCATGGCCGTGTAAATTGCCTGAACGTCACGGGGGTCATTGACACAGGTGATATTTTTAAAGCCGGCCTTCCGGAGGGTCTCTTCTAAAAGACGGGCGTTGACCTGCTGGTCATCGATGATGAGGATTTGGGCGGATAAGACTTCGTCGCTAAGCGGCATCGGCGCATCTCTGCCTGTCAAAAGGTTTTTGGCAATGTTCTGTCCAGCTGTTGAACGTGACCGTAATCGGTCAAGTCGCTGCGGATGGGTGTCACGGTCACAAACCGTTGCTGCAACGCGTAGGAATCGACGTGTTTGCTTTTATTGCCGCGTAAGGGCATGCGTCCGGTCATCCAGTAATAGTTGCGCCAGTGCGGGTCGGTGCGTTTCTGGAATGTCCCGTGGAGGGGGACCAGCCCCTGATGCGTGGCCTTGATGCCGCGGATCCGGGAACGCTTCAGGTTTGGGACATTGACGTTCAAAAATGTCCCGTTAGGGAGCCCCTCGTTCGCTATGATTTTGGCCAAACGCGCGCCGCATTTCGCCGCGTAGGAAAAATCCGGGTTAAGAAAGGCGTCGAGCGAGATGGCGATCGACGGGATCCCCAGGAGAGCCCCTTCTCTCGCTCCGGCCACGGTCCCGGAATAAAAAACGCTGCAGCCGTCGTTGGGGCCGTGGTTGATGCCGGAGACGACCATGTCAGGTTTGCCTTTGAGGATGACGCCGATGGCGAATTTCACGCAATCCGCCGGCGTGCCGCTGATGCCGTCGCCGAAAAATTTGTTTCCGCGGCGGACTTTTTTTTGCCAAATGGGATGCGCCAGCGTGATGCCGTGGCCGACGGAACTGCGTTCCGTGTCCGGTGCCACGACCGTGACCTTCGCGATCTTTTTAAGTTCCAGATAAAGCGCGTAAATCCCGTCGGCGTAAATCCCGTCGTCGTTGGTGAGAAGAATATGCATCGGTGAGAATCTATCCTGTCGAAGTCCTATGATTTCAAGTGGTTGTAAGCGGATTTAATATAGCACAGGCGGGCAATCTTGCAAAGCGCATTATTCCAAAATCCAAAATCCTAACATGCTCAGGGGGATTATTAAGCGGTCAAGGGGGATGCAGGCTACTTCAAGCTGGAAACTGCAAGCTCATCTTCTTTTCTTTGCGGCTCAGGGCCGAGCAGCGGCAGGACGCTGGGAAGCGGGGTTATCCGCCGAATGCTGCTTTGGGCGGATAATCACCGACGCGAAGCCGTCAATGCCGGCGTCGATGAGATCCTGCAACCCAAAACCTTATGCCTCTTTCAAATTCCCTGTCACAAATTTGTGGATAAGGCTGGAAACAAGGGTTTGATAAGGCATGCCGTCGCGCGCGGCCCTGGCCTGGATCCCTTCCAGATCTTTTTGGGAAAGGCGGATATTGATGCGTTTGTCCTTGCGCAGGGTCTCCCGTGCCGCTTCCTGGTAATGTTTTTTGGCGCGCGGCATATCTTTGACGGACTTCCATTCTCCTCGCTCGAACGAAGCCAGCAGTTCCTTTTCGCTTTTGTCCAGTTTCATGGTCGTTCTCCTCCCTACTGAAGATATTCTTTAGTCGCCTTTCGGCTGGGAAAAATAGTTTTCAAGAAATAGCCCTCATTTGTTTCCGTAAACGGAATGAGATACACATATCCCGCGATGTCCAGAACGAACATTTTTTGCATACTTTTGTCCAGCCTTCGCCGGAACGCTCGAAACGACCCAGCGAGTCGTTTCTTCGCTCGGCCCTCGGCCTTTTCTCGTCCCAACTTTTCAGTCGGGACACCTTGCCCGAAAAGGCCTCGCAACGTCCGGCTTCAGGCTAGGCAAAAACATTTGGGTTCCGGCTCATCCGAAACTTAGATGGAATATTCGGGATCGAGGACGAGGGATTTGGTGAGGCAGTCGACGATCTTTGCAACGCCGGAGGCGGTGGGTTCGTGTTCCTCTAAAACCAGATCGACTTCGGCCTGGGTGAAGCTGTTTGGGCCGACGTTGACCACGATCGTTTTGTTGGGACTGTTGAGGTATTTGAGCATGTTGAGCTCGTCATCGTCGATGTCCGAAACGCTGGTGATGAGGATCAGCCCCGCGTCGGTCAGGACGTGGGCCATCTCTCCTAATTGCTGAATATGTTGGACACGGTTCAAGACACGGTCGTTGGTCCCGGAGCCGGAATCCAGGATTTGATTGGAGACGCCCAGAAAGTACGTGAATTTTTCCATTTTAAATAATGCTTCTTCCAGAGCTTTAGCGAGGGACTGCTTTCCCGTATCCGCCTGTCCGGTCAAGACGATCAAAACAGCCTTGTGCTGGTATTTCATCGCCCGTTTGTCCGGGGTGATGTCACTGCGCGTCCAACTGAATTCACGGTTTTTGACGTGCCGGCCAAGAACGCTTTCCTGCGCGTAGACCGGCGACAGGATGATCCCGCCACCGGCAATTTCGTAGTTGTCCACAATGACAAAGCGGCCGGTCTCCGGGATAAAATGAATATCGTCGAAGGCAATGGGTTTGAGCGTTTCAAACACGCACTCGGCCACGTCGTGTCGGTCAACTTGCGGTTTGTCCTGGATGGATGACAGCTCTGAGGCGTCCAGGACGTTGAGAATTTCTGAGAGGACCACCGGAACCTGCTGGGTGGCGATCTTTAATTTGTAATTTTTGCCCTTCACGAACGGCTGTTTGCCCATCCAGAAAATGTTGGCCTTGAACTTGGTGCCGGTATGCGTCAGCTTCTCCTTGGCTTTGCACATGATTTCGCCCGGGCGCACGTAGACTTGGGTTTCCAGCGTCACGCCGGTGCTTTGCCCGGCAAACGCCAGATTGCCGTTGGTTTTCGGGAATCCCTCCACACTTGTGACGCGCGAGGTTTTCTTCGACGGCAGGAAAACGACTTCATCGCCCACGGTAACAGTGCCCGATTCGACGCGTCCGGCGAAAATACGGCGGTCATCGCCCTGCGCGGTGAACTTGTAAATGTCCTGGACGGGGAAACGCAATTCGCGCGCGTGGTTGGGCGCGGCCTTGGTGAAATGATCCAGCGCCTGCAAAACGGACGATTCTTTGTGCCAAGGCATTTTGGCGGAAAGCCCGACAATGTTCTCGCCTTCCCGCGCGGCGATAGGGATGAAATTCGTGGGCTTTAAATTGATCTCGCGCAGGAATTCCTCGTATTGCGTTTTGATGTCCTCAAAGACCTTGCGGTCGTATTGGACCAGGTCCATCTTGTTGACGCAGATGGTGATGTTCCTGATCCCCAGGAAGGACATCATGTAGCCGTGGCGTTTGGAATTTTCGCGGATCCCTTCGTGGGCGTCGATGACCAGGACCGCCGCCTCGGCCCGCGCCGCGCCGGTGATCATGTTCTTTAAAAATTCGATGTGCCCCGGCGCGTCGATGATGATGTAGTCACGCTTTGCCGATTTAAAAAAGCAGCGGGCGGTGTCGATGGTGATCCCCTGCGACTGTTCGTCTTTCAAGGCATCGAGCAAAAACGCGTACTCGAAGGGCTTCGAGGTCCGCCGGCAATTCTCCTTGACCGCCTCAAGCTTGCCCTGCGGCAGCGATCCGGTATCCGCCAGCAAACGGCCGATCAACGTGCTTTTGCCGTGGTCGACGTGGCCGACGATAACAACGTTCATTTGTTCACGGTGTGTTTGAGTCATAGCATCCTTTATTCCTTGCTTCGTCATACTCGCAAGGGATTCCAGCCTGCGCCCTCTGGCGCAGGCTTTCACATGTAACCGTCTCTTCTTAGTCCTTCCAATCCCCCGCCGCCGTCTTTATCCTGCGCGCGGCCCGAACGCTCGGCGATATTGGCGAATTTTCCCGCGCGCAATTCTCCAACGATCTCGTGGACGGTTTTCGCGGTGGATTCCACCGCCGAGGTGCAGGGGTAGCATCCCAGCGAACGGTAACGTTTGCCGTCGCCCTGGTCGAAATACAGTTTCGTGATGGGGATATTTTCGCGTTCGATGTATTCCCAGATATTCAACTCGGTCCAGTCCAGAAGCGGATGGATGCGTAAATGCGTCCCCGGCGCGAAGTCGGTCTTGAACTGGTTCCACAATTCCGGCGGCTGGTCGCCCACGTCCCAGTCGTTATTCCGGTCACGGGGTGAAAAATAGCGCTCCTTCGAGCGGCTTCCTTCCTCATCCGCGCGCACGCCGACGATAACGCCGGTGTATGGTTCTTTGTTCGTGTCCGGTTCATATTTGCCGGTCTCATGGTTCATCCGGTACCGCGGCCAGTCTCCGGCGAGCGTGTGCTTGAGCGCCTCGGTCTTTAGAAGTTTGCAGCACATCAGACGGTCGATGGCGCCCTCCGGGAATGTCTGTTTGGCCTTGAGCGCTTCCGTATTTTGGCCGTAGATCATGTTCAGTTTCCATTCCCTGGCCAGACGGTCGCGGTAAGCGATCATCTCGGGGATTTTATAGCTCGTGTCGATATGGACCAGCGGAAACGGCACGTGGCCGAAAAACGCCTTGCGGGCGAGCCACAGCAGTACGGTGCTGTCCTTGCCGATGGACCAGAGCATCACGAGGCTCTTGAATTCCCGGTACGCCTCGCGCAAAATATAAACGCTTTGCGCCTCAAGACTGTCTAATTTGTTCATGACTTTATTCATCGTGTTATCTCATTAGAAGCAAGAGGCAAGAATCAGAGAAACAAGATAGCTGTAGAGATGTAAAGAAACAAGAAGCAGAGAAATATTTCTTTTAAATTGTTAATTCTTTTTTATTTTTCTCGTTCTTTGTTAATTTTGTCTTTTTCTTTGTTTCTCGCTTCTCTGTTTCTTGCTTCTTATCCCTTTTTTGTAGTACGGTTATGTAATCCGCATTCCTTGTGTTCGGGATTTTCCCACCACCAGCGCCCGGCGCGGATATCTTCCCCCGGCTTGACGGCGCGCGTACAGCTAGCGCAGCCGATGCTGATGAACCCCTTCGCGTGCAGCGGATTGACATCGACATGATGCGTGGATATGTAGGCGCGCAGGTCTTTCATGCTCCAATGGGCCAGCGGATTGATCTTGACCTTGCCATTGGCCTCGTCCCATTCAAAGGTTTCGACATTGCCGCGTGTGGCCGCTTGCCCCCGTCGCAGGCCGCAGATCCAGGCGTCGAATTTTTTCAAGGCGCGCTTGAGCGGTTCAACCTTGCGGATCCCGCAACAGAGTTTGCGGTTCGCGACGCTTTCGTAAAATAAATTGATCCCATGGTTACGCACCATATCTTCAACCGCTTCCGTGTCGGGATAGTACACGATGAAAGGCATCGGGTAACGTTTTTGGGTCTTGGCGAGCAGTTCATAGGTTTCCTGGAACAGCCGTCCGGTATCGAGCGTGAATATTTCCATCTCCGGCGCGATCCCCGCGATCATGTCGGTGATGACCTGGTCCTCTTCCCCCAGACTCGATGCGAATGTCGCCCTGGCGCCGAACTCTTTGTGGACGAATTTGATGATCTGTTCGGGCGTGAAACCTTGCGTTGTCGCGAGATAATTTGGGATTTTATCGTTTGTCATATCTGAAATGTCAGCGTATTGTCGGATTGACGTTTACGGTTGCAAATATCCTCAAAATTGAACTTGTCCATCGCTTTCAGGAATTCCTGGTTGACCTCCCGCCAAATGGGGTTGAAGATCGGGTTGCTTTTTTCGTCCCTGGAATGATCGGTATCCTGGAAATTTTCCATAATATCGTTTAGCTTAATTTCCCGCGGTAATTTCCGCAAGAGATATCCGCCGTTTTTTCCGCGCACGCTTTCCACGTACCCGCCTTGTTTTAAATAGATCAGGATCTGGGTCAGGAATTTCACCGGGATTTTTTGTCGCCCCGCGATTGTTTCCACCTGCAACGGTCCCTGATTCGGCCAATGCAAGGAAAGCTCCAGCAGGGCGCGGCACGCGTAATCAATTTTGGCGGAAATTTTCATATGGGTATAATCTTAAGTAAGTTAATTGCCTTAGTAAAGTATAGATTATTCCCGAGAATTGTCAATGACTTTTTGCAAACGGGCAACGATCTTGGCGTTTCCAGAGGGCATGGGATATTCAGTTAATCTGCTTATTGGCAGCCACTTACGAAATGAATGGGGACGAGGATAAGACTTCGGCTGGCAATGGAATACATGCAGGTTGACCCGGAATTGGGTATAAAAGTGCCGCACATTCATCAAAAGCCGGCTTGTCGTGATATCAATATCAAGTTCTTCCTTGAGTTCCCGCTTTAAGGCCTCTTGAGGCGTCTCTCCTTTCTCAATTTTGCCTCCAGGAAATTCCCAAAGGTCAGCGAGCAATCCTCTTGATGGGCGTTTTTGGATGAGATATTTATTCCCTCGCTGAAGGATACCGATGGCGACATCCAGATCCTGGATGATTTTTTTCTTAAGTTTCGGGATGATCTTCTGGATACCTTTTTGATGCGCCGCGCAATGCGCTTTTACTGGACATAACAGACAGAGCGGTTCACGATTGCGGCAGATCAAAGCCCCCAGCTCCATGAGGGCCTGGTTGAATGTTCCCGTGTTCCTGGATGGGATAGCTTTTTGAAGGAATTCCTCGATGCGCTGGTCTTGGGAAGTGTCCGCGTATCCGTCCAGTGCCAGCAGGCGCATCACGACCCGCCGGACATTGGCGTCGATGATGGTGCAGGGAAGATCAAAGGCGATGCTCGCCACGGCGCCGGTTGTATATGGCCCGAACCCTGGAAGTTTCCGGAGTTTTTCTGGTTCTGAAGGAAGCTTTCCTTCATAGTGCGCGCAAATGATCCGCGCGGCTTTGTGGAGATTTTTGGCGCGTTGATAATATCCAAGGCCTTGCCAAACCTTCAGGACTTTTTCCAGCGGGGCCCTTTTGAGGTCTTCAACGGTGGGGAAAATGGTGAGCCATTTCCCATAATAGGGAATGACCGCGTTGACGGTCGTTTGCTGCAACATTACCTCCGAGATCCATATCTTGTACGGATCGCGCGTCACGCGCCAGGGCAGGCGCCGGGCGTTTCTTCCGTACCAATCAGTCAGATTACTGCTAAACGACGTCCGTTTGTTCATCAAGTAATTTTAAAAGGATATCAACAAGATAATTTTGCTGTCCGATGGGCTTGGTGGTCCGGAATTGAATGCCGGGGTGATTCTCACGGGCCTGCCGGATGATCTTCGGAATATCCGCGCCCGCGTGCCTCCCGGAATTAAGAAAATTCAGTAGGACGGTGATCTGTGTCGCCCCCTTTTGCGCACATCGACGGATCCCTTCCGGGATGTCCGGAGATTCAATCTCCATAAACGCCGGCTGGACGATCGCGACACCGCTTTTTCTTTTAAGCTGTTGCGCCAATGCGTCGATCTCTTCTCTGGCCTTTGGCGCCTTGCTCCCGTGGGAAACGAGAAGAATTGACTTCATATTTGAATGACCTTAACCGGTTGTGGGGAGAGCGAAATTTTCAACTTCGCGTCAAACGGGAATTTCAACTGGACGTGCGTGCCATCGACAAAGACGCGGCCCTCGCGCATTAATGAGATCACGGCAATATTTTGCTGCCTCGTCAATACGCCGCCTTTAAAGCGGTACGGCGGGTTGACCCCGCGGAACAGTTCCCGCGGCCTATATTGCAGTTTTCGCGAGGTTATGTCGAGTATCTTCCCGCCCGCTGACTGGATGGCGCCGGAACTGCCCGCCGGCGCCGCGATCCAAAGGCCGGAACCGCGTTGTTCTTCCCTGACTTTGCCGATCTTCAGATAATAACGGCTTACCGCGGCGGGGTTTTGATGACAGATGAGAACGTCGTTGAGGCAATCGATGGGTTTGGCATGCCCGGCAAACTCCAGGCGTAACCGGTGCCAGGAATCGATGCGGAACCCTTTATCCTCTCGCAGCCTTCGGATGATCTTCTCAAAGTTCTTCGCCGTGGTAACGCATAATTTACCGACGCTCGTGCCCGGCGCCGAATTGACGCCCAGAAGGACCTGGCTGGCCGCGTTACGGGCCGCTTCCAGAAACGTTCCGTCGCCGCCAACGGTGATGACCAGTCCGTAGCGCTGATATGCTATTTTATGACCGCGGACGTGTTTGGAGTAAGCGATCCCGTAGTTGCGCAGGACCCTTTCGACCGTTGCCAAGCTCGCCAGGTGTTCGTCATGGGCTTTTTTGTAACGGTTGACCTCCGCGCGCGCGCTTCCTTTACCCGAATAGATCGACCAAGCGCTTTTTTTGTAGAGCAGTAATACCTCGCGGTCGAGCGGATGTGCCATCCTATTTCTTCCCGTTCAAATTGTTAAAACGAACGCTGTCAGAAAGCTCCTTGACCGACCCAAAGACCGCGTCGGCTCCTTTAAGATATTTACGCGGCAATGAGGTTTCCAGAGCCAAACATTGCAACCCGGCGCGTTTGGCGGATTGTATGCCAAAGGGCGCGTTTTCTATGACAACGGCCTCGCGGGCTTTTAGCCCGAGTTTTTTCAGGCTTAACAGATACGGTTCAGGATGAGGTTTACCGTGGTGCACGTCACTGCCGGTAACAATGACGGTGAAAAGCCGGCGCAGCGACGCCGGTAATATCCGGCACATTTCATGGCGGGATGTCCCTGTTACCAGCGCCAGGCGGAAATTATTTTTATATAACTGCTTTAAGAATGTCCTGGCGCCGGGGATAAACCGCAAACGGACGATTCTCTTGAAATAGACCTCTTTTTCTTTCAATATTCTATGGGTTTGGCGGTCGCCGAGCGGCTTGCCGTATTGCGCGGTGAGTTCCCGGACGCTGTGGATGCCGCGCTGCCCCTCGCGGCAATATACGTCATAGTGCGTCACCGGGATCCCTATTCTGTTAAGGATGATTTTCCAGGAGCGGAAATGATCCGGCATGGTGTTGGTGATAACCCCGTCCATGTCCAGGATGATGGCATGGACGCCAAGTCTCAAGCGTGTCATGAGTACGATTGTTCTATTGTTGCCCTCGTTTTTCGCGCATTTTTTGCCGTGTTTCCTCAAATTTTCGGAACGCTTCTTCGAGCCTTTGTTTTTCAGCATCTTTTTTTTCCTTTAGCGCGCGTTCCTCTTCCATTTTTTTGAATTCTTTTTCTTGTTTCCTTTGTTGTTCCTCAAAGAGAGCTTGTCGCTTTTGAGACTCTTTTTCCTGCTGGCGCGCCCGATCTTCCGCCGCTTTTTGTTGTTCCACCCGCATTTCTTCCCGCATTTTCACTTTATATTCTTTCAGAAAAGCCTCCTGCTCTTCCGCTGTGGCGTCATCCCAGTCTTTGTCGTTTTTCTTAAGGAATTCCTTGCGTACTTTAACGGTCGCCTCACGTTTGAGATTTGACGATTGGTCGCCGGCCGTAGATGTGATCTTTTCTTCGCCAGGGCTTGCCAGTTTGGTTCTTTTCAGTGTTTCGGTGGATGTTTTATGGTATTCACGAACAAAATCCCGCTTTTCTGCGGAACCGGCGGTTTCCCATGTTTTGCCGGTCACTTCCTGGAATTTGGCGTGGAAATCTCCCATGGGCATCTCTTCAGCCAGGGTGGTGCTGGTTAAGGCTGTGATTGCCGTCGCAAGAGCGATTATCACGAAGTTAGTTTTGCAAGAATTCGAATAAACCGACATACCTATCCTTTTTTGTATTGCGCGATAGTTTAACATTATTAGTATAGCATGATTTTGAAGTTTTTTCTGGACCTTCAATGGCAGTTATTGGGGATCGGAAACAACGGATTGGAACTGCTTTTCGAGGCCGGCCAGTTTTTCTTTTGTTTTTTCAAGGGCGGTTTCTTTTTCAAAAAGTTTTGCGCGCACCATGGCCAGTTGCTCCTTGAGCGCGGTGACATCCGCGTTTCGGACTTCGATCGTTTCGGTGGCGTCCTTAAGTTTACCTTGATAGATAGACAGGATCTTTTCCCACTGATCGAGCGCCTGGTCCTTGGCGGCAATGAGGCTGTTGATCTCTCTGGTATGGACCGCCGTGTCCGCCTGCAGGGCGGCAAGGCCTTCTTGCAAGGATTGGATTTGCGTGTTTTTTTCTTCCAGAATTTTTTGCCCCAATTCCTGGCGGGATTGCAGGTCCGCGTACGCGTCATGCAAAGAACTCAGGGCGGTTACCTTTTCGCTTACTATCATCTCTTGCTCGGTAAGTTTAAGCGAGAATTCGACGACCTGCTTTGTCAGGGCCGCTATCCGGGAGTCTTTATGCTGTACGTCTTCCTGCAGGGCATTGACCTGCCGGCGCAGTTCGTTTAACCCTTCTCGTACATCCGCGATCTGCTGCCATGGCTCACCGGAACCGCTGGTTTTCACATGACTTGCTGTTTGCGGTTGTCGTTTCGGAGCTTCTTGCAGCCAGGAAATTTGCCCCCGGACACTTTGCAGTTCGCGTGTTAACCGTTCCTGATCCCGGACCAGCGATTTGTTAAGCGTTTCCAAGGGGCTCATCGTGCCGGCGTCTTTTCGCTGATTATCTGCTGGAAGAATAAAGCGGTTGCGGATAGCCTGAAATTTTTGATCAATGGATGCCTGCGGGTAATTTTGTCGAATCAATGCCGCGGCCAAAGCGTCGCGTTTGACGGTAAAATAATCCAGTTTTTTCAGGAGGTTTTCATTGAGGGTGAGGAGATCATCACAGAGAAAAAGCTGGATTCTTTGCGGGGCGGGCAAGGAAGTTTGCGCACTAATGCGCGCCAGATTGTCCCGCGCCGTTTTATTGGCGGGATCCAGCAGCAACGCCCGGGCGAAATGATCGATGGCGCCCCGCGTATCCTTTTGCTGAAAACATTTCATGCCTTGACGCACGAATTGTTCGACGATATCCGCCTCGAAATTGCCGGAATCCACATAAGCGGGAGCGGATAGAACTTCCTTTCCGGGGCCGGAGGTCCCTTGCTGGGAAGAGCCTGTCGGGTAAGCGCGGCAATCAGGCGTGACAAATGTATGGGAGAGAAAAATAGTAAAAAACGAAACAAATATATGGCGCAATACTTTGCGCGGCATTTGGGGGGACATGACGTGGTCTTGTTATCCGCACGAATTTGTCCGGATAAGCTTAAGTGTCGTTTTTGGGGGTGTTTTTGGAATCGCCTCCGGAAGATCTCTGTTTCGGCATGTGGTAATCCATCCATGCCTGGGAAAACCGTTCCAGCCAGTCCGTGGAGGCCCGATCAAAACCGATATCGCGTCCGGCCTTTTCACTTTCGATCCAGCGGTGACGGTCGATTTCTTCAACGACTTTTTTGTTGTTCAGGAGTTTTTTTGTCGTTTCTTCGTTCATGCGCCCTCCCACTTAGGCGATCGTTATCGCCGTTGAAAGATAAACATCCTGGATCGCGTTTAAAAGTTTTACGCCTTCGCGCATCGATTTCTGAAAGGCCTTCCTTCCCGAGATCAATCCCATACCACCGGCGCGTTTATTGATGATGGCCGTGCGGATGGCGTCCTGGAGGTCGTTTTCCCCGGAAGCGCCGCCGGAATTGATCAGCCCGATCTTCCCCATGTAGCAATTGGCCACCTGGTAACGGCACAGGTCGATGGGGTTGTCCGAACTTAACTGTTCGTAGACGAGAGGATGCGTCTTGCCGAATTTCAGGGCTGTATACCCGCCGTTATTTTCCGGGAGCTTTTGTTTGATGATGTCGGCTTCGATGGTCACCCCCAGATGGTTGGCTTGTCCGGTCAAGTCCGCGGAGACATGGTAATCGATATTCCCTTTCTTAAAATTAGCGTTACGCAAATAACACCACAGAATAGTAAAGAGCCCCAGCTCGTGCGCGCGGCGAAACGCCTGGGAGATCTCTTCGATCTGACGGTGGGATTCCTCCGAACCGAAATAGATCGTGGCCCCGACGCCTGCGGCACCCATATCGAAGGCCTGTTCGACACTGGCAAAAAGCCGTTGGTCGTACTTGTTGGGATAGACGAGAAATTCATTGTGATTGATCTTCACGACGAAGGGGATCTTGTGGGCATACTTGCGGGAAGTGATGCCTAATACCCCCAGCGTTGAGGTGACCGCGTTGCATCCACCTTCGACGGCCAAGCGAACAATATTTTCGGGATCAAAATAAATGGGATTAGGCGCGAACGACGCCCCGGCGGAGTGCTCGATGCCCTGGTCGACCGGCAAGATGGAAAGATATCCGGTCCCGCCCAGGCGTCCATGGTTAAACATGCCCTGCAGATTGCGCAACACCACATTGGATCGGTCGGAATGAACGAAAACGCGGTCCACATAATCCGGCCCCGGAAGCGTCAGGCTTTCTTTGGGGATCGTGGTACATCTATGGTCCAGTAGAGTTTTAGCTTCTTCTCCCAAGCGTTCGGTCACATCATTCATTGAAAAGTCTCCTTTACTTAAAACGGAATTTGATATTCGTGTTGCAAAAACTTGTTGCGGAAATTGAACAAACCCATTGTAGTTAAATTTACATTAAAAGCAAGGGAAAAATGTCAACGGCGGGCGGGTTTTGCCAGAAAAAAGAGTCCCGTATAGACCTTGGGTTCAATGAGATAGCCCCGGCCGGACATTTTTTCAAGCCATTGTTCCGCATCGCGTAAAGGCACTTCATGGACGCGGATGGCTTCGGTATGGTCCCCTCCTCCATCCGATATTTTGGTCAGCCCGCAGGCCCGCACCATGGTGACGAGATCGGCGCTGGAACCGCTGGATACCGGCCCGGTGAGCAATTTGACGATTTTTTTGGCCTTGTATCCGGTTTCTTCAAGCAGTTCGCGTTTGGCCGCGGTTGTCACCGATTCGTTTTTATGTTTCGGGTCGTCACAGATCAGCCCCGCGGGAAATTCAATGACCCTTTTGTGCACCGGCTGACGGTATTGCTCAACCAGGATGACCCTTTCGTCATCGGTCATAGCCAGGATGATGACAATGCCGCGGCAATTATTGCGCTCGATATATTCCCATCTCCCTTCACGGACCATGCGCAGGAAATCGCCTTCGTGGAGGATGATGGGCTGTATTTTCTTCGTTCGCGCGGGTTTCATCGGGCGGTTACAAGCCTGTTTGCTGTTTCATGACTTCAACCAGCGGAGCGATGGTTTTTGTGGAGAAATCAAATTTGATCCCGGCGGTTTCAAAAAGTTCGGGCAACGGGCGCGAACCCCCGATTGCCAACGCCTTCTTATAGTTTGCTAATGCGGTTTGAGGATGCTTGCGGGCGTTGCTCCAGAGCTGCAGTGCCCCGAGCTGGGCGATCCCGTATTCGATATAATAGAACGGGACTTCAAAAATATGGAGTTGACGATGCCAGAGAAACGCGTGTTCCTCATCCAGGTCTTCCCAGTCGATAAAATTCCCGCCGAAGCGTTCATGGATGGCGAGCCAGGCGGCCTTGCGTTCGGCGCCATTGTGCGCGGGATGTTCATAGATCCAGTGCTGGAACGCGTCGATGACCGCGACCCAGACCAGTGTTGAGATGATCCCCTCCCAGTGTTCATTACGGGAACGCTGTTCGTCTTGCGGTTTATAAAAAACGTTGATCTGCGGGTCGGCCAGCAATTCCATGCCCATGGAAGCCACTTCGTTAAATTCCATGGGGCCGTGGCGGTAATCGAGCAAGGAATCGTCCGCGCAGGCCAGGGCGTGGAACGCGTGGCCGGCCTCGTGCAGAAGCGTGCGCAGGTCATCATCGACGCCGACGGCGTTCATAAAAATAAAGGGTTTGCGCGCTTCATCCAGCGTGGATTGGTATCCGCCCGGCGCCTTGCCTTTGCGGCTTTCCAGATCCAGCAGCCCTGCGCTGACCATTTCGGTGAATTGCCGTCCCAATACGGAATCGAGCCGGTTGAAAATTTTGACACAGCCGTCCGTCAATTCATTGACTTTAGTAAACGGCCGTAAAGGCGGCCTTCCCAGAGAATCGACTGTTGTGTCCCAGGGACGCAGTTTTTTGAGCTTCATTTGTTCCCGGCGTCTCTCCAGCACCTTTTGCCACAACGGGACGATGAATTTTTCGATGGACGCGTGATATTGTTTGCAGTCCTGCGGCGTGTAGTCGAAACGGTGCAGCGCGCGGAATTTGTAGTCGCAGAAATTGGAAAAACCGGCGTTTTCAGCGATTCTGACGCGTAGCGAGATCAGCCGGTCGAAAAGCTGTTCCAACGCGTCTTTATCATCGAGCCGGCGCCGGGCGGCGGATCGCCACGCGCGTTCGCGCAGGTCACGGCCTGGTTCATGCAGGAATTTTCCCATTTCCGGCAAGGTGCGTTCTTTGCCTTCGAAAACGACGGTCATGGCGCCGGTGATGGTCTGGTATTCCTGCGTGCGCAGATCAACTTCCGTTTCCAGGACGACGTTCTCTTCGCGGAACAGTTCAATGTCGGTACGCAACGCACGCGCGTAGATCCCGTAACGCTCCGGGTCCAGCCGCCATCGTGATTGTTCCGTCAAATACTTTTTGTTCAACTGGTCTTCGGATATCTTGACCACCGGCCGGATGGTTTCGATAAAATGCTGGTAGGCCCGCGCGCGCGCGGGATCATCCGTCTGGCAGGTCATGCGGATGTACAAAATGGTGCCGGTCTGGCTTAGCGCGGATTCCAGTTCGGAACGTTCCAGAAGCCAGTTTTGGAGGGCATTGGCGGAATCGATTTCCCGTTCCAATAGTGCCTGAAAAAGCGGGCGCACTTGTTTCAAGACGGTCAGATCAGTTTGTGGAGCGACAAAGCGTCTTTGCTGATAGGGGGCGACATGGGTGAAATCAAGCGATGTGCTCGTGTCCATGGCTAAATCTTGCTTGACAAACGTTTGTTTTTCGTTATACTTTAAAACTCAATCGTTACCAAGGAAAAACACATGCCCAAAGAATGCGTTATCTGCCATAAAGGCCCTATACCGGGCGCCAAATACAAACGCCGCGGTCAGATCAAAAGGACCGGCGGTGCCGGTTCCAAGATCGTCGGGAAATCGTTGCGCCGTTTCCTTCCCAACCTGCAGCGGATCAAAATTATCCTCGATGGAACGGTCAGGCGCGTTAACGTGTGCACCAGCTGCATCAGCGCCGGAAAAATCCACAAAGCCTAAATTCGTATCTCGTCGTTCGTATTTCGTATCTCGTATAAACTGCGAAATACGAGATACGGTATACGGGCGACGTCATTCGCTTAACCGGATATCCTTCAAAGTCAGCTGCGGAGTCGGTTCTTTATTCCATTCATCCAGGGTGATCTGGTATGCCAGATCGATCTTTGCCCTGGGCTTGATCAAGCCGCTGTATTTTCCCATGCCGAAACCGACCGCCGAGATCGTGGATCGTTCATCCGTGACCCAGAATTTCAGGGTGTCCTTCCCCATAATTTTGGGATAGGTTTTGACCGTTACTTGCCGCGAACAAAAAATCGGCGCGGGGTTCCCTTCACCGAAGGGCTGCATGGCGTCAATGACATTTGCCAACTCCATATTAATGCTGGCAAGCGGGATCTCACAGTCGATGCACAGCGTTGGGATCAGTTTTTTCGCCTCCAGCATTTCCTGGGCGAGTTTGTTGATCAATTCTTTAAACGGATCGATATTTTCTTTTTTGATGGTCAACCCCGCCGCCCCCGCGTGTCCGCCGAAGGTTTCCAGATAATCCGCGCATCCCGACAAGGCATTATGCAAGTGAAATCCATTGATGGAGCGCGCCGAAGCCGTCCCGACACCGTCTTCATCGATGGAGATAATGACCGTCGGCCGGTAATATTTGTCCGTGATCTTGGAAGCGACGATCCCCAAAACGCCGCGATGCCACCCTTCTTTACTCAAGACGATCACCTTTTGTTCATTGAAGTTCACGTCCTGTTCGACTAACGACATGGCCTCATCGACAATGTCGCCTTGCATTTGTTGGCGTTCCTTGTTATGGCGTTCCAGGGTTTTGGCGAGATCCAGGGCTTTTTGGGGATCCTCGCTCAAGAATAGATCCAGCGATGTGTGCGCGGTGTCCATGCGTCCCGCCGCGTTAATGCGCGGCCCTAAAATGAACCCCACGTGAAACGGTGTGATCTTCTTTCCCTTGATCTTGGCGATATCCAGCAAAGCCAGCAGGCCTTTATTTTTGGTGTTCGCCAGCCGTGATAATCCGGATTTTACAAGGATGCGGTTCTCCCCGTGTAACGGGACGATGTCGGCCACCGTCGCGATCGCCGCCAGATCCAGCATGTCTTCATCGACCTTGCCCAGAAGGGCCTGGATCAGTTTAATGACCAGCCCCGCCGAGGCCAGGTGTTTGAAGGGATAGGAACAATCTTTTTGTTTGGGATTGATGATGGCAGCCGCATCGGGCAGCCGATGGTCCGGCTCGTGGTGGTCGATGATAATAACCTCTACGCCCGCATCGTTAAGAAGCTTGACTTCCTCAAAGGCGTTAATGCCGCAATCGACCGCGATCAATAAATCCACTTTTTTTTCACGGGCGAATTCAGCGACCTCCTCGTTTAAACCGTAACCGTGATGAAAGCGGTGCGGAATATAATGAATGACTTTAATGCCCATCCGGGTCAGGATGTTGTTCAAAAGAGCCGACGATGTCACGCCATCCACGTCGTAATCTCCAAAAACAAGGATATGTTCTTTATCGGTTTTTGCCTTTTGGATACGCCCGACGGCGATATCCATGTTCTTGAGGAGAAATGGATCGTGCAGCCCGGCAATATCGGCCGTAAGAAAATCTTTGGCCTGCCCGATGCCGGTAATGCCGCGGTTAATAAGAAGTTGCGCGATGATAGGGTGAATGTCGAGGGCGTTACTTAGTGTGGCTTGCAGTTTGGGGTCAGCGTCATTGATGCGCCATTGCTTTTGCATCCCTGCTACATCCTTTCCGGGGTGCTTAACCCCAACAGGCGAAGGCCGTTGGCCAGGACGATCCTGGTCGCGTTGGCCAGGGCAAGGCGTTCGGATGACAAGTTGGTATCTTCCCCGATCACGCGATGTTGGTCGTAAAATTTGTGGAAGGCCATTGCCAGTTCATGCAAATACTGCATGAGCGCGTACGGATCCAGTTCATGATAGCAAACAAACAGCATATCCGGGAAACTTCCCAGCTTTTTGATCAGGTCCAGTTCCTCCGGCGCGTTCAACAGGCAGAAACTATTTTCCCGCTGTTTTAATCCCGCTTCCTGCGCTTTTTTGTTGATGCTGTGGATGCGCGCGTGGGCGTATTGGATATAATACACGGGATTCTCCGGAGTTTCCTTTTTCGCCAGTTCCAGGTCAAAATCGAGATGCGCGTTGATATGGCGCATCAGAAAGAAAAATCGTGCGGCGTCCACCCCCACCTCATCAATGACTTCCCGCAGGCTGATGAATTCCCCGCGGCGGGTGGACATCGAGACTGGTTTGCCCTCGCGGTAAATGGTGGCCAGCTGGACGATGAGGACATTGAGGGAATCGGGGTTTTTCCCCAGCGCCTGCGCCGCCGCTTTGATGCGCGGGATGTAGCCGTGGTGGTCCGGCCCCCACAGGTTGATGAGTTTTTCGAAACCGCGGTCATATTTATTTTTATGATAGACGATATCCGGCAAAAGATAGGTATAGCTTCCGTCGCTTTTTCTGACCACGCGGTCTTTGTCATCGCCAAAATCCGTCGATTTGAACCACAGGGCGGAATCTTTTTCGTAGAGATGCCCTTTTTCCCGTAAAAAGTCCAGGATCGCGTTGATGGAATCTTTGGTGGCGACCTTCGTCTCGCGGGTCCAGCAATCGAAATGCACGTTGAAATCTTCCAGGTCTTTGCGGATGACCGCGAGCAAATGGTCAACGCCATAGTTTTTAAAGCTGACCGGGTCTTGTTTGTTGATGTCCGCGAGATTTTTGATCTTGTTTTGGGCGATGAATTCCCTGGCCATGTCTTTGACGTATTCGCCCTGGTAGCCGTTCTCCGGAAGTTCCGCGGTCCCTCCGAGCAGTTCCATTGTACGGCATTTGATCGATTCACCCAAAAGGTTGATCTGGTTGCCGCCGTCATTGATGTAATATTCCCGGCTGGCTTCAAAGCCGATAAAGTTCAGGATATTGGCCAGCGCGTCGCCGACCGCGGCCTGGCGGGCGTGCGCGACGCTCAATGGCCCCGTTGGATTGGCGCTGACAAATTCCACCTGGACCTTTTTATCCTGCCCAAAACGGGAACGGCCGTAGTTGTTCCCTCCCTTGAATATCTCGCTGACGATCTCATAAAGGGCCTTGGGGGTCAGAAAGAAATTGATAAATCCCGGTTTCTTGACCTCAACCCTCGCGATTTTGTCCTTGAGTTCGTTGTCCGCGGGAAGTGTCCCTTCAACGATCGCGCGGAATTCTTCGGCAATGGCGATTGGCGGCTTTTGCAAAAGTTTGGCGGATTTCAAGGCGATGTTGCAGGAAAATTCTCCGTGGACTTTATCGGCCGGAATGTCGAGTTCAACGGGAGGAAGATCGGCCGTTGCGGGCAATTTTTCCCGCAGGGATTTCTCTAAATGTTTTTTTAATTGTTCGCGTAAATTAAAGAGCATAAAAGTTATGATTTAAGGCAATGGCGACAAACCAAAAACAGGGTCACTCGTCACATGTCCTGGGATGACCTGCGACTTGTGACCCTGTTTTAAGAACGGTTACTGTTTAATTCTTGCTCACTTCTCCCAGCCAACAGGCTTTGCGTCTTGCCACAGGTATTCCAGCTGGTAAAACTCCCTCACCCTTTTCTGGAATACGTGGGTGACGACATCGCCGGTATCAACAATGACCCAGTCGGCTTTGGAAAAGCCCTCGCGCAGACGCAACCGGACATTCATTTCCTTTAATTTGTCGTGAATATGGTCGGCGATGGCACGGGCCTGCCGGTCGGTGTTTCCCGAGCACAGGACAAAGTAGTCGCAATAATTGACGACTTTGCGCATGTCCAGAACGACAATGTCTTCCGCTTTTTTTTCCGAAGCGAATCTTGCGATGGACTTGGCTGTTTCTTTGGGAGTCAATGAAGCTCTACGTTAGTGGGATTTCGCTATAATTCTTTCAGGAACAGGCCGTTCCTGGTTTTTAAGCGGGACCGTTACTTCTTTTTCATTTTCTCCGCTTGATCTTTGCTTAAAACGCGCCAGCACTCATGCGTGCCCTTGGGGGATTTGGCCACGGCGAAAAAACGGCCGCTTTTTTCCTGCACCTTGTACTCGGTCGTATTGAATTTACCCTTGGTCTTGACATCGTAGAATGATAACTCTTCCATCTGCTCCTCCTTGGGGTGATTATGCCATTTTTTTAAAAGAAATTTAAGTAAAGTCTAACCGATATTAAATTGCTTGTCAAATCAAAAAATGACTAATTGACGCTGTTGCGCGTATTCAGCAGCTTTGGGAGCTCTTCTTTCTGCGCATCCGTCAACGGGCCCACGATGGCGATGTTATAACGCCCGGGTTTGAGGATCTCTCTGGCCACCCGGCGGATATCTTCCCGTTTGATCTTCTGGAAATCCGCGATCAGGGATTTCAATGTCTTGGTCTTGTTTTGGCTGATCACGGTATCCCCGATCCATAGCATGTGCTCCATGGTATCTTCCAGACTTAAAAGCATCTGGCCCAGCAGATAATCCCGTCCGCGGATGAATTCATCGTCCGTGACGCCGTTACGTTTGACTTTATCGAGCTCGTTGAGGATCAGCGTGACGGTTTCAAGGAGTTTCTGATTGTCCACCCCGGCACGGATGAGAAACACCCCCGTGTCGTGCATGGTGCGTGCCATGCAGGAGATCGAATAGGCCAGCCCCCGCTTTTCCCGTATCTCCACGAACAGGCGGCTGGACATGTTCCCACCCAAGATCACGCTTAAAAGGTTGAGCGCGTGGCGGTCTTTGTGGTTTTCATCGTAGCCGATGGTGCCCATGGCCAGGTGCATCTGTTCGATCTTTTTGTGAAAGAGATTGATCCGCGGTCTGGATTGGGAATTATCCGCCTTTATATAGGAAGGTTGCGTTTCCCGCGGTAATTCCTCGAAACGTTCTTTCGCCAGACGCACGATTTTCGCGTGGTTCAAATTGCCGCAGGCGGCCACTACGATATTGCCGGGAACGTAAAAATTTTTATGAAATCCTTTGATGTCTTCCCGGGACAGGCCCGTGACGGTTTCCGGCGTCCCGGCCAGGTTCTTACCCAGCGGATGATCTGGCCACAAAAGGCCGTCTAAAAGTTCCATGACCGCGTATTGCGGCAGGTCACGGTACATCTTGATCTCCTCCACGACGACGGTTTTTTCCTTGACGATGTCCGGATCGGCAATATTCGGCCGGGTGACCATGTCGGAGAGGACATCAAAGGTCTTCTTGAGATGCCGGGTGGGGATCTTGGCGTAGAAACAGGTCTGCTCTTCGGAAGTGAACGCGTTGAGCGTCCCTCCCACGCCTTCAATGGAAGTTTTAATTTCTTCACAAGGATACTTTTTGCTGCCTTTAAAGACGATGTGTTCCAGGAAATGGGCTGTGCCCTTGATCCGGTCGGTTTCATGCCGGCCGCCGACCCCGATCCAGAATCCCAGCGCGATACTGTCGCGGTCTCCCATGTCATGGGTCACAACGCGCAGGCCGTTGGGTAATGTGGTTTTGGTATACATAATTATTTCCTCCGCAAATTTTGGGATAATTTGCGGACAAACCGCCCGACGTTGGGAACCAGTTGCTTCTTCCCTTTATTCTCGGCGATCGCGTTGACAATGGCGCTTCCCACGATGACGCCGTCGGCTACTTTGGCCACCTGGCGCACCTGCGCCGGCGTGGACACGCCGAACCCCACACAAACGGGTTTGCGGGTCATGCGTTTGGCCAGACGGACCTGTTGGGTCAAGCTGGCGGGCAACTCCTGCCGGGCTCCGGTAACACCGGTCAGCGAAACATAATAAATGAATCCGGTCGCGGCGTTAACAATGCGTTTCATCCGTTGCCGGGTGGTGGTCGGCGCCAGGAAAAAGACGGTGGCCAGGCCGTTTTGCCGGGCCGCGCGGATCAGACCGTGNNGGATCGGAGAACGGCACGCCCAGCTCAACGATGTCCACGCCGGCCTTCCCAAAGGCCAAGACGAGGTCTTCGGTCGTCTTTAAGCTTGGGTCACCGGCGGTGATGAAGGCGATGAACGCCTTTTTCTTCCGTTTTTGTAATTCTTGAAATTTTTGATCAATTCTATTCATTGTACTGAACCCTGGCCCCTGAACCCTGAACCCTAAATCAAATTCTTAATCGTTCCCATATCCTTATCCCCCCGTCCGGACAAACAGACAATGACGCTCTTTTGTCCTTTGACGGTACGCGCGAGTTTTTCTAGATAAATGATCGCGTGCGCGGTTTCCATGGCCGGGATGATCCCTTCGATGCGGGATAATAATTTTAGTCCGCTAACTGCTTCCTGGTCCGTCACTGTGACGTATTGGGCGCGGCCGATTTCTTGATAATAGGCGTGTTCGGGGCCGACGCCGGGATAATCCAGACCCGCCGCGATCGAATGTGCCGGTTTGATCTGGCCGTCCTTGGTTTCCAGGACGCGGCTTTTACTGCCGTGCAAAATACCGACCTCGCCTTTTTTTAAGGACGCGGAATTTTGGTCCGTGTTAAGCCCGAGGCCCGCCGCTTCCACGCCGATCATGTGGACTTTGCGGTCGTTGAAAAAGGAGTGGAACAACCCCATCGCGTTACTTCCCCCTCCGACACAGGCGACGAGATAGTCGGGCAGGCGTTTTTCTTTAGCAAGAAACTGGCGGCGCGCTTCGCGGCCGATGACCGCCTGGAATTCCCGGACCATCAAGGGATACGGATGCGGGCCGGCGACCGAGCCGATAATATAAAAGGTATTGCGGACGTTGGTGACCCAGTCGCGGATCGCCTCGTTCATAGCATCTTTAAGGGTTTGCGAACCGCTGGTTACCGGGATGACCTTCGCCCCCAAAAGCTTCATGCGGTCGACGTTTAACGCCTGGCGTTTGACGTCTTCGGCGCCCATATAAATGACGCATTCAAGTCCCATCAATGCCGCCACGGTGGCGGTGGCCACCCCATGCTGCCCGGCGCCGGTCTCGGCAATGATCCGGGTCTTCTTCATCCGTTTGGCGAGCAAAACCTGGCCTATCGTGTTGTTGATCTTGTGGGCGCCGGTGTGCAGAAGGTCTTCGCGCTTGAGGTAGACTTTGAGGGTTTTCAGGTGCCGGCTCAAGCGTTCGGCCAGATACAGGCTCGTCGGCCGCCCCGCGTACTCCCGCAGATAATACTGAAATTCCTTTTGAAAAGAGCGGTCTTTGAGCGCGCCCCGGAATACCTTTTCAAGGTCATCCAGTAGAGCCATGAGGGTTTCCGGCACATATTTGCCGCCGAAGTCCCCAAAATATCCTTTTTTATCCGGTAATGACATGGGTTTTATTGAAGCACAAATTTATAGTGAAGTCAAAGAATGTTCTTGTTCTTGTTCCCTTGTTCTTGTTCAAATAAGAACTGCAGAATCTCCAGCTCGTTTTTATCGAACCAGATTTTTTTACAGGTCAAGCATCGATCGGTCTCGACATGACATCGGTCGTTATAAAAACCGCGGACCATTTTATTGTGATATTCCAGACATTTGGGGCAGGTTAACCGGTAATCGGTGTAGAGTTGCTGTTCTCCCTTCCCCTTAATCCACGTTTTCTCGTCCTTAATGAGTTTGGCCATGCGGACAATTTCATCGCTAAAGCGCATTTCGCGTGTCTGCAGGATCCGTGTTACGTCTTCTTGCGCCACGAGCACGCCATCGCAACCGCGGCATTTTAATATCACGCGGTCTTCGTAAAGTATCGGGTCGAGGATCAAATAACATTTCGGGCAGTAAATCTCTTTTGGGGTCTTTGATTTTCGATCGTTGAAGATCCCGTTAAGCTCCTCATCCGCCCCTGCCGTCAGGATCGGGACCTCCCCGAACTTTTTTACAAGCACCTGCGGCGTCATCCAGTCGAAGGCGCGGATCTCTTCGAGCGTATGGGGCCCCGTCCACTCCATGCCCTGCCGTACCAGCCAGAGCGCTTGTGATTCCTGCATGGCACGTATTCGGCCCACCATTTTTTTATAGCTTCCGAACGACGATTCTTCAAAGTTATCGAAATCCGTGTGGGCCATATCGAGCAGGATATTCAACCGCTGGCGGACCGGAGGATGTGTTGAGAATAAGTCCGCCAAGAGCCCTTCGCCTTCCTTGAAACTGCTGTAATAAGGTCTTACCAGGAAGATGGGTGACAGATTTTCGCCCGGTATGCCCGCGCCGTGCCAGTGGTATGAGGCCAGATAGAGTCCCTCCGCCAGGCTTGCGGGATCCCGCGTTAGTCTGACCGCGACCGCGTCGGCGCGAAATTCCCTGCTGCGTGACAGCGGGATGTTCAATAATTGTCCGATCGTTTTAGTAAAAAAGAGTATGATAAAAAAAGCCATGAAGGCAACCGCGGACGGCAACGCGAAACGGATCAATACCAGTTGGGCCTCCGGCTCGTCTTCAGCCATATCTTTAAGTATTTCCAGAGGCAAATTGAACAGGGAAAGCATCATGGTGGTGTCCAGCGAATCCCCATTGAGGATATGCGCGGCCTCATGGGCCACCACGGCCTCGATTTGTGGACGCTTGAGCCGCATCAATAGTCCTTCAGTGACGCCGATCACGGGCGCATGGTCAAAATCGGCAACGGAAAACGCGTTGATCGACATGGAGGGAATAACATATCCGGAAAAAAGCTGTCCGCCGGTGGCCGCCGATAGTTCGGCAAGGATATTTTGGAATTTTTGATGCGAGAGATTTTTCGGGTCAATGGGCTGGGCGCGCAGGACGCGCAGGACCCTCGGGATAATGCCCCTGGTCGCGATGCTCCAATGGAACATGGCGATCAACACGGCAAACCCCAAAATAACGAATAGTTCCGGAACGGTCAAGGGTTTGGTCGGAAAGGCGAGGACGGTGGAGGAAAATCCTCTTTCCGATCCGGCGCGGATCCATTGTTCAAAGAACGTCCGGGACAATGCGGTAAGAAAATAAAAAATAACAAAATAAATGAAAATCAGCAGTAAGTGGATGGATGTAATGACTTGTGATTCTTTTTGTTCGATCTTTGTGAAGGAATATGGCATTGGGGAATTATTTTTGCTTCGTCTGACGTTCGATCAAACATTGCAGGACTTCCAGTTCGTCTTTGTCGAACCAGATCGACCCGCAATAAAGGCATTTGTCGATCTCCACGTGATAGGCCGCCGTGTAGAACATGCGCAGCATTTTTCTCGTTTGTGGCCGGCATTTGGGGCAGGTGAGCATTGTGTCCGGATCCCTTTTAATGGTGCCTTCGCGCCAAATTTTTTCCTCTTCGGCGATTTTGGCCGCAAGCTGGGTGATCCGTTCCGGGAATCCGACCTCCTGGCGGATGATGATCCGCTCGACATCATTTGGGCTCGCGAGGATCCCATGGCAGAAATGACATTGATTTGTTTCAACGCCTTCATAAATAACTGGGCTCAATGGGATGTTGCATCTGGGGCAATGACAAGTTCCGGCTTTTTCATCGCGGTTATTCACCGCGTTCATGAGATCCGGATCTTCATAGGCCATTTTGATATCCGCGGCCCCAAGCCGCTGTACCCATATCTCCGGGCGCATGCCTCCCAGCGTCGGTATTCGTGCCGCATCGAAAGGTCCTTCCCACGCGCCGTTTCGATGGACCATCCATTGAGGGTTGGGCATCGCCGATTCGATGCCCGGGGCCGGAGTGCGCGGGCGGTTGTTTTCATGTTCTACGTCTTTGCTGACTCTTTCCATATCCGTATGCGCCATTTCAAGGAGGACCTGCAACCGCTCTTTAAGCGGCGGATGCGTGGAGAACAGATCCGCGAACAGCCCTGCCTCTTCATCAATGGCGCAATAGGCCGGATTAACGATAAAAATGGATTCCAGTTCCTCGGCGGTCAGCCCGGATCCGCGCCAGCGGTAGCCGATCGCGTAGAGCGCTTCGGCCAGACTTAACGGGTCACGTGTCAAACGCGCCGCGATGGCATCGGCGCGGTATTCCCGTTGCCGGGATACGAACATGCGCGCCAGATGGCTCATGCCGCGTGATATCCACAAAAGGACATAAACAGCGACCAAAAGCGCCAGGACACCGCCGCCGCG
>DPIG01000016.1:44197-44610 GCA_003522725.1 Candidatus Omnitrophota bacterium
CGCGGCAAGGATCATGACGGAATCGCGAAGGTTCAGGGAGAAAAATACGGGTGGGCGGGGATCGGCATATTCATAGAGAAAAAAGCTTTTTACCAGCAAGGCGGTCAGCCAGAATGAGGCGAAATAAAAAAAGAGTAAAAAAAAGAAGACAAAACCGATGGTCCTGGTTTTGTCTTCTTCGATTTGCGTGAACGAATAAGGCATGCGTTAAGACTGCAACGGAAGGTCTAGAATTTCACCGCCGGCGCTTTTTTCTCGGAGTTGTCTTCCATTTCAAAAAAGTCCCTTTTTTCGAATTTAAAGACATCGGCAATGATTTTGTCCGGGAAGGATTGCACCGAAGTATTTAGCCGGTTGACCTCATCGTTGTAATATTGCCGGGCGAAGGTGATCTTGTTTTCCGTGGAAACCAG
>DPIG01000083.1:0-43463 GCA_003522725.1 Candidatus Omnitrophota bacterium
CGCGCCCAGGTGCCCGGCGATGACTTTCATGAGCGTGGTTTTCCCAGCGCCGTTACGCCCCAGCAACGCCACGCGCTCGCCCGCTTCCAACTGCAGGCTTAATTGATCGAAGATGAGCGGCCCGCCGAAAGCGACGGAAATTTCTTGTAAACTGATCAGCGCCATAGGGGGATAGTATACATACGGAGTGGTGTTCGACCAAGGGATTTGTTGCAGTCCCGCGGCTTTTCTATATTTATTGAAGCCCCGGGATTTCCCCGCATTTCTATTCCTTCTTCGGCAACACTTCTGATAACGTCGTACGTAACATTTGTCTTAATGTGGCCTTCCCCTTCGAAGTTTTGAAGTAATGTTCCCGACGCGAAGCGTCGTGTTTACTCAAGTGCATCTCATAATAGATCAGTTTCAGAGGACGACGATATTGCGTGCTGGAATTGTAGCCGCGATTGTGTTCCTCCAAGCGGCGGAGGACATCCGTGGAGTATCCTATATAAAGCTGATGGTCTTTTAAGCTAAATAATATGTAGGTGTAATGCATATCCAAACAAAAAACCTATCTCCTTTTAGGGGGATAGGTTTTTGCATATCGGTTACCCTGAACCGCATGGGGTTCAGGGCTCATGAACTTATGGGTTCATGAATAAAAAGTTGGGTCCATGGTCTCACATGAGTCGTGAAACCATGAACCCAACGTGGTTCATGGTTGCGGGGACAGGATTTGAACCTGCGACCTCAAGGTTATGAGCNNTGAGCCTTGCGAGCTACCGGGCTGCTCCACCCCGCGATATTTTTCAAAAATCGGACAACCACAAGGGTTGCCCCTACTTTTCCATCTTGTAAATTTTTTCGCCGTCCCGCACCAGGCCCATCCGTTCGCGGGCCACGCGTTCCAGATAAACCGGGTCCTCGATCAAGCGCTGTTTCTCTTCTTTCAACTCGTCGTTTCTTCGTTGCAACTCGGCGATCCTTCTCTCGTATTCCAGGTTCTTCTGCCGATGATCCTGCATAATACTAAACGAAGGCAGGAAAAAAAGCAAGATGATTGTGGCAACGGCGAAAAGCCAGAGGGCGTTTTTTAACATATCAGTGGTCAGTGGTCAGTGGTCAGTGGTCAGCATCAGATTTTTCTGATCACTGGTCACTGAACACTGAACACTTTTTAATAGATCTTCCCCCACATCGTCCCCGCGTACACGGCCTTGTTGCCGAGCTCTTCTTCGATGCGCAAAAGCTCGTTGTACTTGGCCAGCCGGTCGGTGCGCGAAAGCGACCCCGTCTTGATCTGCCCCACGCCGGTCGCCACCGCCAGATGGGCGATGGTGGTATCTTCCGTTTCCCCGGAGCGGTGCGAGATGATCGACGTGTATTTATTCTTCCTCGCCAGATGGATCGTGTCGAGCGTTTCAGACAAGCTGCCGATCTGGTTGACCTTGACCAAAATGGAATTGGCGATTTTCTTGTCGATCCCCATCTTCAAACGCTTGACGTTGGTGACAAAAAGGTCGTCGCCGACCAGCTGCACTTCCGCGCCGAGGGCCTGCGTCAATTTCTTCCATCCGTCCCAATCGTTCTCATAAAGCCCGTCTTCGACGGAAACGACCGGGAATTGTCCGACCATCTTCTTGTAGACATCGATCAATTCATCCGCGCTGATGAGCTGCCCGTTATAATTGTATTTGCCGTTCTCGTGGAATGAAGACGCCGCGGCATCCAGGGCGATGAAAATATCCTTGCCCGGTTTGTACCCGGCTTTGGCCGTGGCGTCCATGATCAACGTCAACGCCTCTTCATTGCTTTGCAGATTGGGCGCGAACCCGCCTTCGTCGCCGACGGACGTTGAAAGGTTTTTGTCATGGAGGATCTTTTTGAGGTTGTGGAACACTTCCGCCGCCATCTGCATCGCCTTGCTGAAGGTCGGCGCGCCGATGGGCATGATCATGAATTCCTGGATGTCGAGATTGTTGTCGGCATGGACCCCGCCGTTGAGGATATTCATCAAAGGGACCGGCAGGATTTTCGCTTTCGGGCCGCCGAGGTAGCGGTAGAACGGGACTTTCTTTTGATTGGCATCGGCCTTGGCCACCGCCATCGAAACGCCCAGGATGGCGTTGGCGCCGAGGTTGCCTTTATTCTCCGTCCCGTCGAGCTTCAGGACAATCTTGTCGACCGCTTTAAAATCCGGGCTTTTACCCTTAATGGCCCTGGCGATCACGGTGTTGACGTTGGCGACCGCTTTGGTGACGCCTTTTCCCAAATAACAGGATTTGTCGCCGTCACGCAATTCGATGGCTTCATGCTCGCCGGTGGAGGCGCCCGAGGGGACCGCGGCGCGTCCCAGGATACCATTCTTTAAAATGACATCGACTTCAACCGTGGGATTCCCGCGGGAATCCAGGATCTGCCGCGCTTTGACGTGTGCTATGGATGACATGACCTCGACCTTTTTTTAAAAGATTAACGAAAAAGAACAGGGACAAATTAACACAGTTCAACGATGAAGTCAAGGTCAAGATAGCAAACGGGGCGGGCAAACGCGGATACAGGTGTTTATTTTCTGAAAAAGTTGCCGCTATCTCAAGATAAGTTATGATATACTTGTTCTATCGTACTCCTATGCAAAAATTCATCATCTGGCTAAAGATCAACTGGATCAAAATTCTCCTCATCTCCGCTTTTTGCGGCCTTTTGTGGGGGATGGCCGTTTACCTTTCCTACATCGCCAGGAATTTCAATTCGCTGGAAAGTTTCTCCAAGAGCCAAATGGCCGGCATGCAGGCGATGAACCTGCCCATGTTCGTCTTCGCCCAGCTCTTGACCCTTCCCTTCCTCTTCGGCATGTATTACTACATCATGCGGGGCGGCGGCATCGGGACCATCAAGAAAACGCGCGTCGATAAACTGCTGGACCTCAAATGGACCGATATCATCGGCATGGAAGACGCCAAAAAAGACGCCCAGGAAGTCGTGCGCCTGCTCAAGGACCATTCCCTGCGCAAGGTGATCGGCGGGAATATCATTAAAGGGGCCATCATGATCGGCCCGCCGGGCTGCGGGAAAACCTATCTGGCCAAGGCCATGGCGAGCGACGCCGGCTTGCCGATGTTGTCGGTCGCCGGCAGTGATTTTGTGGCGATGTTCATGGGCCAAGGCGCCGCGCGCATGAAATCTTTATTCAAACAGGCCCGGGAAGAAGCGCGCATCCACGGCGGGTGCATCATCTTCATCGACGAGATCGACGCCTTCGCCCGCGAACGGGCCTCCAAAAGAGAACTCCCCAGCCTTTCCAGCGCGGACACCTCCCATAACGCCACCATCAATCAATTCCTGATGGAAATGGACGGGTTGCGCAACAATGAAAACAACATCCTCGTCCTTGCCGCCACCAACGTGGAGGAAGACGAACTGGACCCGGCCATCATGCGTTCCGGCCGGTTCGACCGCAAGATCCGCGTGGAGAAACCCAACGCCCAGGAACGGGAACTGGTCTTGAAATATTACCTTTCCAAAGTCGATGCCGCCCCGGAGATCGACATCGAACATTTCGCGGATAAGGCGAAATGGTTCTCTCCTTCCGATCTTAACAACCTGGTGCGGGAGGCGGGCGTTATCGCGCTGCGGGAAAACCGGCGCCAGATCACAGGGAAAGACCTCGAAACATCTTTGCACCGCATCATGATCTCCATCGAGAAGACCGGCGGAGACAAGATTTTAAGCGAGAAAATAAGCGTGAAGTGGGAAGAGGTCATCGGCATGGACAACGCGAAAAAAGAAGCCTGGGAGATCGTTGACCTGATGCGCGACCGCAGCCGCCTTAAAGCCGTCGGCGGAAAGATCATCAAAGGGGTGCTTTTACTGGGGCCGCCGGGCTGCGGGAAGACCTATCTGGCCAAGGCCATGGCCACGGCGGCGGGCTTTCCTTTCATCAGCAAATCGGGAAGCGAGTTCATTGAACGCTTCGTCGGTGTGGGCCCCAAACGGGTGCGCGACCTTTTTGAAGAAGCCCGGAAACTGGCCCGCGCCGAGGTGGGGTGCTTTATCTTCATCGACGAGATCGACGCGATCGCCAAACCCCGATCGTTCGGCGCGGATGAATACGGCGGCCCGACCGAATATAACGCGACGATCAACCAGTTGCTCACGGAGATGGACGGGCTGCGGCAAACGGAGAACAATATCGTGGTCCTCGCGGCGACCAACGCCCCGGAAAGCGCGCTCGACCCGGCGCTTTTGCGCGCGGGCCGGTTCGACCGGAAAATTTATATCGCCTTGCCCAATCTGAATGAACGCGTTGAACTGTTCAAGTTCTACCTCTCCCGCGTCCAGACCGACGGTTCCTGCGACCCCAGGGTCCTCGCCCAGAAAACCCTTTATTTCTCGCCGTCCCAAATCGACAGCATGGTGCGTGAGGCGGGGATTTTCGCCTTAAGGGAGAAACGCGACACGATCACCTTCAAGGACCTCTCCAACGCCTATGACCGCATCCAGTATGGCGATAAATCCAACATCATCATGACCGGGAACGAGAAGGTCTGGACCGCGTATCATGAAGCCGGGCACGCGATCATCGGCTATCTTCTTCACCCGACCGATGATGTCATCAAGGCGACGATCATCCCGCGCAAGGGGAGCCTGGGCATGATCTCCAGCCGGCCCATCGAGGAACTGCATTCGGCCAATAAAGAGAAACTCATGGCGGATATCAAGGTCGCGATCGCGGCCTACGTCGCCGAAAAGATCAAATTCGGCTCGACCAGTTCCGGCGTCGGGGGCGGCCCGGGCAGCGACTTTTATCAAGCCATGAGGATCGCCCGTTACATGGTCGTGAGCCTGGGGATGGGCAAATCCGGTCTCGTGGGAGATTTTCTCGCCGAGCGGTCCAGCTACGGCAACTTCCCCATCTCGGAAAAGACCAAGGAGACCATCGACCAGGACATCCAGGACATCCTGCAATCCTGCATGAAAGAAGTGGAACAGATCTTGCGGGAGAAACACGACCTTTATGAATATTTCGCCCAGGAGCTCCTTAAAAAAGGAGAGCTCGAATACGATGAGATCGTCGCCATCTTTGACCGCTACGGGCTTAAACCGGCCAGCCGCCCCACGGAAAGACCTTCAACACCCTGAAATCATGAAAAAATCATATTCCTTTCTCGGGATTTGCCTGATCCTCCTGGGGTTATTTGCCGGCTGTTCCAGGGCAACGCCGCCCGCGCCCCGGCCGCTGTCCGAAGCGCACCAGAAATTCCTCAAGATATGCCGGGAAGAACACAAGATCAAGGTGGTCCTCAAACCGCTGCGCAACACTTTATGGATCTACGTGCCGTTAGATGACGACCTCATGCGGGTCTCCTCCACGCCCGAGGGTGCGCGCAAGTCGGATACGGCGGAAGAACACCCGTCCGTCAAATATCTGGAAAGCGTTTACATCGAGCGCCGTTTCAAGATCACCCACGATATCCACCCCGACGAAAACTACCTCCAAACCCCCGGCTACCGGCTGGGCTACTCCAGCGCCTACCAGAAGATCAGCCAGCAAATCCTGACCGGCGTGTCGCGCGCCTATTTCGAGACTAAAGACGCGCCGCAATTTTTCGTCAGTGTGATCACGGATGTTAAAAATGGCGTTGAGATGGAGAATATTTTTTACCTGGAAGACCTGAAACAGTATATGGCGTTTGGGGCCCTGCCGCAGGAAGAATTCGTCAAAAGAAGCATTTATGAAGCCAGGGGAAAAACGGACTGGATCGGGGACACCGAAGGCCGGCATCTGGCGTATACCGAGATCACCCTACCGGAATTTCTGGCCAAACAGATCGCGACCAGGATCAATTTCAAATACCAAAAAAGCTCCTTCCCTCCTTCCCCCGACACGCGCGGGGAGATCCTCAAGGTCGTCGCGGAAACGTTCAAAAGTTATAAGTTTACGGATTTTAATTACGTCGAACTGCGCGACCTCAATACCGGCCGCACCGAAACCGTCTTACCGGCGGAACTGCAAACGGCAAGCGCTCCGCCTACTCCGACAACCGCAGAATAATCCCCTTTTTCCTGGCGCGATGGAACGCGAAGCGCATGAGGACCAACCCCAGCCCCAGATAAACCAGGGTGAGCGCTGTGCCTTTGAGCAGTGGGTGAGTGAATACCGAAGTGAACCCGAAGTATTGCCGCAGATATTCCAGAAAATAGGTGATGGGGATCCACTCGGCCACGTGATAGAAAAATGGCGGCAAAGTGGTGACCGGATAATAGATCCCGCTCAAGAGCATGAACAGATACGCGAACATCCATGCGGTGATCTCCGCTTTCTGTCCAAACATCAACAAAAGCACGTTGACGATTAACCCCAGCAAAAGCGCGCAACCGAAAATCCCGGCCAGGAAGATCAGCATCGGTCCCAAAGGCGGGGACGTAAAATCAAAAAGCGCCCTTGCGGATAATCCCAGCACGATGAAGATCACGCCCCCGCGCAGGATACCGTTGAACCACGCGCCGAAGAGGCTCTCCGTGATGCCCACCGGCGTCAGAAGCGTCTGCTTGACGCTCTTGGACCAGACCTCATATAAAAGGCCATACGCCACGTCCAGCTGGGTGACCTGCAGGACCCCGGCGGTGATGGCCCCGGTCAAAATAAAGGCCAGCGCGTTTTCTTGCAGTTGCAAAAAATCGCCCATAAGCCCGACGGAGACCAGGCTCACGCTGGGCCAAAAGACCAGTTCCATAAAAGTAAAGATGTTGCGCACGCCGAAAAGGAAATTGCGCACGAAAAACGCCTGGCACCGCTCGGCCCACTGGGCGATATCGCGCCAGAAATGTCTTTCCATCAGGATGCCGGCATCGGCGGCGGGACCTTCTTGAGGCGGCGCCGCGGATTCCAGGGCCTGTGTCTGCGCCACGGCCAGGTCGATAAAGATCTGTTCCAGGCTCTCCCTGTGATAAAATTGCTTTAATTCTCCGGGGCTGGCCACTTTTAAAATGCGTCCGTCTTTGATAAAGGCGATCCGTCCGCAGAGCGCCTCGGCCTCCCGCATGTTGTGCGTGGTCAACAAGACCGTCACGTTCGTTTCGCGCTGGATCTCCAGGATCCTCTCGCGCATTTTGGCCGCCACGTGCGGGTCGAGCCCCACCGTCGGTTCATCCAGAAAGATGATCTTCGGTTCATTGATCATGGCCTTGGCCAAGGCCAGCTTTTGCTTGGTGCCGCTGGAGAGTTCATCGAACGGGACTTTGGCAAAGCGCTGCAGCTCGAGCGCTTTCATAAGCCGCGCGATCCTCTGCTCCAAAACTGACGACGGCAAACCGTACAACCGGCCGTAGAAACGCAGATTCTCCTCAACGCTCAAGCACCAGGGGAAATTGGGATATCCGGAAGACATGTTCAAAAACGACCGCAGCCGCCGGGAGTTTTGCGGCGTGGAAGGAATGCCCAAAATCGTGACCGTGCCCGCGTCGGGCAGAAGGAGCGTGGAAAGGATATTGAGGAAGGTGGTCTTGCCGGCGCCGTTGGGCCCGAGGATGCCGAAGATCTCGCCCTCGGGGATCTGCAGGGACACATCGCGCAGGGCCTGGACTCTCTGCCGGCCCTGGCCGCCGGAAACAAACGTTTTACTTAAATGACGAACATCAACGGCAAACGACATGCGGCCATATTAGCATATTTTCTTCACCTACACTATATTCCGTTTAACGGGAAAGGTGAAGAAAACCCTCTGCGCTTCGCTTTGTCGGGAAATGCTGTATATTTCCTGAGTAAACCAGCAGGGGGTCACTTCATACTTCAACGCCTACTCCAAATTCCATTTGATAGAAAAGGTGAAGAAAACCCCCGCGGTTTTGGTTTGCTCGGGAAATGCTTTATCTTTCCAGAGTAAACCGGCATGGATGAAAATCCGCGGCCTTCAGGTTATGAGCGATTCAAGCGATGTCGACGATGTTTGCTGATTTTAGCTAACTCTTAACGGTGTTAGGGCTTGTGGCGAGTTGATTTGTTTGCTGGTTTCTGGCTTTTGCCCATGTTGGGGCTTATTCTGTTAGCACAGTGCTAGCATGACAACGATCATTTGTCGCTCATTTCACCTCAAAAATCGACTGAATTTTTGGTAATCCGTATTCCGCTCCTCCTGTGATTACCTTGAGATTGGGAAGGACTTGACACTGACCGGAACTGTGACAATGACCGCAATACACAGTCATTTCACCAGAAGGATGCTGTTCCATAACATCTTTCAAAACATCTCCAACAACTTTGCATGAAAAAAAAGGTAGCCAATCATCTTCTGAAATCTTCCCCTGATGCCATGTAGCTTCTTTGAATGGCGGGACATGGGTTAACACAATGACTCGTTGATGATCTTTTAAAGCCTGCGGAAGCACTTTTATAAAATGATTGGCCGCATGATCAGCCAGCTTCTTCATGGCTTTGATGCGCTCCGTCTTATCTCTCGACTTCAATTCGTCAATGTAATAGAAGTCGTTTAGTTCCACCGTGCTTCCAAAATAATCTCCAAAACGTCCATCGGCCCAAGAATCATGGCCGACCAACGCTGTTTCTTTCGTTAAAGAAATATGTTCGGCTTCATTTAGCCAAATCAGATTATCAGAATTCTTTGTAAGATCAGAAACGGCAGACCAAACATTTTTGAATGATCCTGTATAAAAATCGTGATTCCCCAAAACGAAATAGAACGGCCGCTTCAATGTTGAATCGGCCAGCTTCAGATAATTGACGACAGTATTGGCCTCTCCGATATCGCCTGACATAAAAAAGCAGTCTACTGGCTCCTTCGATAACTTCCTAAAAAAGTCATCAATCTGATTTTGTTTCAAAAAATTAAGGTGAATATCTGTTAACCAAGCGGCCTTCATTTTACATTTTTCCGTTCCATGTAATTACGCCATACACTTAACGAGTTAGGATTAACTTATAAACGCGGAAAATCAAGGGGTATCTGGGCTTTCTACGGGGGATAGAAAGGAAATATTAGCCCCAAAAACAACCGTTGGGGTCTAGAGCTATAATCTACAAATTCTCGGAGATAGTTCCTAAGATTTCATGAAATGGTGGTTGCCCTTGGTAATACAAGGCCGATGTTATTTTATACTCTTTTTCTATAAGCTCTTTTATCCGTTTATCGCTCAATTTAAAAGCCTCCTGTTCTCGAATGGGAAGCTTTCGATCTGCCGCTGGAAATCTTTTCTTTTTATGCGCTTCATAATTCTCTGTTCCGATAAACTTTTGAACAGCGTCATCCTTTAAAAGGCATGCGACATCATAATAATGCCTCGCGAAGTTCTCTTGCATCGTTCCTGTTTCTTGCAATTTACGAAATTTCGTCAAAATGGTTTGAAGCTTCTCAACAAACGTATACCCGGGATCATAACACCGCACTTGAACGGCTCTATTATCATTAACATCCATGCCCTTTTCTAAAGCAAAATCAAGAGCCCAAGAACTGATCGTCAAAGGATCATTCGGCGTAACCTCGTCGAATCCGACCTCAAACAAGACACCCTCCTTCAGTCCGCCAGCAAGCGGATAAGAGTCTTTGTAATAAAGACGAATGCCTCCGCTCATATACTTTTCGTTATCAAATTTGGTATCACGATTCACTTTATCGATACCATTAATCTTAATATGCTGAGCCAGCCAATCATAATACTGCCTGCGGCTTTCACAATGCTGTGGTTTATCATGATTTCGCCCTGTCATAACCTTCATTTCTGCGGGGGGATTAATACGGATGTCGATGTCTTCGGAAAACCTGTGAATGATACCGTATCCTTTCGAGAGCGACGTTCCTCCTTTGAGCTCGAAATCAAAACCGCTTTTTTGCAAACCATGCAAAACATGCATGATCCAATAATCTTTCTCAACCAAACTGACCTCAATTCTCTTCTGACGGTCTACAGCCCGCAAAAGCTCTTTGAATTCCGGGTGATTATGAAGATACTTAGGCATGGACTAAGGCCTCTTCTGACAGCCACTGGTTAAACAAAGTTTTCGTTCTCTCCCCGGCATAAGCATTGATTGCGCGTCTCATTTTTGATTCCGGATCTTTCAAGGCTTTCTCTTTAACATTTTTTAAGACATTTTCGCGGTCTTCAGCCAGCTCACTTAAATTATTCAACAAGTCAACCAACAAAAACTCCTCAGAAAGCGCCTTCGGGAATTTATGTTTTAAACGAAAATCGAACTCCTTGCCCCCCAAATCAAATAAACCATGCCTTTTATGATTATAGACCACCCGCTTGTTATATAACTGCGTTGTCCCGACACCCAAAGAATTATAAAGATTTGGCGAGGTTAAAAGAAAATCGTCGCTTTTTAAAAAAGCCCGCACCAGCTTTTCATCTTCCGGCGGCACAGGACCAAAGGAAGCTTGTTGTGGATAACAATACAATCCCTGCGACAATTTCTGCAAAGTCCCATCCTCAACCAATTGCTTTAAATGCCGGTCAACCGCGGTCGACCATTGTTCCAGATCAACCCGGCGATAAACCTGCCCCGGCCTTAAGTGCTTTTTAAGCTCTTCCAGTGCGTTCATTTCTTCTACCTCCTACCTGCTTCAAGTATAGAAGATTTTACTTTGAAATGCAATAACTTTAATTTAAAATTCATGCAAATTTAAAACAATTATAACAAAAACTGCGATATTTTTGTCACAAAATACGGGAAAATCGTGAAATGCAGTTTAGCAATGAACCGCCCAGAATAAACCGACTATCGATCATGAAAACTAATGATTGGTATCCCATACCACATACTCTCGGACCAGCCAAAAATTCGGTTTGGACAAGTTGGTGCAAACTGGTGGAAACCAAAAACCACGTCTCTCCCGTCGAGAAACGGGGTTTATATTGGTTGCGGGGAGAGGATTTGAATGGTTTCGCTTCGCTCAACCACTCCCTCGTCCCTTCGGGACTCGGTCGCCTGTGACCTTCAGGTTATGAGCCCGCCTGCCGGCAGGCAGGGGATTCAAACAATCTCGACAGTGTTGGATGATTTTAGCTAACTCTTAACGGTGTTAGAACTCAGGGCGAGTTGACCTGTTTGCTGTTATCCCGCTTTTGCCCCTGTTGGAGCTTATTTTGTTAGCACAGTGCTAGCACGGAAAATTAAGCAGGTCTTTGAACAGTCGGAGCCTGCACAACCCGAAAAGGAATGGTATTAATGGACGAATTATTGACCATTAATTCAAATTGATATTCTCCAAAAACAGGGAATTCAATTTGAGCAAAGTTGAGGGCTAATGGCACGCTGACTGGCCACCCTGTCGACTGCACAGGACGCTCGGCCTGAATTTTAGCTTTTACTGTCGCAATTCGGCCGCCATCCGCGTTAACAAGCAGAATCTCTAACTCATGAGTGCGCCCTAATTCAGCAGGACTCAATGTTAAACGAAACGCGATCCCCAAAGAAGGATGCCTAACTGGGGCCGCGTTAGCAAAAAGTGTATCTATGCCTCCGCCCGTAATATATAGCTTGCCATGATTTTCCTGAACAAAATCTGCCAATATTGCACTATTAACTTGCATGAAATTATTCTCCTATAATGTAGATTTCTTAGTCATCTTTATACCTGTACTACCTGCTGTTATGTTGGTACTGCCTTCAATTTCCGCTTTACCCGTAAGCGCTCCAGTTGTTGAATTCTTATCCGTAATTTTTTTATTTGCTTTTATCCATAATTCTCTGCTTAAAAGATACAAAAACACGGGGGCTGGAATAACATGCAATGGGCATTTTAATTCTTTCGCCGGAACTCGTTCTTTGACATCGGCATTATCTCGATTTACCAAAAAACAAATCGACACTCGCTCTTTTTCAGATGCAGGCCACTTCTCTAATGCTCGTAACCACTTGGCATTGGATTGTCCATATTTTGACTCAATGACCCAATATTTGCTGTCTGTTCCTTTATATATAAAATCAATTTCTTCGTTATCCTTTTTGCGCCAATAACCAATTTGCCCACCCTCTGCCTGTGCGTAAGCACTCAAGTGCGCGGCAACGGAACCTTCAACAATGTGGCCCATTTCTTCAGGTTGAAGCAATACCTCCTCTGTTCGCCCCAGAAAAGAGTTTCGCAAAGACGCGTCAGAGGGATATACTTTTGGTTTGGCTTTTAACGGTGCCTTCCCAGCTCGTTTCTGATTGTTCAAGCTACAGATAAAATCACCGTCTTCCAGTGCTTTCACATATCTCGCCGTCGTGGGACGGCTGACCTGTAGCATTCCAGACACCTTGGATTTATCTAACAAAACACCGGGATTGCGGCAAATATACTCAAAAAGCCTCTCGAGATTTTCGATGTCTTGCCGGGAGAACTGTGTTCTCATATCCTGATAAAGCGCTTTATCAACGACATCCGCCAGCAAACGTTGAGCATCGGTGAGGTTCAAATTAACGTTTGCTATTTCAGGAAATCCTCCATGCAAAAGGTAACTTTTAAACACCTCTTTTAAGTCACCAGAAATTCGATTCAGCACAGTCGAATCAAGCATTCCTTCTTGAAGAAACGATCGCCCTTTTAAGATTTCATTTTCCAAATAGGCGTTTGAGTTGGAATGAAAAATAAGTAAGTATTCATAAAAAAGCAATGCCGGCACGGAAAGAAAAATCCAGCGCCGCACTTCCTGATCCAGTACAGTTTGTATTTCCGCGGCAGCGCTGCCGGTGGCAATAATTCGATACTGACTGTTGACCAGCATCGATCGCACTTCCTGCGCCCAATCATCGGCGTACTGTATTTCATCTAAAAGAAAATAAATGTGTCCTTCCGCGGGTTTAAATTCTTTCTCCCAGACATTAAACCAGGCTTTCCATGGAATTTGCCGCAAAGGTCGTTTTTCAAAATCAACATAAACAATATTTTTCGCTTCGACTTCCCTCTCATTACGAAGCCAATTTCCTATTTGCCGTAATAAAGTGGATTTTCCAACACCTCTGAACCCTTTTAAAAATAAAGCTCTTTGCGAACCAATTTCTTCTAAATAATTAATAGCGCTATAGAAAGGATAGCGGCGTATTTGCGGAAGCTCTGGCCACTCCTTATTAACCCAAAAAGGATTGATCTCGCGCAAAGCACTTAATATTTCGGCCGAATTATGTGGTGCCATGTCTTTCTTCATGGTCAAAATATAACATGATATTGCAATAGTGTCAAATACTATTTACACATATAAATTATTGTGTAAATACACTATTACACTATGCGTTATTAAACATCGGAAATATGGGGGGGAGCATAAGCAAAAGAGGCTTGTAAAAATGTATACTTTTTGTTACTGAATTTTCGGCTTGCATCTCTGCGTCTTATTAAAACCGCCCCTATTTAATTAAATCTCCCCACGCCTATATAGTTTTTAAGGGGTAGGTGCCAACGGTCGGTGGCGGTTTGGATGGGGGTACGGCCGTGAGGCCGCTATTTTTTCCAGACTTTCGCCACGCCGGCCTCGACCATGCGGCCGTTGAGCCAGAGGCCTTCGGCGGCGACGCGGTGCAGGTCTTTTTCTTTGGGCAGGTAAAACACGTCGACCAGATAGCGGTCCCACTTGTCGTTCTTGTAGGTTTTGATGACGAGATTCTCCGCGCCTTTGAGCTCGTTTTCGACCCATTTCTTCGCGCGCTGGCCGGCCAGGGTGCCGATCTCCGGCGCGTCGATGCCGTTGAGGCGCAGGCGCTGGACGATCCACTTCCCGAAGCCCTGGTCGATGAGCACGATCGGCGTGTCCGCATCGGCCCAACGGCGGACCTTTCCCCGAAAAGTGAACAGGCCGCCGACCTTGGCATCGGTCACCTTCAGCCGGTAAACGCCGTCCACTTTTTCCGACGTATAAATATATTTATTGTCGAGCACGGCTTTCGAGGGAGGCGCTTCCACGCATCCGGCGAAGCCTAAGTCCACAAACCAGGGAGTGTCGAAGTTCTCGATGTCGTCGGCGCGCAGGAGCCGGTAGGTGTAAAGCTTGCCGCGCACCGGCGCTTTTAAATTAAACTCCGGCAGGTCACCGGCCGCGCCGGCGGGCATCAGCATCAGGCGCAGCTGGGTGGTATTGATCTTTTCTTTCTTGATACGCGCGATCCAGGCCTGCCGCTGGGCCGCGTCGGGGATATTCAAGAGATGACGATAATGCGTCCATTTGAGGTCCTTGTCGGGTTTAAATTTCGGGAAGTAACGGAAGAACTGCTCGCATTGCCATAAAGTGCGTCCATGCATCTCCAGGTCACGGGAAATGTCATCGTAGAACGCCCCGACGGCGCCGGGCGGCATATCGTGAGTATTAAAATAAGTATTGATCCTGCGGCCGATGGCCCAGTAGGAAAGGACCTTCTGGCGCTCCAGGAGCTCTTCGACCCTTTTAAGCCCATGCTCCATTTCCTTGCGGATGTCGGCGATGAGCTTGCGGTAGTCGGCGGTGGTGGTGAGCGGCTTGGGCATAGTTACCTCCTTGAGCAGATCAAAACTTGAGAACCACTTGTTTCTTCGGGCCGTTGTAGGTCAAGACACCGTGATCGAGGACGTCGCGGCCGATGAGGCAGTCGATATCGTGGTTCTGCAGGCTGGCGTCGAGCACCTTGACGATGGTCAGGCAGGTGCGCGCGTCGAAGGCCAGCGAAAGGTCGAATTCGTTGCGGGTCTCGGGCTTCTTGTGCGAGGTGTACACCTGCACCGTGCCGCGCGGGACCAGCTTGAGTTTCCTGACGACCCGGTGGCTGACCGCGGTCGTGCTGGCACCGGTATCAATCAGCGCTAGAACCGTAATGCTCGGAATTTCTTTATGTTCCGTTTTGAGTCTTTCGATGACGGGTTCAGATGGTTTAATAACGACCTGACAGGTGGGGCCGCTTTCGCGTAACCGGGGCAGATTGAAGGTGAAGGACCGTGCCATGAACCGGCGGTAACTTTCTCTTAAAACGAATGGACCGCTTCTTCCCGCTCCACTTCCTTGATGAAAAACGGGACGTTGCCGAACCCGTCGACGCCGGATTTAAGCGCCGCGGCGTAGGTGTCGTAAAACCCGACGACCTTGTCTTTTTTGATCAGGACGAAATGGTGCAGGTGCTCTTCGCAAAATTTATCCAGATGACAGAGGTAATACTTGTATTCTTTTTCCAGAAGCGGGGTCATGGGGCAGGGCCTGTTCGCGCGTAATCTCATGGTGTTTAGTATACTACGGTTGCGGCTCTCCGGCAGGTTTTTTTTCAATATCCCCGGCCGGGGCGGGTTCCTGCGCCGCCGGACGGCTGACGGGTTTATGGAGCCCTTCCTCATCTGTCTGTTGGGCGGAATCCTGAGAGAGCCCCGCGGTCATAGCCTTGGCGCGAATCGAAGGATCCAGGACCTTGACCCTGCGGCCTTTAATCTTCAGCCGCCCCTCGGCAAAAAGCGCGATGGCCTTCGGATACAATTTGTGCTCAACCTTGTGGACGCGCGCCTCAAGGCTCTCCAATGTTTCTTTTTCGGTCAGCTTGAACCCCTCCTGGAGAATAATGGGCCCGTGGTCCATTTTCTCGTCGACAATATGGACCGTCACCCCCGCGACCTTGCAGCCGTAAGTGAAGGTGTCCTTGATCGCCTGGATGCCTTTAAAGGCGGGCAAAAGCGACGGGTGCACGTTAAGGATCTTTTCCGGGTATTCTTTCAGGAAGAACGGGGTCAGAAGCCGCATGTATCCGGCCAGGACGACGAAGTCGATCTTCGCTTCCTTGAGATAGATCATGATGTCGCGGTCGTAACTTTGCGGGGAGGCATAATCCTTGCGCTCCAGGCAAAGGGTTTTGATGCCGGCGGCCCCGGCGCGCTTGAGCGCGAAGGCCTTGCGGTTGTCGGAAAAAACCAGGGCAAGGTCGGCTTTAATGGCGCCTTTTTTCACGGCGTCGATAATGGCCTGCAGATTGGAACCGTTGCCGGAGGCGAAGACAGCGAAACGCATAGATGACTCCTAAAAATAATAGTTAGTGTTCAGTGATCAGCGATCAGCGGTCAGTAGTTGATTCTGACCACTGGCCACTGGGCACTGACCACTTATCAATTATGCCATGCCTTTTAAGATTGCGCAATTATTCCGTGCCCAATGCCGCGAACCGGGATTTCGTCCGCAACCCCAGCAATCCGATCACGGCGCAGATCATCCCCACCCCGGCGAGGATCCAGGCCTTCGGGGTAAATTCGGCGAGCCAGGAACTGACCAGCATCGCCGCCAGGAACGCGCCGTGGATGACGATCTCCAGGGCGCTGAAGACCTTGCCGCGCATGTGCTCGTCGCTGACGACATGGATGATGGTGTTCGCCGCGATAAACATCGGGCCCGTCACGATGCCCAGCGCGAGGGCCAGGACCATCGCCGCGGTCAGGCGCGGGTCGAAATGGACCATCAGGGCGAAGGCGGTCAACAGCGCGCCGCCGGTGAACATGCTCCAGAACATCGTCTTGTACCAAACGAGTCTTTTCCCCCATTTGCCGTAAAGGACGGCGCCTAAAAACAATCCGACCCCCAGGCAGACGGCCAGGACACCCAGGTCCCTGGTCACGCTTTGGAACGATTCCTGGATAAAGACGATGATGACGACGTACACCGCGCCGGCGGCGGCGAGGATGGTGGAGATCATGGCGATAATAAGGCGCAGTTCCTTGTTGTGGGCCAGATAACGCAAGCCCTCCTCCAGCTCCGACCAGACCGAACGGCGGATGGGCCCCATGATCTCCTTGCCCGCCTTAAGAAGGCTCGCCTTGTCCATCTTGAGCTTCAGGGAAAGGTCGATGGAAAAAACAAGCGCCGCGGAAACCAGAAACGTCGCGCCGTCGATCAAAAATCCGTTACGCGCGCCGTAACGGTCGACGAGAAAACCGCCCAAAGCGCATCCCAGGACAAAGGCGACCATCCCCGTGGTTGAGACCAGCGTGTTGGCCATCAAAAGGCTTTCTTTCTCCACCAGGTCCGGGATGATGGACATCTTCGCCGGAGAATAAAAACGGCTGAAGCAAAACGCCAGAAAAACGACGACGTAAATGGGGACCATGGATTGTCCGGCGAAGAAAGCGAACGGGATGCTCAAAACCAGCAGGCCGCGGACCACATCGCAGATCAGGAGGGTCGCGCGCCGGTCCCAGCGGTCGACGAACACCCCGGCGAACGGCTGGACCAGAAATACCGGGACGATGGTGAAGGCCATCAGTTTGGCCAGTTCCATGGCGGAGCCGGGCACCCGCTCGGCAATGAGCCCGACGAGCGCCAGCTGGTTGATGCGGTCGCCGAACTGGGACACGAGCTGCGCCCACCAGAGCCGCTGGAAATTCCTGCTTTTGGGGTCGAACAAAAGCTTGATCATCCCTTACCCGCTATTTTTTCCGCCGCCTGAAAATACGCCCTGGCCCGGCGGGGCTGGCCCCGGCGTTCGTAAATCTTCGCCAGATGCCGGTAGGCATATTCAGTCAGCTGATCTTCTTCGCGTCCGAAGGCGATCACTTTCTTGAAATACGCGACGGCCAGCTCCGGCTGGGGACCGGATTCCAAAAGCGCCCCCAAATTGTACAGCGTGGCGCGCCCGCGCGGCTCAATGCGCAAGGCCTGGAGGTATTCCCGGACGGCCTCGCGGGACCGCCCCGTTTTCGCGTACATCACGCCCAAACTGTAATGCAGTTGACTGTTCCGCGGCCCATCGCTCAAACGCTTTTGATACTGCCGGATGACGGCATCATAAGTGTACTTTAAATTGTCCTCCAGCAGGCCTTGCATGTTTCCCGCGTCGGGGATCGCCTCATATTCGAAGACCGCCTCCAGGCACTTGCCCTGGTCGCAAAGGCTTTTGGCAAACCCGATGCGCGCGCGCGTGTCCCACGGTTCGGCGGCCAGGACCTTCCGGAATTCCTGCTCGGCCTGCGCGAACAACCCGACCTTGGCCAGGGCCAGGGCGTAGCAGATCCGCACCCGCGTATTTTGCGGATCGTAGGAAAGGGATTTTTCGAACATGCTTAATTCGTGGACGGCATGCAGGTTCTGTCCCGCGGTGAACAACAGAAAATAGATGAAAACCGCCGCCGCGAAAAACCGCGACGACCGGCGGGAAACGGCCCCGCGCCGGATGGCCCGCGCAAAGACTGTGCGCGCGGCCAGGACAAAGAAAGCGAACAGTCCCGCCGACGGGATGTAAAAAAAATGGTCGGCCGTGGCCGCGTACCCGGCGTGCGCCGGCAAGGGGATCAACTGCGCGACCGGCAAAAGTGTCGCCGCGAACCAGAACAACAGGAATTTCGCCCGCCGGCTCCATTGCCGGTGGTAATGCCCTGCCATCGAGCCAAAGATGACGACCGCCGCCAGCGTCAGCCACACGCCCCAATCCGCGAAACCCGTAAAGTACGCCGTGGTGCGGTCGAAATGAAGGTCGACGGGAAGAATGAATACCCGTAAATAGACCAGGACACTGCTTAAAAACGTCAGCACGCCGAGGACCAAATACTGCGCCGAAGGCCAGAAAGAGACATTGGTGATCCCCAGAATTTTGCGCAGCAGCAAATACCCCGCCGCGACCATCACAAGAGGGAGAATACGTCCCGCGGCCTGCGCGGTCAAAATCTTTCCCTTGTGCCGGCGCCCCATCCAGTACTCGTAACCGGCGATCAGAAACGGCAGGACCACGGCGGATTCCTTGCTCAGAAGCGCCAGCGAAAACGCCAGCAGCGAACCGGCGTAATACGCCTTGCGCCGCGGGTCCAGCCGCGGCCGTGCGACGTAGCGCAGGTACAATAAAAACGCCGCGAACTGCCAGAACGCGCACAGAAGGATCGACCGGCCGGCAATGTTGGCCACGGCCTCCCACTGGACCGGGTGGACCACGAACAAAAGCGCGGCGGCAAAATTCGAAAACTTTCTCTTCAAAAAGATGTTGAACGTAAAAAACAGCAAAACGGCGTTCGCCAGATGCAGCAGCAGGTTGGAAAGATAATAAAAGAAAGGTTTTAAGCCGGCGATCTGGTAGTCCAGAAGAAAGCTGAAGGTCACCAGCGGGCGGTAGTACGTGTTGTCCCCGTTAAAAAACGATCCGGTAAAAATACGTCCCAGGGAAGAAAAACTGCGCAGGTCCTGGTTGTTGACGATCGAGATCTCGTCGTCCATTGTCTTGAAGGAGCCGTTGAGGGCGACACCATGGGCGATCAGCCCGCCGAGGATCAACGCAAAAACCATCCCGCGTGTACTCCGGAACGTTTCCCGGAAGGTTTGCCGTGCGGATTGGAAGGATTTTGGGGGCACCAGACGGACACCGGAGGAATTCTAGTTTTTTCTAAAAAAATAAAAGCCGACGAGAGGAATCGAACCTCCGACCCACGATTTACGAAACCGTTGCTCTACCAACTGAGCTACGTCGGCAAGAATTATTCTTCACAATCGTGCGGATGCTCTATCCCGACTTCCAGCAAAGCTGGAACGTCGGGAAGCTACGCCAGCGCAAATTACCACAACGCAAGTTTTGCCTGCCTGTCCCCGCGACGGACGGGCAGGGGCAGACAGGGAACGGAGCCTGGTGCCGAGACCCAGGATCCCCCGCTGTGGCGGGGCTGGGCACAAATTAAATGCCGAGACCCAGGATCGAACTGGGGACGCCAGGATTTTCAGTCCTGCGCTCTACCAACTGAGCTATCTCGGCATGACATCGTAAATATCTTTTCAAATGGACATGGAATCCGCTTCCCCGGCTGGAACAAGTTGAACAATTCTAGCCAAGGGCGTGAAAAATGTCAAAAACTATTCATTAACTATTCATTCACGCGGCTCATGATCTTGACGAACACATCCTGGGCGAGGGATATTTTGGGGAGGTAGTGTTTGCGCACCTTGACGCTAAGTTTGGCGGAAGAAGAGCTCATTTCCATGATCACCACGGTCACGCTGGCGCCGTTGATCCTGGCCTTGATGACGCCGCCCGCCTCGTTCTTCGATTCGACCAGCCCCATGATCGAGACGATCTCAACGGCCGTGTCGAAAACCTGCGCCGTGCCGGATTCCGCCAGACCTTCAACGGTGTCGGGGCTGACGATATAACCGCCCAAAGCGCCGACCCCGCCGATGGCGAGATAAACGCACCCGCCAAGCCAAACGGCCAGCAAAGGAACGCACAAAATGCCCTTGACCCTGTTCATGTTTTTATTATAAAAAATCGGCCGGGAATATTAAACAAATTTTCCTTATTTTTTCCCTTATTTTTGCGCGCGGCGTGAATCAATGAAAGAGGGTGTTCTGCAACACAAACGCCGCGAAAACGATCGAGACCATCGACATCAACTTGATCAGGATATTGAGGCTCGGCCCCGCCGTGTCCTTGAAGGGATCGCCGACCGTGTCCCCCACCACACCGGCTTTGTGCGCGAACGACCCCTTGCCCCCGTGGCGGCCTTCTTCGATATATTTTTTCGCGTTGTCCCACGCGCCCCCGGCGTTGGCCATCATGACCGCCAGGACAAAACCCGAGGTCGTCGCGCCCAAAAGAAGTCCGCCCACGCTGTTGACCCCGAACAACAGCCCGACGACAACCGGCGTGACGATCGCCATGACGGCCGGCAGCCGCATTTCCCGCAAGGCCACGACGGTCACGATGTCGACACAACGCGCGTAATCCGGCCGGGCTGTCCCTTCCATTAACCCCTTGATCTCCTGGAATTGCCGTCTGACCTCCACGACGATCTTGCCGCCCGCGCGCCCGACCGCGCTCATCGTGAGCGAACAAAATAAATACGGCATCATGACACCGATGAAAACTCCGGCCAAAACCATCGGGTCCATCAGGTCCAACCTGATATTGCCGCCCTCCAGCTGAATTTTTTCTTTATAAGCCGCGATGAGCGCCAGCGCGGTCAAGGCCGCCGAACCGATCGCGAACCCTTTGCCCGTGGCCGCGGTCGTATTGCCCAGAGAGTCCAAAGCGTCGGTTCGTTCCCTGACTTTCGGTTCCAGGCCGGCCATCTGCGCGTTGCCCCCGGCGTTATCGGCGACCGGCCCGTAGGCGTCCGTCGCCAGCGTGATCCCCAGCGTGCTTAACATCCCGACAGCGGCGATACCGATGCCGTACACCCCGACACCAAGGTCCTGAAATCCTCCCGCGAAATAAAAGCTGACCACGATCCCCAAAGCCACAATGAGGATCGGAAACGCCGTGGACAACATCCCGACCGACATGCCTTCGATGATGGTGGTGGCCGGGCCCGTTAACGCGGCGTCCGCGATGCGTCTGACGGGTCCATAGCGGGAAGACGTAAAAAATTCCGTGGATAATCCGATGAGCAACCCCGCCGCAAGCCCCGTGATGATCGCCCAGGCAATGCCGGTATGCCCGGGCCCCAGGATCGCGCGGACAAAAACATAAACAAGGACGGCAATGAGCCCGGCCGACACGAACACCCCGCGGCGCAGCGCCATCAAAAGCGCGCCCTGCGAAGCCTCTTCCCGCGTGCGCACAAAAGCCATCCCGGCCATCGACGCCAGAATACCGACGGCGGCAATGACCATGGGGACAATAACGCCCGGCACTCCCAGGCCCGCCGACACGCCCAGGGCGGCCGTGGCCACGATCGACCCGACGTAGGATTCATACAGGTCCGCGCCCATCCCGGCGACGTCCCCGACATTGTCTCCGACGTTATCCGCGATGACCGCCGGGTTTCTGGGATCATCTTCCGGGATCCCGGCCTCCACCTTGCCGACGAGATCCGCGCCCACATCGGCGCCTTTGGTGAAAATGCCTCCGCCCACACGGGCGAACAACGCCTGAAAACTCGCCCCCATCCCGAAGGTCAGCATCGTGCTCGTAACCGCCGTAATCTTGTCCATTCCCGCCGGTAACGGATGGACGGAATAGTACCAGTCCAAACTATAATACCAAAGACTCAGATCCAGAAGCCCGAAGCCGACGACCACGAAACCCATCACGGCGCCGGCGGAAAAAGCGAGCCTTAACCCGGCATTAAGGCTCAAGCGGCAGGCGTTGGCGGTGCGCGCCCCCGAAGCGGTCGCCATCGTCATCCCGCAAAATCCGGCGAACGCGGAGAAAAAAGCGCCGGTTAAAAACGCGAACGGGACAAAGATCGTCGTATAATCAAAAAAAACCAGGACCAGTAATAAAACAAAAATAATGGCGAAAAATATTCCCGACACCCTGTATTGTCTCTGGAGATACGCCGCGGCCCCCTCACGCACCGCGCCGGCGATCTCTTTCATGCGCGCGGAGCCTTCGTCCTGTTTAAGGACCCGCAAAGCGAGAAGCAAGGCGAACCCCAGCGCGGCCAGCGCGGACAAAGGGACCATTAGAAGAAAATTCTGCATGATCGCCACCTCTTGGAATATTATCCCCGGTTAGGTTTGGTCCCGTGGTTGGCCTTTTTCGAACGCCAGCTTAATTTTCCCCTGCGTTTTCTCTTTTTACTCATCTGCGCACCCCTTTCATCTATAGATTTTCACCCTGAATTTTTGCCTTATTATACAGAAATCTGCTGAAGAATCAATCATCTTGCCGGGGCCGGCAACGCCGGATGTTGCCGTGATCTATTTGCGATTTAGCGAATACAAGACCAGTAATCCCGCCAGTGCCAGGGCCATCCCGATACCCGCGCGGAATAATACCACCACATCGGCCCAAAAACGCAAGACCAAGGCGATGCCGATCACGAGCATGACACTGCCGAGCGCGAACAACACGCCTTTTTTAGCAAGACAGGAAGCCATTTTACATCTCCGTTTAGTCGTAAGTCGTACGTCGTAAGCAAAAAGCTTACCACTTACGACTTACCACTTACAACTGTTTCCGAAGGTCTGCTCTTCCACCGCCGGTGCATCCATCCCCACTCGTGCGGGTAGCGGCGGATATACCGCTCGATCAAATTCGTCAAGCCGGCGATGTTGACGGCGACCGCTTCCTGTTCATCGGCGCGCTCCTGGAGCTCAAAGATCGGTTCCACCATGATGGTATGCGTGCCGTCTTTTTCCCGGACGATGAACATCGGGACGATCGGCGCCCCGGAGCGCCGGGCGAAGACGACCGGGCCGGTGGCGGTCGCGGCCTTTTGCCCGAAGAAATCCACGAACACCCCGCCGTCGCTGCCAAAATTCTGGTCCAGGGGGATAAACAACACTTCCCCGCCGGATAAAGATTTAAGGGCGTTGTTGACACATTCCCGACGGGGGATCGCGTAAACCGTGTTGACCCCGCACTCGCTCCTGCGCCGGAACAAATATTTCTCCAGCGCCGCGTCGCGCGCCGGGCGGATGATCGAGGCGGTTTTATACCCTTGCCGCGCGCAGCAAAGCATCATCAACGGAAAATTGCCGAAATGGGCCGTGACCGCGATCACCCCGCGTCCCTGCGCCAGCGCCTTGTCGAGATGTTCTTTTCCTTCCCAGCGCACCATCCGGTCGGTCAACCGCGGGTGCGACATGAAATAAAGCATCTCGATCATGCCGTAACCGAAATTTTCAAAACACCGCCGGATAATCCGGTCGATCTCCCCGGGAGATTTTTCTTTACCGAAGGCGACCTCGAGGCTTTCCCGGGCGATCCTCCGCTGCCGGAGCGTGAAACGGAACCCCGCCGCGATCAGACAACGCGCGAACAATTCCACCATCCCCAGCGGCAAGCGGTCAAGGATCCACGCCGATGTGAACAGGCCGTAACGCGCCATGGCCCGCTGCGTACTCTTTAAATAACGTTCAAAATTCATGAAAGTTCCACGGGAAGGAAGACGCGGGTTTGTCTGCCTGCCGGCAGGCAGGCTTATCCGGGCTCCAGGATCGCGCGGATCGTCGAGATCAGGCGTTTGGGTTGCAAAGGTTTCGTCAAATGGGCGGCGGCCCCCGCTTCCCGCTCCGCCCGGATATCCTCATCGGAGTCTTTGGCGGTCATAAACACGACCGGGATGCTCTTGGTGGCCTCATTGGCCTTCAGGGCCTTGCACACTTCCCTTCCTTTCATTTTCGGCAAAAATACGTCGAGGATGATCATGTCGGGCTTCTGGGATATGGCGATCTGCAACCCTTCCTCGCCCGTGCCGGCCGTCAAGACCGAACAGCCGTGCGTGATCAAAATCGGGCGGATGGTCTTGATCAAGATCTCGTCGTCATCGATCACAAGCAGGCTGTACCATTTCTTGAATTTTTTGCCGTGAAAATACATCCGGATGCCCGACTGGCTGAAATACAAAAAGACGACGATGTTCATGCAGATGTACGCCACGGGGACAATATCGATCCTGGGGATATATTTGGAAAAAAGGACGACACACATGAGGGCGCTCATGACCACGATCAGCTGGCGCCCCCACTCCTTGAGGGAGATGACGGCGATCGCCCCGATGAACATAACGCCGAAGATGCCGATATAGATATACGTGCGCAGCGGCAGTTCCGTGACGCCGGCAAAACGCATGAAAACCAGAAGCGAAGTGGCATACAATACGGCCAGGCCGGTCCCGATGATTTTAAGATCATAAATTTTCTTAAGCATGACTTGTCCTCCGGTCCTTTACGCCCGTTGTATCTTGACTTTGATTGAATATGCCGCGGCCGTCGCGCATAACGCCCCGACAGCCGGCAGCAGACAGAAAAGCGGCAAAGAAACTTGCTGCCGGCCGCTGATATTCCACAATCCAAGGGTGAGAAGCGCGACAATGACCATCGCCACCGCGTGAAAAACCCGCCACAATTTATGTCCCGCGAGGGACGCGATCCCGATAAAAAAATAAAGCGCCGAGGCGACCATCGCGACCCACAAGAACCAGTCTTCCAGAGAGGAAGGGGACAAACTCCGGACCTGCCATTTACTGATCATCACGGGGACAAGAAAAAGCAGCGCCCGCGCGCCGACAACGATTTCCGCCCACCATAAAATCTGCAATCCTAACGAGTTAGATTTCATTGACCCTTTCTCCTTGTGTTTATTATAAACGTTCCTTTAAAAGTGCAAAGTCTTAAATTTGTTTTCTTTCTGCCTTCGTTCTATTGCCAGCAAGCAGAACGAAGGCAGAAAGCCCGATGAGTATAGCGAAATTATCCCGGATTTCCCGATAGAAAATTCCGGGGTAATTTCGCTATATCTTACGAATCGGGCTCCATGCACCCAGCAAGCAAACCAGACACACCAGCAAGAACACATCCCCATAGCGCGTATAAAAAGTTTTCCGTTGATCAAACCGGACTTTCGCGACCGCGTAGCCCGGCACATAAGTTTTCTTGCCGTGTTCATCCTCCACGGCCCTGGTCACGCGCCCGGAGGCGTCGATAAAACAGCTCACCCCCGTGTTGGCGGCACGCACCAGCGACCGCCGGTTTTCCACGCCGCGGAAAACCGACGCCTGCGCGTGCATGAACGGCTCTTTGGTGTCCTTAAACCAGGCGTCGTTGGTCATATTGACCAACAGCCCCGCCCCCTGCCGGACGAATTGCCGCGTGAGCCCCCCGAGGGTATCCTCAAAACAAATAAGCACGGAAAAAGGTTTTCCGTCGCCCCATAATTTAAAGATCGTATATTCCTCTCCGGCGGTAAAATCGGCGATGGGGACAAGGTGTTCCAGGAACGGGAACAAAAAGCGCAACGGGATATACTCCCCGAAAGGCACAAGATGGACCTTTCGATATCGCTGAAGGACCTCGCCGTTTTTTGACAACAAGATCGCGGTGTTATAATAGCGGCCCCCTTCCTCCACGATCGCCCCGGCCAGGAGCGGGACACCCAGCCGCGCGACGAAACCCCGCAGTTCGTCGAATAATTCCTTATCTTCCCATAATATCCCGGGATAAGATGTTTCCGGCCAGATGATCAGGTCCGGCTTTTCTTTTGCGGCCGCCTCGGTCAGGATCTTGTAACGCGCCAGGATATCCGGCCAGGCGGGTTCATACCATTTCATCGACTGCGGGGTGTTCGCCTGGACGACCGCGATCGTGGCCTGCGGCGCGGGTTGGTTTTGTCCCCGGCGGACAACCGCCAGGCGCAGCATCCCGTACCCTAAAACCAGCGCCAATGCCAAGGCAAGCATGCCCCGCGATGACATGACTTTTAATCCGCGCGCGCGCGGATCTTCGCGGACACCCTCGAATATTTCCTTGAAGAAAAGATTGGCGAGAACGACCCAAAACGATACCCCGTAAACACCCGCCAGGTCCGCGGCTTGGACAAGCACAAGGTTTTTGTATTGCGAATACCCGAGGCTGGCCCAGCCGAACCCGGTCAGGAAATGCGCCCGGATAAATTCCAGAAGCGTCCACAGGCCGGCGATCCCGAAGGGTCTCCAGACTGTTTTTGATCCGGCAAGAAAACTATACCCGGCCCCGAAGAGCCCGAAATAGACAGCCAAGTACGCGACCAGTAAAATCATCCCCGGCAACGTCACGTGGATCAGCCAGTAAAGCGTCCCGGCGAAAAAAAAGATGCCGCACAGATACGCGCGGGTGAACGCGCGCGCCGGCGTTTGACCGTCCAGATTGCGCAGCAGAGGGACAAGTCCGACCCAGGCCAAAGGCCAGATATCGGTCTTGGGGAAGGCCAAAACAAGCAACCCCGCGGCGGACGCGCTTGATAAAAAACTCTCAAGAAGGTTTTCTTTTCTCCGGGACAGCAAATTCGCCTCCTACCAGTAAAACGGCGCGAAATACCTGACCTGGCCCAGCAGCTGGTCCAGCCTCACGACGGGGAGTATATTGATATATTGATCCGTCCAAAGACGCGTCTTCATAACGTCCCCGGGATCGGGTTCGATCCACTGGAACCGTGAGCGCAACGTCTGGAAATGGTCTTCATCCCAGGTCATCACGACCCAGGTCGAAACAATGTCGGCAAAAGAACTCTGCGCGCCGGTCTTGACGCCGACATGGGCGCCAAGCGAGGCGCCCACGCGGGCCAAAACATTCTTCAAGTTCAAATAGCGGTTGCTGATATGGAACAGCAAGATCCCGTTACCGTTAAGATGCCGACGGTAAAGCGCCACGCTTTCCCGCGTGAGAAGATGGAAAGGGACCGCGTCACCTCCGAAGGCATCCACGACCAGAAGGTCATAACGCGCCGCCGGGCTGTTTTCCAGCGAACGCCGGGCGTCTCCAAAGACGACATTGATCCTGCCCGGGGAATCCCGCAGATAGGTGAAATACCGGCCGGCAATAAAATAAATGTCGGGGTCGAGTTCGTAAAAATCTATCCTTTGGCGCGCGTCCGCATACGCCGCCAACGCCCCCGTCCCCAACCCGATCAGACCGATGCGTTCAAAAGGGAAAAGATGCGCGGCAAGGACCTCTCCCCCGGGCAATTCAGGGCTGTAATAAGCGAGCGGCGCGCCCCGTTTGTCCCGCGCGAGATACTGGGCGCCGTGCAAAGTCCCGCCATGATACAAACTCCGGATACCGTCGGAATCCACGAGTTTGCTGATCCCGTAATAATTCCTTTTGATATAGATAACCCCGTCCGTGTTCCACAGATCAAAGGGGTAATACGCGACGCCGGCCAGGGAAACCAGGCTCACGACAACCGCCAGCGGAGCACCTTTGAAAACAAAGCAAAACAGGAACCTGAACAGCATAAAGATCATCAACACCCCGAAAAAATTATATCCGGGGAACAACCGCGGCCATGTCACAACGGCAAGGGCAAGGGCGATGGTCCACAACGCGTGACGCCGGTCCAGATGGAATTTCTTCTCCGCGATGACCAGGGTCACGGCTATCACCACAAGCCCGGCCAAATATTCGATGAACGAAAAAGAGACGAGCGGGATCATCCATGCCGTCAAAAGCCCTCCCGCGAACCCTCCCAGAGAAAAAATGACGTAAAAAGAAGTGAGGCGCCCGGCCGTCTCCGGCCTGGACGCGAACAGCCGGTTTTGGCAATACATGCACAGGACAAACTGGATACCGCACAACAAGATCAGGGCGATTGTGGCCGGGAAGGTCCTCTGCTCAATGAGAAAAAACAAAAGCGCGGCGGACCCCAGCAGAAAGGGGATCTGACTTACGATCCACGGCGGGCACCAGGGTCTTTCCCGGAAATTAAGGACGAAAGACAATAAATACAGCCCCAGAGGGATGACCCACAAAAGCGGCGCGGGGACGATCTCGCTGGTGATGATATTCGTCGCGGAAAGAAATACGATCACGCCCGCGGCCCCCAGGAGGAACCACCGCGCTTTCCGCGAAAATCCGATGACCTCTCCCGCGGCCTCGCGCCCGTGGCCCGCGGTCTCCGTTATTTTTATCCGCCGGGACATCCAGATGTTCAAACCGATCAGCAGGAAATAAAGGACCCGCCAGAACCACAGCTGTCGCGGAAGGTCCCAATGCGCTTCAAAAACAAAGGGATAACTCAACAACGCCGCGAAGGACCCGACGTTGGATGTCGAATACAAGGCGTAAGGATTAAACCTTGGGGAAAGTGAGGACGCGGAAAGCCACATCTGGGAAGCAATGCTGACCGTCGACAAAACGAAGAAGACCGGCCCGATCGTCAGGCACAACCGCAAAAAAACGTCCAGCGCCAATGGCAGGGAACATCCCGGGGGTTCCACCGCCAAAGGGCGCCCCGGGAAAAATAACAGCGGTAGAAGGATCAAGAAAAGATGCACCCGGCGGTAGCGCCGCATCCCGCATCTTTGGATGAGCCCATGGGCGAAGAGATAACCCGCCAGCAACGCCGCCTGGAAGAACACGATGCAGGCCCCCCACACCAGATAACTGCCTCCATAATGCGGCAGAAACATTTTGGCGATGATCAGCTCTATTTGAAATAACAAAAAAGCGCTGATACCGGTGATGGCCCGCAAGAACCAAAGATCAATGGTGGGTGCGTTTATTGCCCGCAGCATTTTTTGTATTTTTTACCGCTGCCGCAGGGACACGGGTCGTTGCGCCCGACCTTCGGTTCGGTATTGTGGATGGGAGGCGGTGCCGGGGGCCGGGGCTGTTCACCGGGGATATCCCGCGCGCCGGGCATCACGGAGGGGACCGGCGGCCCGCCCCTGGCGAGGCTCGCCGAAGGCGGCTGTTGTCCCGAAAGACTGGAAATTTCATCATGGACCAATTTTTGGGGGACAGATCCAAAGACGCTCCTCATGCGCGCGGACGGGTCGACCCGCTGGATCTTGAAGATCATCTCCGTGGCTTCCTGGTGGATCGAATCATACATCGTCTGGAACATCGCGAAACCCTCGCGTTTATATTCGATAATGGGATCGCGTTGGGCGAAAGAACGCAAGCCGATGCCTTCCTTTAACTGGTCCATCGCGTAGAGATGATCTTTCCATTTAGCGTCGATGGTCTGCAACAACAGCATCCGCTCCATCTGGCGCAGCTGTTCGGCGCCGATATCTTTTTCTTTTGTTTCATACAACGCCAGAAGACCCTGCGTGATCGCCCCCTGGACCTGTTCCTGGGGCATCCCCGCGAGAGTGCTTTTCTGCCCGCCCAGATCAAAATGAAATTTCGTCTTGAGATAAAGATCCAGCCCTTCCACATCAAATCCCGCTTCCTGATCCCCGGCGAGGGCATACGTGGCGACGACCCCGGCGGCCATCTGCTCGATGGATTCGAGCATCAGGTGCTTGACGTCATGGCTTTCCAGGACGTAACGGCGGATCGAATAGATCGCTTCGCGCTGGCGGTTCATGACATCGTCGAATTCCAGCAGGTGTTTGCGGATCTCAAAATTATGCGCCTCCACCCTTTTTTGCGCGTTCTCGATGGCCATGGTCAGCCACGGATGTTCGAGCACCTGGCCTTCCTCCATGCCGAGCTTGTCCATGATCCCCATGATCCGGTCGGAGGCGAACAGGCGCATCAGATCGTCCTCGAGGGAAACGTAAAACCGTGACGAACCCGGGTCGCCCTGGCGGCCCTGGCGGCCGCGCAGCTGGTTATCGATGCGCCGGGACTCGTGGCGCTCTGTGCCCAAAACGTGCAGCCCGCCCGCGGCCACCACCTTTTCATGCTCCTCCTTGACCTGCTGACGGAACTGTTCGATGAACTTGCGCGTCAACTCATCTCTTTGCGCGTGATCATTTTTATCTTCCAGCTTTTCCTCGGCCAGACTTTTCGCCAGATGTTCGGCGTTACCGCCGAGCATGATGTCGGTCCCGCGCCCGGCCATATTGGTCGCAATGGTCACGGCCTGGTGGCGTCCGGCCTGCGCGATAATATGCGCCTCACGCTCATGATATTTGGCGTTCAAGACCTGATGGGCGATCCCTTTTTGCTTGAGCATTTTCGAGAGCATTTCGGATTTCTCGATGGAGATGGTGCCCACCAAAACCGGCTGGCCGCGCTTGTGGAATTCTTCGATCTCGGTGACCACCGCGCTGAACTTTTCCTTGATCGTTTTATAGATACAATCGGCATGGTTGACGCGCTGCAGCTTGCGGTTGGCGGGTATGGCCACGACGTCAAGATTATAAATTTGTTTAAACTCGTTGGCCTCCGTGTACGCGGTCCCGGTCATGCCGGAGAGTTTCTCGTACATGCGGAAATAATTCTGGAAGGTGATCGTGGCCAGCGTCTGGTTCTCGCGCTCTATTTTGATGCCTTCCTTGGCCTCGACCGCCTGGTGCAGGCCGTCGGACCAGCGGCGTCCGGGCATCAGGCGCCCGGTAAATTCATCGACGATGAGGACCTCACCGTCGCGCACGACGTATTCGACGTCTTTGGCAAAAAATTCCTTGGCCTTGAGGGCCTGCAGGATATGATGACGGTATTCGATCGTCTCCATGTCGTGGATATTCGCGATGCCGAAAAGCCTGGCCGCCTTTTCCTCGCCGGCCTCGGAAAGCGAGACCGCTTTTGTCTTTTCATCGGCGACGTAATCGAACCCCTTGGCCAGGTCCTCTTCCTCGCCGCGGTATTTCGCGCTGAGCTTTTCCTGGCCCTCATCGGCGATGCGCCTCCCTGTAAGCTGGCGGCTGATCTCATAGGCCCGGTAATATTTATCCGTCGATTCCTCCGCGGGGCCGGAGATAATCAGAGGGGTGCGCGCCTCATCGATCAGGATACTGTCAACCTCGTCGACGATAGCGAAATAATGCCCGCGCTGGACCATGTCCCGGCGGCTGATGACCATGTTGTCGCGCAAGTAATCGAACCCGAATTCGTTGTTGGTGCCGTAGGTGATGTCAGCACCGTAGTTTCTTTTGCGTTCTGTATCGGTCAGGCCATGAACGATCACGCCTACGGAGAGGCCGAGAAAACGATGAATTTCACCCATCCATCCAGCGTCACGCCTTGCCAGATAATCATTGACCGTGACAATGTGAACACCCTTGCCGGTCAGTGCATTCAAGTAGGAGGGCAGGGTAGCGACTAGAGTTTTTCCTTCACCGGTTTTCATTTCCGCAATNNTCGTTGTTGGTGCCGTAGGTGATGTCGCGGCCGTAGGCCTGCTGGCGGCTGGCGGGGTCCATATCATGCTCGATGACCCCGACGGTCAGCCCCAAAAATTCGTAGATCGGTCCCATCCAGGCGCGGTCGCGGCCCGCCAGATAATCGTTGACCGTCACGACGTGGACGCCTTCCCCGGTCAAGGCGTTTAAATACGCGGGCAGTGTCGCCACCAAAGTCTTTCCTTCGCCGGTCGCCATTTCCGCGATATTGCCTTCATTCAAGACCATCCCGCCGATGATCTGGACGTCGAAATGCCGCATGTTCAACACGCGTTTGCCCGTCTCGCGCACCACGGCGAAGGCCTCCGGCAAAATACCGTCCAGGATCCTTTTTCTGGCGGCGCGGAATTCCTTCCGGGCGGCGTCGATCTGGTTCTGCAGGTCATTTTTATCTTCCGCGGTGACGGCCTTCCAGTAAAGGTCTTCAAGCTGCCGCAAGTTCTCTTTTCCCGCGGCGATCATCTGCTGATACCGCGCCCGGAATTCATCCGTTTTCGCGCGCAGCTGGTCGGAAGTCAGCGCGGCCATCTGGTCCTCCAGGGCGTTAATTCTGGAAACAGTGGCGGAAAATTTCTTCAAGACTTTGATGGAGGGCAACGGCAAGTCCATGGGAACATGGACCGCGACCTTCGGAGCCAGCCGGTCGATGAACCGCTGGGTACTGGGGACGACTTGTTTGCGGATAAGAAAGTCAAACATAACTTTAGTGTTCAGTGATCAGTGTCCAGTGGTCAGTTCATTTTTCTGAACACTGACCACTGACCTCTGACCACTATTTTTCTGGTTTTCTTTTCAAATACGCCTCAATAAACATCCTCAAATCCCCGTCCATCACTTTGGTGACGTTGCCGGTCTCCACGTCCGTGCGATGGTCCTTGACCATCGTATAGGGATGCATGACGTAGGAGCGGATCTGGCTGCCCCATTCGATCTTTTGTTTCTCGCCGTACTCTTTGGACATGCGTTCGTCCTGTTCGCGGCGCTTTAATTCGTACAACCTGGCCCGCAAGATCTTCATGGCCACTTGCCGGTTCTGCAATTGCGAACGCTCGTTCTGACACTGGACCACAATTCCCGTCGGCAAATGCGTCATGCGCACCGCCGAGTCGGTCGTGTTGACGCTCTGGCCTCCAGGCCCGGAAGAACGGAAAATATCAATGCGCAGGTCGCCCGGGTTGATTTCGACGTCGATGTCTTCTTCAATTTCAGGGATCACATCCACGGACGCGAACGAAGTATGCCGCCTTTTATTGGAGTCAAACGGCGAGATGCGCACCAGCCGGTGCACGCCTTTTTCACCCTTTAAATACCCGTAAGCCATGTCACCTTCGATGCTCAACGTCGCGTTCTTGATCCCCGCGCCTTCCCCGGCGAGGATATCCAGGACTTTGACCTTGCAGGTGTTGTCCTCGGCCCAGCGGGTGTACATCCGCAGCAGCATGTTCGCCCAGTCGCAGGATTCAGTGCCGCCCGCGCCCGCGTTGATACTTAAAATCACGTTGTTGGCGTCAAACTGTCCCGAGAGGATGCTCTGGAGTTCGATCTTGTTGACCTCGGCCTCGAGCGCGGCCAGTTCTTCCTGCACCTGGATCAAAAATTCCTGGTCGTCCTGGGAAAGGGCGGTTAACTCGCGCAGGTCCTCAAGCCTTTTAGTGCTGTGGACAAAAGGCTCCACGCAGTTTTTCAAATATTTGAGCTCACGCATGGTCTTGTTGGCTTGAGCGGGGTTGTCCCAGAAATTCGGCCCCGACATTTGCTCCTGGATGGAGCGGATGGACTCCTCCTTCTGCGGCAGGTCAAAGAAACCCCCTCAGATGCTTGAGCTGCGCATCTATCGCGTCGATCCTTCTTGTGATATCGTCGGACATGGTGATTGTTTTCCTGCGCGTTCCGGATAGCCGGTTATCCGGACGCCCGGGTAACCGGGACCCCCTCTTAAATGTTTTTCATTGTATCATACGTCCCCGCAATTGCAACTACTCATCCGGCGGGAATTCGGCGGAAATTTTAACACCAAGGTGACGAACAACCAAGGCGACGAACAACACGAATTGACATATCCGGCCCCGGATGTTAGGATATCCGCCGTGTTTAAAGACCTCATGCAAGGTCTGAGTCATCTGGTCTATCCCCCGCATTGTCTGGTCTGTTCGACCCACGATACCGCCCATCCCTCCGGGTCCGGAGTCTGTCCGGCGTGCCGGGCCGCCATCGCATTGAACCGGCCGCCCTTTTGCCGTAAGTGTTCACGGTATTTGGGCAGTCATATCGGACAAATTCATTGCAAAGAATGCCGTAACGCCAAACCGTCCTTCGATTTCGCCTGGAGCGCGTGCCTCTACGAAGACCCGCTCAAGGGACTCATCCACCGGTTCAAATACAGCCAAAAAACACAACTGCGCCGCCTTTTCGCGGACACAATGATCTCCTTTATCAAGGAATACGACCTCGACATCGGGCAGTTCGACGCGATCGTCCCTGTCCCTTTATCTTCAACCCGATCGCGTGAACGAGGGTACAACCAGGCGCAATTACTGGCCCTGGAACTGGCCAAAGAATTCTCGATTCCCATGGAGGAGAACCAGTTGCGACGCACCCTCCATACCGCCCCCCAGAGCCTTCTGGACGAAAAACAACGCTGGACAAATATAAAGGGCGCTTTTACAATAAGAAAACTTAAAAACCTCCGCCGCAAGAATATTTTGCTGGTCGACGACCTGTTGACGACCGGGGCCACCGCGTCGGAAGCGGCGCGCGTGCTTAAGAGTGCCGGGGCGGGGACCGTGGGTGTCCTGACGCTGGCGATAACTGCAGAACGACAATAACAATTCGGTAACGGTAACGAAGCCCGTATCGGTTACGTCTTTCGGTTACGGCAAAAAACTTAACCATTACCCAATCACGAAACGGGCCTCGTCACCGTAACCCAGAAACGAAATCATGAAGATTCTCCGCACCTACATCTTAAAAGAATGCATCGTCCCCTTTTTTTTGTCTCTGGTCGTCCTGACCTGCGTCTTCCTTCTGGGCAACCTCATCCAGCTGGCGAACCTCGTCATCAATAAAGGCGTAAACCCGTCGACCATCGGGCACGTATTCCTGCTCTACATCCCCGTCCTTTTGGGCTACACGCTCCCCATCGCGTGTCTGGTAAGCATTATCTTTACTTTCAGCCGGCTATCGGTCGACAATGAGATCCTGGCCATACGTTCCAGCGGCGTGCATCTGGCGAGGCTCCTGGCGCCGCTGTGCGTCGTCGGGGTCGTGATCAGCCTGCTGGCGGTCGTCTTGAATGAACGTATCATCCCCTACGCCCATCACGAACAGCGCAAGCTCCTGAAAAACCTCGGCGTCAAAAACCCGGCCGCGCTCCTGGAACCGGGACTTTTTATCCACGCCTTCGCAAACCAGATCCTTTTCATCCACAGGATCGAAGATAATAAAATGTACAACGTCACCATTTACCAGCCGCAGCCCGACCGGCCGACGCGCACCATCATCGCCAAGCGGGGGGAATTCAGCGCCGTCCCCGGTAAAGACCAGGTCAAACTCAAGCTCATGGACGGCACCTCCGATGAACCGAACCTGGAGAACCCGGAGAATTTTTATAAACTGAATTTCAAAAATTATTTTATCACGCTGGATTTATCCAAAGACCAGAAGGAGGTTGAAAAGAAGCCCCGGGGGATGACGTTGAAGGAACTGCGCGAAGAGATCGACAAGCTTGAACGGCTGCTGGTCGATACCGCCCAGTTACGCACGGAGTATTACCGCAAGATCACCTGGTCGTTCGCCTCGCTCATATTTATCCTCCTGGGATTTCCGGCCGCCGTGATCACCCACCGGCGGGAAAAATCCGCCAACATCGTCATCGCGGTCGCGTTTGCCGCGCTGTATTACCTGCTGTCGCTGGGCTGCGAGGCCTTGAGCATCCAGAACATCGGTCCCGCGGCCTGGGTCATGTGGACGCCCAACATCCTGGCCGGTATCGGGGCCTTCATCCTGAATCAAAAATGCGTATCCTAGAACGCCATATCACCCAATCGATTGTCAAAACCTTCTGCGCGACGGTCCTGATCTTCTGCTTTTTATATATCCTCATCGACACCACGAGCAACCTCGATGAGATCATCGACCGCAAGCTTTCCCTGGATATCCTGCTGCAATATTATCTGTCATTTTTCCCCGTCATCCTGGTCCAGACCTCCTCGATCGCCTGTTTGATCGGCGTGTTATTGACGTTCAGCGGCCTCAACAACCATAACGAGATCGTCGCCATGCGCTCCAGCGGGTTGAATTTCTGGCAGATCACCCGGCCCGCCATCTGCTTCAGCCTCCTGGTCGCGGCGGCGGTTTTTTTCGTCAATGAACGCGTCGTCCCCGGCGCGGCGGCCACGACCGAGAAGATCCGTGACGAGAACATCATCCTGAAGGTCGACAAAATACGTAAAAGTAACGAGACGATCCGCAACCTGACCTTTTACGGTCTCAAGAACCGGCTATATTTTATCGACAGCTACAACTCGCGCGAGCAGACGCTCGAAGGCATCACCATCATCGAGCACGATCAAAACCAGAACATCCAGCAAAAGATTGTCGCCCTCAAGGGCGTCTGGACGGGGATCGCCTGGAAATTTTACCAATGCCAGATCACGATATTTAATCCCGCCAACCTCACCAGTCCGGTGAAAATCAAGGTGTACAAGGAAAAGTTGATGGACATCAAGGAAACGCCCGATGACTTCCTCAACCAGCGGCTCAACGTTTCCTCGATGAACATCCGGCAGTTGAACGAATATATCCGCAAATTCGCCTCCAGCGGCGCGCACAAGGCCCTACAAAGCCTGCGCGTGGACATGCACCAGCGGATCGCTTTTCCCGTCGGGAATGTGGTGATCGTTCTGGCGGGGCTGCCCTTCGCCCTGATGTTTAAAAGCCGCAAGGGGGCGACCTTCACGGCGCTGGGGCTGGCGGTGTGCGTGGGGTTTTTGTACTACGTGGTCAACGCGGTCTCCATCGCCTTCGGCAAAGGCGGCTTTTTCCCGCCGGTCATCGCGGCGTGGATAACCCCGATGGTCTTCGCGGCCATGGCCATGACCATCATCGAGACCAAGTCGCTGAATTAAACTCGAAATCCCTGTCTGCAACGCCGGGCTCAACGAGCCGGTTCTAACTTAATTTCCCCTTGCTTAATGGGGAGCATTACATCCATTTCTTGTTGTTCTTGCCATTGCCAAAGGCGTCGTAATCGAATCCGGCGGTTAGCTTGCCCTTCTCGTTGCTGAGGCCTCGGACCGAGCCAAGGGCGTCGTAATGATAATAATGGACTTTTTCCTTCAACTCGCCGTCGTCCATCTCATAGCGCTTCATGCTGATCAGCCCGCCGATCCCGCCGGGGAAGCCTAACGCCCGCGTGTAAGATTTTTTCGTGAATCCCGCAGCGTCTTTTTCAAAGAGCATCAATCACACTAACGCAAAGTGTTAATGGGAATCGACATAGAACTTTGCAAGTCTTTCAATTTATCGCCCAATTGCCTACCAAGCACAGGAATCGTAGCAACACTTAAAAATAAAATTAAAATTGATAATATTCCTGTTAAAACATTTGGCCTTCTAAAAAATTCTTTAACGTAAAAAAATAAAACAATGCCAAGAATAAAACTTATTACATAAATCCAATAAGAAAGAAACAAGGGCAACGGCAAAAACAAAAAGGTTAAAAGCGTTAGTAAGAAAGAAAGAAATTGGCTAACAATAAAACCCCATATTAATCCAAAAGCAATATTAATGGCCCTCATTTTTATTTCCTCTCTTTTCCAGCACTTTGGACCGCCACACAAAACCCAATACAATTTAAATTAGTGAAAAAAAGTCTATACCGCAAATCGCCAGTTGCTGCTGCATTTTTTAATTGTCTTGCTCTTTCAATCATCATTTTATCCTCGTCAATACTTTGTTTTTTTCTTGTCCCTGGAATCTCAAAAGCCCAATATTCAAAAAAGAGATTTTCACCTGGTGCCAATTTTTGCTCTCTGACTGTTCCTACAACAGGTTTTGTTATTCCATCGAAAATTTTTTCGCCATTCGGATAAAAATCAAAAATTAAGAGACCACCAGGATTTTCAGGGTCATCTATTACAATCATTTCATGCCCTAATTCTAATACTATATAAGAATCAAGTCCTAGAGGATCCACAAAATTTACTGGATTATTATGCACATAAGTGTACATATTAAATCCATCAACAAATTTCAACGGATCCGCCGTCAGCCACCGGCTGATTTCAGGGTCGTAGTATCTTGCGCCGAAATAATAGAGCCCGGCGTGGTCTTCGAATTCCTTGGAGCTGAAGCGGTAGGTGTTCCACTTCTTCCCGTGTTTGCTGTTGCCGAAAGCGTCATACTCGTAGTCCGTCGTCAAAGAGCCTTTGTGATCGGAAAGGTTAACGACCGAACCCAGCGCGTCGTAATGGTAGTAATGGACCTTCTCCTGAAGCTCGCCGTCGTCCATCTCATAGCGCTTCATGCTGATCAGCCCGCCGATCCCGCCGGGGAAGCCCAGGCCGCGGGTGTAGGACTTTTGGGTAAGTCCAGCAGCGTCTTTTTCAAAGAGCACGTTCAAGCCGTCATAATAATACCGCGTTATCACATCCCCTTCAACGGCTTTTCGCCTTATTCCGCTGCCGTCATATTCAAACAAAGCGCCGGGAATATCATCTTCGTCCGGATCCCCGATATATTCCAAATTCGTCAATCGGTTTTCATGGTCATAGCCGTAATAGGTGATTTCGGTTTCCTGCTCATCGTCACCCAGCTTTGTTTCTTTTTTGCTCATCCGGTTGCCATTATTGTCGTAGCTGTAATGAACCGTCTCCACCAAAACCGGCAGGCCGTCTTTTTCTTTATCCCGTGTCAGACTGATCAGCCGATTCCCGGCATCATAACTGTATTCTTTTATTTGTTTGCCGTCTTCCTCGCCTTTATGTTTGATCAACTCTACCCGGTTGCCAACCGCGTCGTAAGTGTATTGATGGTCATGCCTGATCTTTACCTCTTGCTTCTTTGTTTCTTGCTTCTTTTTCTCCCGCGCCAGCCGGTTGAGCGCGTCATAGCGGTATTCCACGAATACGCCGCCGCCTTGCATGATTTTAGTAACCATGCCGGCGGGGTCATACACATAACCAAAAACGCCGGCCTTCTTGTTCCTGGCGTCTTTGTTGACGACCAGCGACGGCCGGTTCATCACGTCATAGCTATAGTTGATGGAAGCGCCGTTGGGGTAGGAAATCCGCGTGATATTGGAGAGCGCGTCGTAACTGTAAGCCGTGGTCCCTTGGCCGTCAGTGACCGCGGTTAAGCGGTTCAAAGCGTCGTAACCATAACTGACCGTTTCCCCGTCCTGGTTGGTCATTGTGGCACGGTTACCCAACGCGTCGTATGCGTAACTTATTCTCTCGTTACTCTCCGGGCCTTCGATTTTAAGAAGGCGTCCCAAGGCGTCATAGCTATAAAGAGTCATCCCGCGCCAGTCCGTCATAGAGACCTGGCGGCCCAGAGCATCGTAGCTGTAAACAACGCTTGTGCCGTCGGGATATTGTGTCCTGGTCAGGCGGTTTAACGCGTCATACGTATAGGTAATCGTATGGCCATTGGCATCCGTCTTGCTCACAAGATTGCCGACCGCATCATAACCGTAAGTTGTCGTATGCCCCAAAGGTGTGGTTTCGCTTAAGAGTCGCGCGGCGGCATCGTAGGCATAATTTGTCGTATGGCCGTTGGCGTCGGTTAAAGCCGTCGTGTTTCCGGCTTTGTCATAGGCATACTGCGTTGTCCCGCCTGACGCGTCGGTTGTCCGGCTTGGACGTTCATAGGCATCATACGCATCGGCTGTGGTGTTGGATTTCTGGTCGGTGATACTCAAACGATTACCGAAGGCGTCATAGGCGTAAGACACGTTTGTGCCATCATTAAAATGTACGGCTGTCAGGCGGTTAAGCGCATCGTAAACAAATTCTGTCCTAGCACCTTTGGGATCCGTGACCGCCACGTTATTGCCGACGGCATCACAGGCGAGTAATGTCGCGCTGGAAAGCGGATCCGTTGTTTTGACCAATTGGCCAAAGACATCGTATTCAAAAAGACCAGTATGCCCGAGGGCATCGGTTGTGCTCGTCATATTGCCATGAGTATCATAAGCCATCTGTGTTGTATGTCCCAACCCGTCGGTGAGGCTCAAAAGGTTCCCTTTGACATCATAAGCATAATTGGTTATGTTGCCCAAGGCATCGGCAACAGAATCAAGCAAACTGAATCCCTGTGTATAGCTGAAACCTGTTTCGTGCCCCAACGCATCGGTCATTTTGATCAAATTTCCTTTACTGTCATATTCAAAAGAAGTCGTATTGCCGCGGGCGTCGGTTGTTGCCGTGCGGTTGAGATTATCGTCCCAAGCCGTTGTTGTCGTATTGCCCAGAGGATCGGTCACCGAGGTCGCCAAGCCGTACCCGTTTAATCCATACACGGTTGCGTGTCCCAAAGCGTCGGTAACCGTTGTCTGTGTATCGCTGTCAAAACTTAACGTGACTTTGTTGACATCCCCGTCTTGCCAATTCATGACGGCCCGGTCTTCACTATCATAGGCAAAGTAAGTTTTATGGCCGTTAACGTTGGTCATTTCAGTAATATTGTGGTTGGCATCGTAAAGATAACGCGTGATATTGCCGGCGGCATCCGTGATCGTTGTCAAATTCCCGTTGCCGTCATATGTATATTGAACAACATGGCCCGCGGGGTCCCGGGCCGATTGGACCCTGCCATTAGAATCGATGGTTAATGTAATTCTTCGTCCTCCGGCATCTTCGATATAGGTGTCTCCCGCAGGATCAAAGACAAAGGTGAGGGTATTCCCGTTACGGTCAGCCATCGTTGACATCCGCTCATCCTGGTTATAATTGGCGACGGTGCCGTGTTTGTCGGTGACCGTAAAAGTTCCATCGGGATTCTTGACCAGCGTGTCGTGATTGCCCGGAGAAGCTGTATAACCGCCGCCTGTATCAGGCTCAAAGTACCGTCCCACCCCGTCTTTATCAAAAATGATCACGTTGCCGTTCGTATCTTCCGTTAAATTGACGTCATAAGCGCTGCGCCAGCCGTACCCAAAGAGACCACTGAACTCCGTTTGCGAACGGTACGTGCGGGAGAGCTCCAAGACCGGCCCGCGGCCTTTCACCGCGAAGTCCTCGGCAAGAACGAACATCTCCCCTGTTGCGGCATTGATGGGATCCGGGGTCAAATTCATGTTTTCCAAAGCGATCAACTGTGGTTTGGCGAGGATCTCATCGGGCGTGGGGGGAGGGAGTTGGGCGTAACTAGAGAAAATCCTTTGCGTTGTGCCGTTGGGAAAACGAAAATCTCCAAAAGCGCGCCATTGCTCCGCGAGGACTTGAGCGCGTGCCGCCGCAATGAACGGTTCCGGGACAACACAATAAATCAATGTCTTGATATGGCTGCCACCTGAATAGCCCCCTGTAGCAATAATGGTGGCCGGTCCATTGCCTGCCGCTCGAAACACAAAACCTGTCCAATACCCTTGGGGATCACCGACCGGATTCTGCGGGGTGCGCGACCAGAGTAAATAATATTCCATATACACCGCACGCATTGCCGGCTGGAAGGGATTACAATTATCTCCAATGCTAATATACTCTTGAAGTTGCGAAGAAACGACGGGTTGAACTTGCTGGGCAAATCCGGCGGTCAAAAGAAATGTGGATAACAATAATAACGAAAAGAAACCGTAAAAAACCCCGCCTCTTGGCGCGGCTAAGAAACGGGCATATCGGTCCCACAAGTTCTTACTGATTCGGTAACTGGCTATCCTGCGCATTATAGGATCCTTCCCCGATGTTCGCCTTCGGCGGAGTTGGGATAGTTTTGCGTGATCGAATCAAACTACGGCAAAAATAACATATTTTTTCGCGAATAACAAGGTGGGGGTAACAAGTCCGGACGGGTTCTGGACGGGGCCTGTCCGGAACGGGTCCGTGGACGGGTTATATTGTTTTAGTTCTATCTTACTGGGAAACAAACAGTTATGGAAGGAACCCTGCAGAAAAAATCTTTATTGTGCAGATATGATGATGGCCATGACCATCATCGAGACCAAGTCGCTGAATTAATCCTTTTTCCCTTCCGGGAGTAACCCGCTCACAGAAAAATCCAGGATGATTTCTCCGCGTTCTTCCCGGACCTCGAAGGCGCGCACACATTCATGCTTTTCATTGCCTTGTCCCGAGGCAAGATCAAATTTATGACCGTGCAACGGGCAAACGACTTTGCCGTTACCGACCACACCTTCCGATAACGGACCTTGACGGTGAGGGCATCTGTTCTCGATAGCGGAAACTTTGCCATCGCGCGCGCGAAAAACCGCGATCTCTGCTCCTTTGACGATATAACAGGCGCCCTGCCCCAGAGGGATATCATTTACATTTCCAAGATTCACAAGGTATGAAGTTCTCATAGTGATTCTCTTTTCATTCTTAGGGTTAAGGTAACGATGCCCGTATCGGTAAAGGTAACGGTATTCGTCATTTTTTGACCTAACCGTCACCCAATGACGAAACGGGCTTCGTAACCATAACCGTTACCTATCCATTATTATTGGTTTCCCGCAAGACCTCGACCAAACGCGGCCCCTCGAACTGGTGCTCATACGCCGGCTCGCGCGCTTCCCCCCAGGGATCACGGTAAGCGTCCACCGCCTCCTGGATCTTCGCGTCCAGCCGGGCGCAGATCCCCAGGGAATCCTCCACCAGGATATTTTTCAAAACATCGATACCGACGCGTTCCACAAACCCGTAGGTACGCTCCAGATATTTGGCGTGCTCCCGGTAATACTGCATGAACCGCCCGATGACCCTGACCGTCTCCTCATGCCCTCGCGCCGTGTAAAGGAGGTCGCCTTTACGCACCGTGCCGCCGGCCGCGCCGCCGATGTAAATTTCCCATTTATCTTCGCCGATGGCGACCACGCCGATGTCCTTGACATAGGCCTCAGAGCAATTGCGTGGACACCCGGCCGCGGCGAGTTTCATCTTGTGCGGCGATTCGATCCCCTGGAATCGGCGTTCGATCCTTTGGGCGAGTTTGATGGAATCTCCCAGGCCATAACGGCAGAAATCCGTCCCGACACAGCTCTTGCAGGTGCGGAAAGCTTTCGCGTACGCGTGGCCGCTGGGCATCCCCAGCTCTTTCCAGACCGCCGGCAGATCCGCCTTTTTGATCCCCAACAGATCGATCCGCTGGCCGCCGGTGATCTTGACCATTTTGACCTGGTATTTGACGGCGGCCTGGGCAATGCGCATCAGTTCATCCGGCGTCGTTACCCCGGCATAAATCCGGGGGACGACGGAAAACGTCCCGTCGCGCTGGATATTGGCGTGCACGCGGTCGTTGATGAACCGCGCGTCACGCTCGTCTTCATATTCGCCCGGCCAAAGAGTTTTTAAAAGTGACGCCAGGCCGGCCTTGCTGTCCGCGTCCTCTTTCCCGTCGGCCAGGGCCGCGAACACGGCGCTGACCGATTTCAATTTCTTCGCCAGGACCTGCGCGACCAGCTGGGATTTTTCCAAAGGGATCCCCGGCACGTAATAATGTTCCGAAGCGTCATAGGAGACCTTCCCCACGCACGATTCGATGATCTGGGCGATCATGCCGCGGCAGGAACCGCAGCCTTTGCCCGCCTTTGTTTTGGCGCCGACCGCGGAGACGCTTTGGCAATGATCGTTAACAATGACATCGACGATCTCTTTTTTACACACGCCGTTACAATTGCAGATCTGCGCGTTGTCGGGCAGGTCCGCGGCGTTCAAGAAGGCCTCCCCCGAAACGGCGCCGAACAAAAGTTCNNGAACCCTCATACCGCGCCCGGGGGTTAGTCCCCGTGATGACATCCGCCAGCACCCTGGCCTGTTCCCAAATCGGGTCCACCAGGCCATAAGTCTTCCCGCGGTGCTCCACGCATTCTCCCAAAGCGAAGATTTCCGGGACATTGGTGCGCATCTGGTCGTCGCAGAC
>DPIG01000083.1:43543-52341 GCA_003522725.1 Candidatus Omnitrophota bacterium
TCCGGCGATACGCCGGCAGTCGTCAATGGTGCGGAACAAAAATACCCCGGGCAAGTTTTGCCCCTCGATCGGCGGAACAAACGGGCGCGAGCCGGTGGCGATAATGATATGATCGTAGGGTTCTGTGACGACGGCGTCTCTGTCGAAAAGGCCGTCAGAAAAATCATAGGCGTTGACCTCCGCCGGCAATGGATACCCCACCACGCAACGGTGCGCGGTGTCGATCCTGACGGCCTTCACCCCGGCATAAAGGAAAATGCCGTTTTCGCGGTACCATGTCAGGGGGTTGAGGAAAATTTCCTCGGGCCGCTGGGACTGATTAAGCAGATTGCTTAACAGGATCCGGTTATAATTGCCGTAAGGCTCGGCACCGAACATGACGATTTTAAACATCCCCTGCGCGCGGTTGAGGATCTCCTCCACCACCCGCGCCCCTGCCATGCCGTTGCCGATCACGACCAATCGTTTCTGCATCTTCCGGCCTCCTTAAAAATAGAAGCCCGACATCCTCCATTGGGATATCGGGCTTCTATGCCTATAGGCTCACCCCCGGCTGATTCATCCCGGGAATCTTGATATTTCGGGATGAATCAATCGCCTGGGTTATTCGCCGCCGCTGCGGCGAATAAAAAACCCTGAACCATTTTTGGTTCAGGGCTTCCGCGTCCTGAAATTTCTTCACTGAATCCTCTGAAGGGAAGCTTCCTCGCTCACCCTTCAGCGTTTGTTACAACGAAAATATAACATATCCCAGGCAACAGTCAACATTTATTTTCTTAAAACAACGTGTAAACAAACGGCGCGACGGCGGAAGACTGCGCGAAGATCATCAGGATGCTGAGCAGAACAAGGATAATAATGATCGGCGCCAGCCAGAACCTCTTTCTGACCCGCAAAAACTCCCACAATTCTTTTAGAATAGAGATTTTGGACATCAGCTACCTCCTGTCGTAAATATCCTCGTTATTTAAAACTGGTTTTTATAGCGCCCCACGTCGGAAGACCCTCGAGTCCTCAAATGCCAATAACTTGCGGCCTTTGGATCGATGGTCCGGCTCAAGAAATCTTTTTTCATCATTTTAAGAATGAGGCTTGCCGGGAAAAATATCGCGAAAAAAACCAGCGTCAGAACGGCCATCATGACCAGTCCCCCGACCTTGTGTCCGACCCTCATCCAAACATCGTAAATCTTTCGTAAAAGTTGTGGCTTAAGAAAAGCGATTAAATAAAGTACCGTGGAAATAACCAGCCAAACCAAACGCCCTCCCGTTATGCCTCCCGAAAGAGCATGTTGCGCGATCGTCGCGTAGAACCCCCAATAAACCAGATGATACGCCCAGCCGTGCGTGAACAATTTTGCGATAAGGAACAAAATGGCCCCGAGGGACAGAACAAAGACGATAAAGGAAACCTGCAGGCCCGCCTGACCCTTTAAAACCAGGAAGGCGATGATCAAGGCCAACCCGAAACCGAATGTTTTAAGTTCTTTCTGCGTGCTATTCATGGTCAGTCCAGAATCGTGGAAATATCCTCTTTCTTGTATTTGTCCTTGTCCGGCTGTTTCTCTTTTTCGAACAAGAAATTCCCCATCAGCAGATAATCCATGTTAGTGCACATAAAACAGCGGTAAGCGTCTTCCGGCGAGCACACGATCGGTTCGCCGCGGATATTAAAAGAAGTGTTGATGACGACGGGACAACCCGTCAAGGCGTCAAATTCCCGCAAGATACCGTAAAAAAGCGGATTCGTTTCTTTGGAGACCGTCTGCACCCGTGCCGACCCATCCACGTGCGTGATCGCCGGCAGGACCGAACGCTTGACCTTCAGCCGGGCGAGGCCCCGCGCCCTTGCATCGACGTTCGGCAAGAGCTTGTCATCTTTGACCTGCGCGACCAAAAGCATGTAGGGACTTTTGGTGCCGGGCTTCCAGTCGAAATATTCGTGTTGTTTTTCCTCCAGGACCGCCGGGGCGAACGGTCGGAACGACTCACGGAACTTGGTTTTCAAGTTCAATGTCGTTTGCATTTCCTGCGAACGGGCATCACCGATGATCGAACGGCCTCCCAGCGCGCGCGGCCCGAATTCCATACCGCCCTGGAAGATCCCGATGACCTTTTGGTCGTTGATCAACTCCGCGACACGTTTCGCAAGCGCATCGCTGGAAAGACGCTCATGAGGGAGCGCCTTTGTCTTGACGAACTCCTCGATCTCGCGCGAATAATCCGGTCCCAGAAACGATCCTTTCTGAAAATCCTGCCGGTTGTCGGCATGGCGCGCATTCCCGAGATATTGATACCAGACCAGCAACGCCGCGCCCAGCGCCCCGCCGGCATCCCCGGCCGCGGGCTGGATCCAAATGTTCTTAAACGGAGTTTTCTTCAATATCTTGCCGTTACCCACACAATTAAGGGCGACCCCGCCGGCCAGACAAAGATTATCCTTACCCGTGACTTTATGGACGTGGCAGGCCGCTTTGACCATGATCTCTTCAGTCACTTCCTGAATGGACCGGGCGATATCCATGTGAAAAGTCTGGATCTCGCTTTCGGGCTTGCGCGGTGGTTGGCCAAACAATTTATGAAACCGCTCGTTGGTCATGGTCAATCCCGTGCAGTAATTGAAATATTCCATGTTCAGACGAAACGAGCCGTCGGATTTAATATTGATCAAGCGGTCCCTGATCAGATCGACATATTTCGGTTCACCATAGGGGGCGAGCCCCATCAACTTATATTCACCGGAATTGACACGGAACCCCACGTAATACGTGAAGGCCGAATACAACAACCCCAGCGAATGCGGGAACTTTATATCGGCCAAAAGTTCGATGTGGTTATCCTCGCCCGCGCCGTAACTGGCCGTTGTCCATTCCCCCACCCCGTCAAGGGTGAGGATGGCGGCTTCTTTAAATGGCGACGGAAAAAACGCCGAGGCGGCGTGCGATTCATGATGTTCCGGGAAAAGGATCTCCCCGCTGTAATTGAGCTTTTCAGCGACCAGATCTTTCAAAAATACTTTTTCCTTGAGCCACACCGGCATGGCCTTAAGAAACGATCTCAACCCGACGGGGGCGTAGGAAAGATAGGTCAAAAGAAGACGGTCAAACTTCAAAAAAGGCTTTTCATAGAACGCGACATAAGACACGTCAGCTATGGTGATATCCTCTTTTTGCAGACAATAGGCAACGCTGTTGGCGGGGAAAGACTCATCGTGTTTTTTGCGGGTAAAGCGTTCTTCCTGGGCCGCGGCCATGATCTCGCCGTCTTTGACCAGACAGGCGGCGCTGTCGTGATAAAAAGCGGAAATGCCCAGGATGTACACCGGTTTCTTATTCGCCATAAATCTTATCCGACATGCTCTTCGGCCGTCTTGTATAGCGCCTCGCGTCGGGCCTTGATGTTCTCATCGGCGAGGAATTCATCGAGCGTCGTGCCCTGGATATCGATGTGTCCGTGGGGCGTGACCTCGATGATCCGGTTGGCGACCGTCTGGATGAACTGATGGTCGTGGGACGAAAAAAGCACGGTCCCCTTGAAGCGTTCCAGCCCGTCGTTTAAAGACGTGATCGACTCCAGGTCCAGGTGGTTGGTCGGTTCATCCAGGACGACGACGTTCGGTCCGACGAGCATCATCCGGGCGAGCATGCAGCGTACCTTCTCGCCTCCGGAGAGGACGCCCGCCTTCTTGAGCGATTCTTCCCCCGAGAAAAGCATGCGCCCCAGAAACCCGCGCACAAAATTCTCGTCCTGTTCCCTGGAATATTGCCGCAGCCAGTCGATAAGGTTCAGGTCAGCACTAAAGTATTTGTTGTTGTCCTTCGGAAAGTACGCCCGGCTGGTGGACGCGCCCCATTTGAAACTGCCGCTGTCGGGTTCCAGTTCACCCGTCAAGATCTGGAAGAGCGCGGTCTTGGCCAGCGCGTTACGGCCCAGAAAGACGATCTTGTCGCCCTTATTGACATGCACGGTCAGGTTCTTGAACATCACCTGGCCGTCGACGGACTTGCCCAGATCGCGGATATCCAGGATATCGTTGCCGGCGTCGCGTTCGAACTGAAAGTTCACATACGGGTATTTGCGCGACGACGGCTTGATCTGCTCGACGGTCAGTTTCTCCAGGATTTTTTTGCGGGACGTGGCTTGTTTGGATTTGGAGGCGTTCGCGCTGAAGCGCGCGATAAATTCCTGCAATTCTTTGCGCTTGTCTTCGATCTTTTTGTTGGCCTCGGAGCGCTGGCGCAAGGCCAATTGGCTTGACTGCAGCCAAAAGGTATAATTGCCCGGATAAAGCTGTATCTTCCCGAAATCGATGTCCGCGATATGCGTGCAGACATTGTCCAGAAAATGTCGGTCGTGGGAAACGACGATCGCGGTATTCTCAAAGTTACAGAGAAATTCCTCCAGCCACATGCAGGTTTCCATGTCGAGCTGGTTCGTAGGCTCATCCAAAAGAAGAATATCGGGGTTGCCAAACAGCGCCTGGGCCAACAGCACGCGCACCTTTTGGCTGGCCTCAAGCTGTTTCATCTGAAGGCTGTGCAGATTCTCCGGAATGCCCAGATCGCTTAAAAGTTTGGCGGCATCGGCTTCCGCGTTCCAGCCGTCCATTTCCGCGAATCTTCCCTCGAGCTCCGAGACCCGCATCCCGTCGGCATCTGAAAAATCGGCCTTCGCGTACAACGCGTCTTTTTCCTGGACCACCTTATAAAGTTCCGCGTGGCCCATGATGACCGTGGTCAAGACCGGATATTCATCGCAGGCGAACTGGTCCTGATTGAGGGTGGAGATCCGCTCGCCGGGGGTGACTGTCACCTTGCCCGCCGTCGGGTCAATCTCGCCGGAGAGGATCTTCAGGAACGTGGACTTGCCAGAGCCGTTGGCGCCGATGAGGCCATAGCAGTTACCTTTCGAGAAGACGATATTCGCCTCCTCAAAAAGGCGTCTTTTCCCGTATTGTAATGTCACACCGTTGGCGGCGATCATTGAGAACTCATCTTAGTATCTATGCTTGGGGCAAGTAGCAAGGGTCAGGGGTCAAGGTTTCTTATTCCTTGACCCTTGTTCCTTGCCCCTTGACCCTACATTAAAATCGTGAATATTAACCCTTTTGTATACTTTAGGGAGGCGGCTTCCAAGACTGCAGACGATCTCGTAGGGAATCGTATGGGCGAGCTGGGCGAGTTCATAGGCGCAGACGCCCTCTTCCCCTTGCTTTCCTAAAATAACAACCGGCATTCCCAGGCGTGGATTCTTGATCTTTGAAACGTCAACGACGATTTGGTCCATAGTCACCCGGCCAAGCACAGGACAACGCTTGCCACCAATCAAAACGTCGGCCTTACCCGACAATCCGCGCAGATATCCGTCGCTGTAGCCGATCGGCAGAGTAGCGACCGTCATCGGACGGCGCGCGATAAAAGTGCGGCCATAACTGATGCTTCTTCCCTTCTCTATTCTCTTCAAAAAAATAATCCTGGAATGGACGCTCATGGCCGGACGCAAGGCAATTTTCTTCTCTAATCCCGGACGCGGATACAGGCCGTAAAGCATCAGTCCCGGCCGGGCGAGATTCAAAATCTTATTCGGATATCCAGCCAGCCCCATACTGTTGGCCGCGTGGACGTAAGGAACGGCCAACCCACCTTCCCTGATCTTTTGAACGAGCCTGGTCAGTTGCTGGATCTGTCTTTGCGTGAAGGCGCGGTCCGTATCCGCCGAAGGGAAATGGGTGCAGATCCCCTGGACCCGCAAATTCCTCAGGCGGCTTAACTTTTTTATGAAATCCAGGGCCTCTTCATGCCAGACCCCCAACCGCCCCATGCCGGTGTCGGCTTTGACGTGGATGTCTACCAGCCGCCCCTGTTGCCGCGCGTACTTATCCAGCGCCCGAGCCAGTTCAAGGCTACATACCGTCGGGGTCAGATCGTAATCGACAATGTCTTTAGCCTGTTCGGGAAGGGTCGTTTCAAACAAAAGGACCGGCGTCCGAATGCCGGTCTGACGCAAAGCGACCCCTTCCGTCAGATTCGATAACCCGATGAAATCCACCTTCTCTTTGACCAACAGCTTCGCGATAGGCGGCATCCCGTGGCCGTAAGCATCCGCCTTGATGACGATGAGTATCTTCGTCTTGCCCGCCAACCGCCGGAGAACCCTGAAATTATGCCGAATGGCGTTTAAATCAATCTGCGCCCAAGTTAAACTTCTATTCATCGATTCCTCGTGTTTAGTCTGTGTCCTTAACGCGGGTCCATAACCCGGCCGATAAATAAAATGCTGTCTGAACTCTTGTCGCGGATAATGAAAATAAATGGATGATCGGCGCGAAAAACAGGCCTAAACTCCAACAATGCAGCGGTAGCCCTCACAACCACAGCGGTGGCCGCCGCGGCTTCAGTCCCTTCCTCATTCACATCCACGAAGGTCTTGTGAATCACTTCGGAGATGTATAAACCCACCGGGTCTGGAGTCATCCCCGAAAAGTCCGCCGCCGCGTCAAACGCGTCTGTCATGCCCAGAGACTTGAGCGCCTCGCTTAGGAGAAACTCGGAGGTCATCCTGAATTTGGGCAGTGAAACAATAACTTCTTGTTTCTGCAATGTCGATACCCAATGATTAAAATTCTCCGCTTTGAGCAAACCTTCAAGTTCTTTGAGGCCTTTCCTTTCTTTGGGAAGAAGAACCACCATGGATAGTTTGCCCCCCTCATAAGGCATCTCAAGAACTTGCGTCGTTTCGTCCTCGGAGTAATGAAATTCTCTGGTCTGGCTCATCATCGGAACTTCGACTTTTTCTCCGCTCATTAACTCAAACGGCTCCAGCCCGGTCCTTTCCTTTTTAAACTGTGACATCCATTTACCCTTGAAATAAATAGCGTTGGTCAAGACCAGTCTCGTCAGATCCGTCAAGATGCCTGGCTTGATTAATTCTTTTATCTTGTCCCTGGTCTTTTCCTCGACCCATCTGTTGATAGTCGCGCGGGCCTGCTCTGCATTCTTTACAAAATCCGCCTCCTTAAACCCGGCGTCATAATAATCCCTGGTGATATCAATAAATTCCTTGTGGAATTCATACCCGGACTGTCCCCAGAGGGCGTTGGCGATAGAAAGCTCAAAACCGCTTTGGGTTGGTTCAGCTTGCAACTCTTGCATGAGCACGGAGTACCCCGGATGCAAGCGCCCCTGGCCTAAAGAAAAATGCAAGGTTTGGGCCATCTGTGTTTCGGTATTTCCCCTGGCCCCCGCGCAGGTCATTGCCAAAGCCGTCGAGATGCTGAAAGGAGAAAAGAAAAGGTTGCCGTCGTCTTTCCCCACCCGGGAATAAAGATCAAAGGTGAACTGATGGTTACCTTCCACGACTGAATCCTTGTCGGTTTTTTCCAAAGCAAATGAGTTTGTCCCTTGCCACGCGGCAAATACCATCAACAGCGCACACAAGACAATACGATTTTTGTTCTTCATGGAATCCATCGCCCTTTCATTTCAATTTCTTGCCATTCTGTGAGTTACCTGGCAATCTTCCCGGACACGAGTTCTCCGGGGACGCGTAACTGATCCCAATTTCCGGCACGCACCGGAAATTACTATTTCGCCAGCTTGTCATACTCCGCGTGAGCGCCTATCCAGAACCTCACTGCCCCTTCCTCGCTTTCAATGCCCAAAGCGCGGTATTGCATGCCGATTCTCACTGACCAATACTTACGAACTTTCTTCAAATGTAAAGATGTATGGTGAGGATTTTCCTTAAGCAGTTTAAAATTTTTGTCGGCTAATTGTCGAATATTGGCGGGGAGTTTGTAATAGCAATCCCGGAAGGAAGGATTGGCAAAATGCCTCATAATTCTTTGCATTTCCCTTTTGCAAAATCTTTCAAGGCCTTGCTGCCGAAACGATCCAGTTTTCCTGAACAAACATCCTTTTCAAATTTCCTGTCCCATTTTTCAGCCTCAACCCTATGAAACCACGCGCTAAACCGAACGAAAGCTTTCTCCGGCAAACTCAATACATCATTCTCTAATTCTCTGATCTTTATCATAGCTCCTCCTTGCTCTGAATTGCTTAAGCAAAGTATATCATAACTATCCACTCTCTACTCTCTTACTCTCTGCTTTTCTGCACCTGGCAGTCCTCCGGGTACAAATACAGCGGAACAAGGGTTTCCGCCACGTCGTAGTCTTTCGCCTCAAACCGTTTCAGGGCCAGGGTTGCCAGATGCTTCGCCTGCGGGTACATTTGTTTTTCATCGGCAAAGCGCGCTTTGATCCCGGCGGCCTTTTCAATGGTCTCACGGAAAAGCGGCACGCCGTCGCCGACAAATATTACTTCACCTGTTATTTGTTTTAACACATCCTTAATATCCGCCAATAAATATTTGCTCTTTCTTTTTAACTCGTTTCCTTTTTTCTGATAAAGGCACGCGTAGACCATATTCCGCTTGGCATCGCAGACGACACAAATTTGACCATCTTCTTTAACATTAAGAGCAAGAACATCCAGGCTGGAAATGCCGACGACGGGTTTTTTAAGCGCGAAGGCCAGCCCCTTGACCGTCGAGAGCCCTACCCGCAGGCTGGTAAATGATCCCGGCCCAAGCCCAACGGCAAACCCGTCGATCTGGTCCAGCGTCAATCCGGCCTTCTTTAATATCCCCTGGATCGCCGGCATGATCGAATCGGAGAGGACCTTCTGAAGAAAGATGCCGCGGGAATAAAGCGCCTTCCCGTCCTTCGCGACCGCGAGGCTGAAATGTTTGCTGGAAGTATCGAGGGCTAAAATATTCATAAGACGGTTAATAGTTGAT
>DPIG01000051.1 GCA_003522725.1 Candidatus Omnitrophota bacterium
GTGTCCAGTTGACGAAGTCAAGAAGACGGCGCGGGGGGTTTGGAGAAAACGTTTCCCCGCGATTTACCCGTCGCTGTTTAAGGATTTACAGCGGGCCAGGAAAAATCCGGCGTTAATTCGGGAAAGGTGCCGCGGGATACGGACGACGAGATACGGGATACGGAGGTATTTTACTTCTTTTTAAAATACGGCAAAAAAACGCGCGGTTCCTGGCCGGCCCGGAGCCGCTTGATGTTGGGCCGGTGACGCGCCACCACAAACACGCAGAAAATGACCCCCAGGACGACCAGCGGGAACGTCTGGTTGGTCAAGACCATAATGATGGGCAGGAATACGGCGGCGACGACCGAGGCGAGCGAGACAAACCCGGTCGACAGAAAGACCACCAGCCAGATCAGCAAGGTAAAAAGCAACACGGGACGGATCACGGCGATCTTGAGCGTCAGCCCGATCAACGCGCCGAGGCTTGCGGCGATGCCTTTGCCCCCTTTAAAATCCAGAAAGACCGTCCAGTTGTGGCCGCTGACCACAACCAGCGCCAGCACCACGCGGTGCCACACCTGGGTCAACCCGAAAATGTCGCCGACGAACGTGACCGCCAGGACGCCTTTAAGGATGTCCAGGGCCAGCACGATGGTCCCCGGCCATTTCCCGAGGACCCGGAACACGTTGGTCGCGCCCACGTTGCCCGAACCGTGTTTGCGGATATCGATGCCTTTATAGACCCTGCCGAAAATATAGGCGGTGGGGACCGCGCCCAGAAAATAACCGACCCACAAGGCCAAAACAAGTTTCACGCGCTTGCCCCGTTATTGATAATTTTGATCCCTTTGCGGATATAATCGACCCCTGAAATCGCCGTCAAGATAATCATCGGCAGCCAGACGGCGCTCACCCACGGCAAACGCAGAAGTATCCCCAAAACCGCCGCGATCTGGAAAAATGTCGCCGCCTTCCCCCAAATGGTCGGCTCGACCTCGAAATCGCCGTGAAAAAGGCGGATGATGGCGGCCCCGGAAAGGAGGACCACGTCGCGGCTGATCACGCCGACGACGAGCCAAATGGGAAAATGGACGCCGCCGCCGATGGCGGCGCCGACCTTGTACAGACAGATAAAAGCGCTGATCAAAAGCAGTTTGTCCGCCACAGGGTCGAGGACGGCCCCGGCCTTGGTGCGCTGGCGGTAATGCCGGGCCACGTAACCGTCGACGGCGTCCGAGATGACGGCGAACAAAAAAATCCCTAACGCGACGAGGCGCAAATAATCGTTCTGGGGCGTGTAATACAATACCGTCGCGATCAAAAACGGCACCGCCACGATACGGCACACCGTGATCTTGTTGGCGAAGGTCAGCGCCACCTTATTTCTCCCCGACTGTTTTTAATTTAACCTTGTGGACAGGACAAATTTCCAAACCGGGCGCGTAATGCTCCCCGCCGACCGGGCAATATTTGGCTTTGGGCGCTTCGCCCATTGACGCCGCGATTTTTGACACGGCCTCTCGCGCCTCGGGGTCGGTTTTGATCTGCGCCTCGAGCTCGCGGGCCTCTTGCGGCGTCAACGGCCGGCCGGCCAGGCCGGCGGCGACGGAGGTGATCGCCTGACGCGTTTCAACGGCGGAACTTCTTTTGGCGGAGAGCGTCTGACAGCCTCCCGAGGTTAGCCCAAGGAATACCGGCAAACACCACGCCACAAAATTCGTTTTAAGCCCTTCGCTCATCGCGCGCCTTCCACTATTCATTGATAAACCGCAGACGTTTGACCGGCCAGTAGATGAACTCGGCCCGGCCGATGATATTTTTTTCGGGGACAAAGCCCCAGAACCGGCTGTCGTGGCTGGAGGCGCTGTTATCGCCCAGGACATATATGTGGCCCTCGGGGACCTTGATGACCTGCCCCTCCTGCCCGTAATCTCCGCGGTTGTAATAATAGATCTTGTTGATGACAGGGTCCTCAACGAGCTTGCCGTTGACAAAGATATCCCCGTCTTTGATTTCGACGGTCTCCCCGCCGAAAGCGATGAGGCGTTTGATGAAATCCCTCTTGGGGTCTTCGGGAAAGATAAAGACAATGATGTCCCCGCGCCTGGATTTAGAGAAGCCCGGCAGGCGTTTGTCCGTAAAGCGGACCTTCGGCCCGTAGCGCAGCTTGTTGACCATCAGCCGGTCGCCGACGAGAAGTGTCGGGACCATCGAACCGCTGGGGATCTTGAAGGCCTGGACGAAAAATTCACGGATAAACAGGGCCAACAAAAGAGCGATAACGATCGATTCGACCCATTCGCGCGCGGCGGACTTTTTAACTGGAGGTTGATTCACCATAAAATCTTTTCTCAAAGTCGGGGGCGAGTAGCCCTTGGCCCTTTATAGTTTTAATGCCGCGCGGAACGCTTCCTGCGGGATCTCGACGTTGCCCACCTGTTTCATGCGCTTCTTGCCCTCTTTTTGTTTTTCCCACAGTTTTTTCTTGCGCGTGATGTCCCCGCCGTAGCATTTGGCCGTCACGTTCTTGCCCATGGCCTGGACGCGGGCGCTGGAGATGATGCGTCCGTCGCAGGACGCCTGGATGCGGACTTCAAATAACTGTTTGGGGATCAGGCCTTTGAGCTTGCTGACCAGCGAGAGCCCTTTTTCGTAGGCCGAATCCTTGTGCACTAGGCAGGAAAACGCGTCGCAGACCGAATCGTTGATCAGGATATCCAGCCTGGTGATCTTCGCCGGCAAGAATCCTTTTAATTTGTAATCGATCGAGCCGTACCCGCGCGTGACGGATTTGACCATGTCGTTGAAATCCACGATCACCTCCGAGAGCGGGATGTCGAAGACGACCCGCATGCGGTCCGACACGTATTCGCTCTGCACGAAGATCCCGCGCTTGTCCTTGGCGATTTGCATCACGTTGTCCATGTGTTCGACGGGGGTAAGGATCGTCACGGTCAAGTACGGCTCTTCCACCTTCTGGATGCTGGAACTATCCGGCAGCGCCGACGGACATTCCAGGTCGACGATCTCCCCGCCGCGGGTGTGCACGCGGTAGCGGACGTTGGGGGTCGTCAGGATAAGGTTCAGGTCGTATTCACGCTGCAGACGCTCCTGGATGATATCCATGTGCAACAGCCCCAGGAAGCCGCAGCGGAAACCGTTGCCGAAAGACTGCGAGCTCTCCGGCTCGAAGACAAAGCTTGGGTCGCTCAAGCGCAACTTGTCGATCGCTTCGCGCAGCGGCAGAAAATCTTTGGAATTGACCGGATACACGCCGCAGAAAACGAGCGGGTTCAACTGGCGGTAACCTTGCAGCGGCCCGGCCGCGGGGTTGGCCGTCCCGGTCAAGGTGTCGCCGACGCTCACCTCGCGCGGCTCGTGGATGTTGCAGGTGATATAGCCGACCTCGCCGCTCGTCAACTCCCGCACCCGCACCGCCTCGGGGGCGAACACGCCGATCTCCTCGATATGCGCCTCCCTGCCGGTGTGCATCATCTTGATCGCCATATTCTCGCGGATGACGCCGTTGACCACGCGCACATAAACGATGATCCCTTTGTAAATATCGTATTTCATGTCGAAGATCAGGGCCTGCAGGGGCGCGTTGTCGTCCCCTTCGGGGTGGGGGATGAATTCGACGATCTTTTCAAAAAGGTCCGCGATACCGATCCCCTCTTTGGCGGAAACAAGCTGGATGTCCTTTTCCTTGAAATTCAGGATCTCAATGAGTTGCAACTTGGCGTGGTCCACGTCGATATTGGCGATGTCGATCTTGTTGATGACGGGCAGGATCTCCAGGTTGTTCTCAACGGCCAGATAGTAATTGGCCACCGTCTGGGATTCGACGCCTTGAGAAACGTCGACGACCAACAGCGCCCCCTCGCAGGCGCGCAGGGACTTTTCCACCTCATAGGTGAAGTCCACGTGCCCGGGGGTGTCGATGAGGTTAAAGGCGTAACTTTTGCCGTCTTTGGCCTTGTAGTTGAGCTTGACCGCCGAGGCTTTGATCGTGATCCCCCGCTCGCGCTCCAGGTCCATGTCATCGAGCATCTGGTTGCGGAACTTGCGCTCGTCGATGGCGCCGGCGTGGAGCAACAGCCGGTCGGCCAGGGTGGATTTCCCGTGGTCGATGTGGGCGATGATGGAAAAATTGCGGATGAGGGATTTGTCCATGAAATTAAAAGTCGTCAGTCTTCAGACATCAGACTTCAGCAAAAACTGACGACTGATGACTGACGACTGAAGACTAGGCGCCGTTTTTGATATGCTTCAATATCTCATCCACCGTCCCGTCGACCGTCAGAGGGGTCGTGTCGATGACGACCGCGTCGTCGGCGACCTTCAGCGGTCCAACGGCGCGGGTGAAGTCCTTGTGGTCGCGTTCCTGCAATTCCCTTTTGAGGCTGTCTTCATCGACTTGCTTGCCTTTTTCCCGGAGCTCCTTGATCCGCCGGCGGGCGCGCACTTCAAAATCGGCGTCGAGATAGAATTTGCGCGCGGCCTCCGGGAAGACCACGGTGCCCACGTCGCGGCCCTCGATGACGATGCTCTGGCGCGCGCCGATCTCCCTCTGCCACCCGACCATGATCTCGCGCACGCCGCCGGCGCGCGCGATATAAAACGTCTTGTTGGTCACCTCCGGGGAACGGATGGCCTCGCTGACGTCCTCGCCGTCTAAAAGGACTTTGGTGCCGCTATGGTGGTTCTCCAGCCGGATCCGCGTCCTGCGGGCCAGATCGACCAGACCCGACGCGTCCTCCAGGTTCAACCCCAGACGGACGGCTTTAAGGGTCAGCGCCCGGTACATCGCGCCCGTGTCCAGATAAAAAACGCCCAGCCGCCGGGCCAGCTCCCTGGCCACGGTGCTTTTGCCCGCTCCGGCGGGACCGTCGATGGTGATGGCTTGCGGAATATCTTTAACCAAGGCTGTCCCGTTTTTCTTTGGCTTTTTCAAGATATTGCAATAACCCTTTTTGGTCGCGCTGGATAATAACCTTGCGCAAAAAGGCCAGGTCCTTGACCAGGGCGTCCAGGGCGTCCAGGACGTTCTTGGGATTGGTCAGGAAAATATCGTTCCACACCTGGGGAGGCGAGGCGGCGATGCGCGTTGAATCTTTCAACCCCTGCGGGGCGTGCGGCAGATATTCTTTGGCGACCGACCCGATCAAGGCGTAGGCCAGAAGATGCGGGAGGTGGCTGACCCGGGCGAGGACCTTGTCATGGTCTTCCGGTGATAAAAATTCCACATGACAGCCGAGCCTGGTCCATAAAAATTTTATTTTCTCTTTGGCCACGGGAGTGGTCCTGGCCGTGGGCGTCATGATACAGCGCGCGTTCGCGAAGAGGTCCGCGTTGGCGTATTCGACGCCTTTTTTCTCGGAACCGGCCAAAGGATGCGAGCCGACGAACATCCCCGGGGCCGACAGGGCGCTTTCGGCGCGCTCGACGATGTCCGCCTTGACGCTGCCCATATCCGTGACCAGGCAGCCGCGCTTGAGGTGAGGGTTGATCAGGGAAAACTGCTGAAGGATCACCTGCACCGGCGCGGCCAAAACCACGAGGTCCGCGTTGAAAACGCCTTTTTGCAGGTCGGTAAAACCCGCGTCAATGGCCTTGAGTTCGATGGCCTTATCCAGCGTCACCTGGCGGTGGCTGACCCCCGCGACTTCGCCGGCCAGGCCGTGTTTTTTCAACGCGAGGCCAAGCGATCCTCCCATAAAACCCACGCCGATAATGGTCACTTTGCGAAAAACAGAATTGCGTAACATCTCTCCAAACATGTCAGATCTCCCGCGAAACGGCGGCGGCGACGCTTTTGAGTTCCTTCATCAGCGCCGCGAAACGCTCCGGCTTCAAGGACTGCTGTCCGTCGGAAAAAGCCTCTTCCGGATTCTCGTGGACCTCGATCATCAGCCCGTCGCAGCCGGCGGCGACCCCCGCCCTGGCCGCGGCGCCGACATAATCCCATTTGCCCGTCGCGTGGCTAGGGTCCACGATGATCGGCAGATGGGAAAGTTGCTTGACGACCGCCACCGCGTTGATGTCCAGGGTGTTGCGTGTCGCCGTCTCGAAGGTCCGGATACCGCGTTCGCATAATATAACGTTAAAATTCCCGTTGGCCAGTATATACTCGGCGGACATCAGCCATTCCTTGATGGTCGCGGCGATGCCGCGCTTGAGCAATACGGGCTTGTGCACCTTACCCACTTCCTTCAGTAACGAAAAGTTCTGCATATTCCGCGCGCCGACCTGCAGGATGTCGGCGTAGCGGCAGATGAGCCCCACATCGCGCGGGTCCATCACCTCGGTCACCGTGGCTAGCCCCGCCTCGCGGCCGGCCTCGGCGAGGTATTTCAACCCTTCTTCTCCGAGCCCCTGGAAATCATACGGCGAGGTGCGCGGTTTGAACGCCCCGCCGCGCAAAATGGTGGCCCCTGCTTCTTTGACCTTCCGGGCGAGCGCGTGGATCCCCCCGGCGGTCTCGATCGAACACGGGCCCGCCATCACATGGATACGTTTACCGCCGATCTTGATCTCGTCATTGATCGGGACAACGGAATCTTCCTTTTTGAATTCCCGCGACACGAGCCGGTACGGCGCCAGGACCGGGATGACGCGCTCAACGCCGGGAAATACTTCCAGAGGCGTCACCTGCAGGACGTCTTCGGGGCCGATCAATCCGATGATCGTCCTTTCCACGCCGCGCGAAAGGTGCGCCTTGACCCCCAGCTTCTCAACCTTCTCTACAATATGGCTGATCTGATCTTCCGTGACGTCGGATTTTAAAATAATGATCATAATACCGCCCTTCGGGGGAGATTTTGTCCTTTGGACAAAATCCGGGTTAACGCGTTTAAAAACCGCTTGTTTTCGGCTCCGGTGCCGATGGTCACACGAATGAACTGTTTTAAGCCCCAAAAACTCATGTCCCGCACGATGACCCCTTTGCCCAGCAACGCCTTCGCGATCCCTGAAGCGTCCTGGCGCATATCAATTAAAACAAAATTGGTGTAACTTTCAACATATTTCAGGCCTAATTTGCGCACCCCCCGGTAAAGGACTTCACGCTGGCGCTCAATTTCGCGCGCGATCGTCCGGTAATACGGCTGGTCATTAAGACACGCCAGGGCCGCGGCCTGCGCCAGGCTGTTGACGTTAAACGGCTCGCGGATACGGTTGAGGCAATCGATCATTTCCTCACCGGCAACGCCGTAGCCGACCCGCAATCCGGCCAGACCGTACATTTTGGAGAACGTGCGCGAGACGATGATGTTTTTGTGCTTTTTCAAAAGCCCCAGCGAATCGACGTAGTCTTTGGAACGCACGTATTCGTAATAAGCCTCGTCGATAAAGACGATGATGTTCTCGCGCAGGCCGTTTAAAAAATCCTCCAGTTGTTTCTGCGTGAGGTATTTGCCCGAGGGGTTGTCCGGATTCCCCAAAAAAATAATCCGGGTCTTGTCGGTGACGGCTTTTTGCATCCCTCCCAGGTCGTAGGCAAAATCCTTCAAAGGGACGGCCTTGACATCGGCGCCGGCGATCCTCGCGGCAATGCCGTAGATAAGAAATGACGGGTCCGCGATGATGACCTCGTCGCCGGGGTTGACGAAGACGCGCACCGCCAGGACGATGATCTCATCGGAACCGTTGCCGAAGATAAGCTGCCGGGGGGAGACCTTTAAACGTTTGGCGAGGGCCCGGCGCAGGTAAAAGCAGTCGCCGTCGGGATAACGGTTGACGTCCCTGGCCGCGGCGCGGATGGCCCGCAGCGCCCTGGGTGAAGGCCCGTAAGGGTTCTCGTTGGAGGCCAGCTTGATGACGCTCTTTAACCCCAGTTCCCTCTTGACTTCGTCGATGGGTTTGCCGGGCACATATGGCTGGACGCGAAAAATCGTCTTTTTGGCAAGTTGCCGGATCACACCAAACACTTTCTTAAGATCTTTTTTATTCGATGACCGGGTAGGAACCGACCACTTTCAAATATTTACACATTCCTTCGAGCCGGCCCAACGCCTTTTGCACGTTCTTGTCACTGCGGTGCCCCTCGAAGTCCACGAAGAAATAATAATCCCACGCCTTTTTCTTGGCCGGACGCGACTCGATCTTCGTCAAGTTGATCTTGTTCTTGACGAACGGGGTGAGCATCGCGTGCAAGGCCCCCACCTTGTCCTTGATGGAAAACAGGATCGTCGTGCGGTCCCGTCCCGTCGGCGGGACATCGTGCGTGGCCAGGACCAGGAACCGCGTCTGGTTATGCGCAATGTCCTGGATATTGCTTTTAACGACGGGCAAGCCGTAAATCTTCGCCGCGAGACCCGAGGCGATGGCCGCGGCGCCTTTTTCCCTGCCGGCGCGCCGGGCGGCCTCGGTCGTCGAGGCGACCCAGATCTGTCCGGCGTGGGGCATGTTATCGATCAGCCAGTGCCGGCACTGTCCGAACACCTGCGGGTTGGAATAAATATGTTTGATCTCTTTGAGTTTCTGCGTGCGCGAGAGCAGGTTGTGGGAAATCTTGACCATGATCTGAGCGCAGGCCTTCAGTTCCGAATCGACGAGAAGATCAAAGGTGTGCGTGACCGCGCCTTCAATGGAATTCTCGACAGGGACAACCCCGTAATCGCAGTCGCCGTGCTCAACCCTCTGGAACACATCCTGGATGCTTTCGCAAGGGACATATGCCACACGCGAGCCGAACTTTTTGTTCGCCGCCAGGTGCGTGAAGGAGCCTTCCGTGCCCAGGTAAGCGATGCGTAACGACTTTTCCAGAGCCAGCGAGCTCGACATGATCTCGCGGTAAATGGCCTCGAAATCTTCGTACGCCATCGGCCCGCGGTTGAGCGCCTTGATATGCTTCAAGACTTCCTTTTCCCTGTTGGGCGAATAAATGCCTTTGCCGCTCCTGACCTTTTCCTTGCCGATGGCGAGGCTAAGGCCGGCCCGTTGATTAAGCAGCTGGACAAGCCTGCGGTCTAAAGTGTCGATCTGTTTACGTAAACTGTTAAGCGTTGTTTTCATCGGGTTGTCCTGGTGTTTGCGCGGTGAGCTCGTCGGCGGATACTTGCGCTTGCGCGACGGCCTCGGCCTGCCCTTCTTCCTCCTCCCCGCAGGTCCCCTCGGGGACTCTCTGGAGAGGAGCCTTGGGCCGCAGGGGGCCTATCGGCTGGGGCGCGGTCTGTCCTTCGGCGGCCGGCTCCGCCGGGGTTTGGCCGTCGTCATTGTCCTCCTGCGCCGGCGCCGTTAAATTCGGGAACTCTTCCAGGGTGGGAAGGTCTTCCAATGATTTCAAACCGAAATATTCCAGGAATTGCCGGGTCGTGCCGTACAAAAACGGCCGGCCGGGGACGTCCTTGCGTCCGACGGGCTTGACCAGTTCCTTGGTCAAAAGATGCGCGATGACACCGTCGGAGTTGACCCCGCGGATCAACTCGACATCGGTGCGCGTGACCGGCTGCTTGTACGCGATGATGGCCAGCGTTTCCAGGGCCGGCTTGGACAATTTTTCCTTGTGTTTAGTCTTGTAAAAATCGCGGATATAGCTGACATAACCGGGACTGCTCAACATCTGGTAGCCGCCGGCGATCTCCACGATCTTCATGCCGCTTTGCCTTTGTTCGTATTCCACGCTTAAACTCTGGATGGCTCCTTTGATCTCGGCGGCGTTCAGGGCTCCCAGCACGCGCTTGATCTGGTCGAGGGTCACGGGTTTTTCGTTGACGAACAACAACGCCTCGATGACACCTTTGACATGCCGGTCCTGCTCATTGCTTTCTTGCGGGATCTGTTCTGTCATCATTCTTTCCGTTTCGTATTATTCCGCCCGGCCGTATCGTCAGCGGGGACGGATCTTTTGGTTATAAATTTCATTCAGTAATTCTTCCGTTGTTTTGATCGCTTGAGAACGCTTAAGGGTCTTCTCGATCATTTCCCTGGCCTCGTGGCGTTTGTACTGAAGCTGCAGTAAAACGTCGAGCGCCTCCTCCTGCCAGTGGGCGGGCTGCTTCGCCTTCACCGCCCGCCCTTGCGTGTCCTGGATGAGGCCGAATTTACCCATTTTCCCCTGGAGTTTGGCGACGATCTCTTTGGCCCTCTGGATACCGATACCGGGAAGCGTTTTTAAATAATCGATGTCGCCGTCGTGGATGGCGCGCGTGATCTCCGGGATGGGTTTATCCAGCGCCCGCACCGCCGCGCGCGGCCCGATGCCGGAGACCTTGATGAACTGCAGAAAGAAATCTTTTTCGATCTCGTTGATAAAACCGATCAACATCGGGATCCCCGCCGACGGGCCTATCTGGAAGTAATGGTAGATGACCAGGTGGATATCTCCCTGCGCGTCTTTCGTTTCCTCGACACGTTCCAGGACGAAGGCCGGCACGACGATCTCGTAAAAAACCCCGTGGACATTGACAATGAGCGAATGGTCCTGCTTCTCAACCAGTTTTCCGGAAATGCGCGCGATCATAATTGTGGAGCCCGGATATTTCTACGGGGAACACCCGGCCTTGGGGTCAAGTGACCCAAAGACCGGCAGTGCAAATGAATATACCCCAACGCCAGCGCGAGGGCGTCACTCGCGTCGAGCGTCAATTTGGTCTCATCCAGGCCCAGGGCCTGGGCCACGACCCGGCGGACCTGCATTTTCGAGGCGTTGCCGTTACCGCTTAAGGCCTTCCGTATGCGCTTGACGCTGTGCTCGGCGAGGCCCAGGTCCTTTTGCGCGCACAACAGGCAAATGACCCCGCGCACGTGGCCTAAAATGCTCGCCGTCGTCGGGTGGTTGTAATGCGCGTAGAGCTTTTCAAGGACCAAAACATCTGGTTTGTATTGCTCGATCAACTCGCCCAGCAAACTGTGGATCGTCCTGATACGGTTCTGGATAAAATCTTTTTGCTTCGGCTCGATCGTTCCCGTTTCCAGCAAACTGACCCGGCTGTGCTGATATTCCACCACGCCGTAACCGGTCGCCTTCAACCCCGGATCGATACCGATGATCTTCATTTTTATTGGGCGATCTTGTCCATCTCTTCGTCGGGGATATCGAAATTCGCGTACACGTTCTGGACGTCTTCCTGCTCTTCCAGGGCCTCCATGAGCGACAACAGCGACCTGGCCTCATCGCCGACAACACGCACATACGTGCTGGGCAGCTTGGTCATCTCGGCGGTCGCGATCGGGATGCCTTTGGCGGTGATGGCGTCCTTGACCTTCTGGAAGCTGGCGATATCGCAGGTGATGTCGTAGCTCTGCCCTTCGGAGTTGATGTCTTCAGCCCCCGCGTCGAGAGCGATCTCCATCAATGTTTCTTCGTCGGCCTTGCTCTTCTCGATGGAGAGGAACCCTTTTTTGGTGAAAAGATACGACGTCGCGCCGGGCCCGGCCAGGCTGCCGCTTTTTTTAGAAAGGATATTACGTATCTCCGCGGTCGTGCGGTTCTTGTTGTCCGTCAACCCTTCGATCAATATCGCCACACCGCCTGGGCCGTACGCGTCAAAGGTCGCTGTTTCATAAACTATACCGGGAAGCTCACCAGTCCCTTTCTTGACGGCATTTTCAATGTTGACCAAGGGCATGTTAATGCCTTTAGCGCGCTCGATAGCCGCCCTTAAGCGCGAATTGGAATCAAGGCTGCCACCGCCGTCTTTGGCCGCCGCCGTGATCTCGCGGATCATCTTGGTGAACGCCGCGCCGCGCTTCGCGTCTGTAGTGCCTTTTTTATGTTTGATCTTTGCCCATTTTGAATGACCTGACATTATTCTGTTCCTCCATTATAAAGTCATCAATTCATGCTTTGTGCTATTAATTCGGAAAATCGCCCCTCCATCTTCTATCTTCGATTCTCAAAATAAAAAAGCAGGCCAATAAGCCGGGTTTTGTCCCTCTAAAAAGAGGTGACGGTTATTCAACTAACTCCAAGGATTACTCCCCCCTCCACCGCATTAGGTTCAGGGTCTCGCCTTTCGGCTCGATGGACTCTTGCGGCCTACCCGGGAATCCGAACGAAGCGGATCACTTCGCGTATTGACCTAAAGTTACCGAAAACCCTGTCAATACTCTTCCCCTATTCGGCCTTGCTCCATGCAGAGATTGCTCGTTTCACTTGCCTGTTTGCGCTTCGCCTTTAGTTTGCGAAGCAAAGTAAAGGCGGCAGGCAACTCGTCTCTGTAGCTCTAATCCTCTTACCAGTGATCAGTTATCAGTGCCCAGCGGTCAGAAAATTTTCTGACCACTGAACACTGAGCACTGACCACTGATAACGTCCTGAATTACCAGGATGCATTATCCTTCGGAGCCCGGACTTTCCTCCGCGCTGTTGTCGAACAGCGTGGCAACCATCCTGGCCTGCTTTTTGTTTATATTATTCAAAGAACTGGTGGCTAACTTGTCAGCTTCTTTATTCTTCTCGCGGGGAACGTGGACCAACTCGACGTTCGCGAACTCGCGCTTGAGTTGCTGGACCTGATCATAAAGGAACTTCAATTTCTGGTCCCTGACCTTGTAGCTTCCGGTCAACTGATGGAACATCAATTCACTGTCCGTGAAAATTCTCACCCGCGCCGCCTTCAGGGCCAGCGTTTCCTGCAAGGCGCAAACAAGCGCCGAATATTCGGCGATATTGTTGGTCGCTTCGCCGATGGGTCTGGAGATCTCCGCGATCGTCTTGCCGCCGCGCTTGACCACCACACCGATCCCCGCCGGCCCGGGGTTCCCGCTGCAGGCCCCGTCCACAAATATTTCCAGGATATCTTTACTCATCAAAGATCGTCTTCAAGGTACATGATCCGCTGGCATATTTCGCATTCGACCAGCTGGTCGTGCATCCGGATGGCGTTGATCGTCTGGGGCGGCACGTTCATATGACAGCCGCCGCAGGAATTGTCAGTGATCGGAGCAATGCCTAATCCATCTTTATGCGCCAGGACCTTTTCATAACGGTTCAACAATGTCCGGTCAACACCGGGAAGCTGCTGCTTGCGCTGCGACTCAAGGACCTTGACGCGGTCTTCCATCAGCCTGATCTCGTCCTCGACCTCTTTTTTGCGCGCCAGATATCGCTTTTCCTGCGCCTCGACGACCACTTTCTCCTTGGCGATCTCGCCCTGGACCGCGTCCGCTTCATCGTAGGACAAAAGGATCTTCTCTTCGATGATGGATTTGTCGGCCTTGATGCTCGCGATCTCGTTAAGCTTGATTTGGTATTCCTTATTGGTCTTAAGCTGGGTCAGCTGTATATTGGACTTGGCGATGTCGTCTTCCCTGGCCTTCATCTCCAATTCCAGCTCTTTACGCTTGAGCTGGATACCTTTGAACTTTTCTTCGAGTTGATTCAGGTGAGTTTTGCTAACTTCAAATTTCTTTCTCAATTCTTCGATCACCGCCGGCTTCTCGGTCAAGCCCGTGTTGACGTTATAAATTTCAGCGTCGATCTTTTGAAGATCGACAAGTTTTTTGATCTGGTCTTTGATGGAGATCTGCGTCACGCCGGCTATTCCCTTGCGCTCAATTTTAAACTAACAATATGGACACTGGGGGGATCGAACCTCCGACCTTCGCCATGTGAGGGCGACGCTCTAACCGGCTGAGCTAAGTGTCCGAAATCAAATTACTCGACCTGCCCTGTACCAGAACTTCGCTTCGCTCGTTTCGGTGCAGGGCAGCCATGAACCGATCTTTGATCTGGTTCATGGCTGGGCCCTGCTGGACTCGAACCAGCGGCCAAGACATTATGAGTGTCCTGCTCTACCGACTGAGCTAAGGGCCCGCTAATTTTTAAAGCACTCCGTCCCTGATATAAAGCGTCGGAAAAATCGTTTAAGCATATCATAAGCCCCTGGGGTTTTCAACTTGTTTTCTTGGCCGCAATGGCGAGCCTCGCCTTCGGCGGGCCGCCAAACACCTTTTATTCCAATGGGTTAACTCAAAAACGTAAAGGTCTAAGAGCGCCTGCGGGGACGTCTTCCCCAAAGGAACCCCAATATCAATCCCAGGGAAAAAACCAGCGTCAAGAATATGATCCGCGACGCGCTAAGATGCCAAAAAAGGAACCGGAATTGCATGACCCCGGCGTTCTGCGCGATGATCAACAACGCCAGAAACCCCAGGAAAATGCTTAACGTCCATTTAGAATTCATATTTCTTCCTTTGCCCTAGGACAACCAGCCGCAGAGGCTCAAAGCGGCGATGGTTTTCGCGTCACTGATGCGCCCGGCACGAAAGAGCTTTCGGACTTCAGGCCTGGTCACGGGTTTTGTCCGGATAATTTCATCCGCATCTTTGGTCCCCGCTTGCGGAGTAAGTTTTTCGGCCTTGAAAATATGGATAACCTCGGTCGAATATCCCGGGACCGGATAGATTTTCCCCAACCGCGTGAATACGCCCGCCTTGTGGCCGGTCTCTTCGATCAATTCCCGCCGGGCGCAGGCCAAAGGCCGTTCGTTTTTATCCAAGGTACCGGCAGGGAGTTCCCAAAGATACCGGCCGAGGACAGGCCGGTATTGATACAGAAGAATGATCCTGTCGCGGGAGAGAAACGGGACAATCGTGACGGCGCCGGGATGTTCGATGACATCCACATCCGCGGTGCGGCCGTTGGGCAGTTTCTTTTTGACAACCGCGAAACTGAACTTTTTGCCCTGGAACTTCATTGGTAAAATGGCCCTTCGACTCGCCCCGCGGGACTCACTTAAATGGCCTGGTCTTCTTTAGCCGCCATGTCGAGGAATTGCTTGATCCGCCGGGAGCGGGTGGGGTGACGCAGCTTGCGCAACGCCTTGGACTCGATCTGACGCACGCGTTCGCGCGTGACGTTAAACTCGCTTCCCACCTCTTCGAGCGTGCGGGTCGTCCCGTCGTGGATACCGAAGCGCAGTTCAAGGATCTTGCGCTCGCGTTCATCCAAAGTGTGCAGGACGCTGGCAATTTCATCTTTGAGCATCGACTGCAGGGTGGCGTTCGCCGGGGAAATGGCCCTTTTATCCTCGATGAAATCCCCGAAATGCGTGTCACCTTCATCACCGATAGGCGTTTGCAGGGAAATGGGCACCTGGGAAATCTTCAAGATCTCTTTGACTTTGCTCACCGCGATGCGCATTTGCCTGGCGATCTCCTGGGCGGAGGGTTCCCGCCCGTATTCCTGGACGAACAACCGCGAGACACGGATGATCTTGTTGATCGTCTCGGTCATGTGCACGGGGATACGGATGGTGCGCGCCTGGTCGGCGATGGAGCGCGTGATCGCCTGGCGGATCCACCACGTGGCGTACGTCGAAAATTTATACCCGCGTTTGTATTCAAATTTTTCCACCGCGCGGATAAGCCCCATATTGCCTTCCTGGATCAAATCCAGAAACGACAACCCGCGGTTGATATATTTTTTGGCGATGGAAACAACCAGGCGCAAGTTCGCCTCGACCAGAAGCTTCTTAGCCTTGTTAAACTTGGCCTGGCGCATTTTAATGGTCCGCAGATCTTCCTTAACGACCGGGATGCCCTGCTCCAGCTCCCGCATAATCTTCACGCGTTCACCGCGCAAGGAACGGATGTCGGTCGACTTCCTTCTTGTTTTTACCGTCCGGTCGATTTTTTCCACCCGGTCCAGCCGCTCCTTGATCTCGTTGACGACACCTTCATTAAAGGAGGCCGTGAGTTTAAACTGCGCCAGAATGACGGCGGATTTCTCCGACCCGATCCTCGTCCGGCTCACCTCTCGCTTGATCTTTGTCAGATCGTGGATCAGCTTGGTGCGCCGCTCCAGTTCGTCCTTAATGACGTCTTCGACATTAACTTCATTATTCAAAACCTGGTTGATGACCTGCAGCGCGGCCTTGCGCGCGTACGCCGTCTTGTACAAGGCCTCGGCGAAACGGATCTCCGCTTCTTCGATCCGGCGGGCGAGACTGATTTCATTTTCGCGGGAAAGCAACGGGATGGAGCCCATCTGCTTGAGGTACATCTTCACCGGGTCATCGAGCGGGATGAACTTGTCCGAATAGACCTCTTCCTCCCTGGCTTCCTCGCGCACGCGGCGGATCTCCTGCTCGCGGGACTCCTCATCCAGCTTGTCGGTCAGCTCGACGTCTTCCTCTTCGGCCTCTTCGATGACCTTGATGTCCTTGCCGTCAAGGATATCAAAGACCTTGTCGATCTCCTCGGAAGAATGCACCTCATCGGAGAGGGTCTCGTTGACTTCGGTGTAAGTAAGAAAACCTTTCTTCTTACCCAGCTCAACGAGCTTGTCGATGTCCTGCTTAAAACCGGTCTGTTGCGCGGCTGGTTTCATGCTTTTTTAGACCCTTCGTATTTGATGAACTGGTTAAACTGCTGGGACAACTCGCTGGCCCTGGCAAAATTTCCCGCCGACTCCGCATCCTGGATCTGCTGCAAAATCTTTTGCCGGCGCACCTTCAACCGGTCATGCCGGATACGGTTGACAAAATCCTGATACATCTTCGCGCGGTCACCGGCGATCTCCTCTTCCGTCACGATCCCCGTGAGCATCCGGGAAACGGCCGCGTCCTCAATACTGTTGATCAGATTCACCGCGTCGACCCTTTTGCCGTTTTCAAAAAAATCGAATATCCTCGTGATCGCCGTCCGGATATTTGTGTCCTGAAAATCCTCAAGGGTCAGGTCCTGCTTGACCTTGGGGATCCATTCCTCTTTTTCGATCATCAATTTCAGCAAACCACGTTCGACCGCGCGCGCGCGCGCCTCGTTGACTGCCGGCGGCTCATGAAGATGCGCCGTGACCGTCGTCCCGATCGCCTGGCCGACCTTCTGGTATTCCTTGGCCAGGGCATCTTCGGGAACATCAAGAAAACGCGCCAAACGCTTGAGATATTCCGCCTTGATTAGTTCGTTGGGGAACCGGTAGACCGTCGGCAGCATCCCCGCCGCGATCTGCGCTTTGCCGTCAGGAGTTTGCACGCCGTGACGGCGCGTCAAAACATCCAGCTTGTAATCAAAGATCGTTTGGGCCGCCGCGATGCGGCCACGAAAATCATCCACGCCCTGGCGCCGCACGAATGAATCGGGGTCTTCTCCCGGCGCGAGTGTCGCCACCCGCACTTCCATGCCCTCTTCGATCAACGTGTCGAGACTGCGCATCATCGCCGCTTCACCGGCGGGGTCCATATCAAAAAGCATCACCACGCGCGGCGTGTACCGGCGCAGCAAACGGATCTGGTCGACCGTCAGCGCCGTCCCCAAAGAAGCGACGATATTCCGGACACCAGCCTGGTAAGGGATCAGGCAATCCACATACCCTTCGACGATAACAACACAATCCTCTTCAGCGATGGCCTGCTTGGCCAGATGAAACCCGTAGAGGTGGTGCCCCTTCGTGTAAATGATCGTCTCGGGCGAATTCAAATATTTCGCGCCCTCCGCGTTATCCAAAGCCCGCGCCCCAAAAGCGCGGCAATGCGCGCGCGTATCAAAGATCGGAAAAACGACGCGGTTACGGAAGCGGTCGTAATATCCCTGCCCGCTTTCGCGCGGGATGATCAGTCCGGCTTTTTCCATCAACCCCAGGCTGATCCCCTCTTGCTTCAAATATATCAACAACGCGTCCCACTGCCTGGGAGCGAAACCCAGCTGGAACACGCGTACAGCGTTGAGATCTATCCCGCGATCCTTCAAATATTCCCGGGCGTTTTTGGCCTCCGGGGATTTATCCGAAAGCAACGTCTTGTGAAAGAACGCGGCGGCCAACGCGTTGACCCGCAGGATCGCCTGACGGATATTGTTCGCGTGGTGCGCCTGCGGCGTTTCGTCGCCGGGGATCGTAACGTTGACCTTCTGGGCCAGGAACCTGATCGCCTCCGGGAATTCCATCCGTTCCTGTTTCATCACGAAATTGACGACATTACCGCCGACCCCGCAGCCGAAACAATGAAAGATCTGTTTGTCCGGGTTGACGATAAACGACGGCGTCTTTTCGTGATGGAACGGGCAGACCGCCTTGAAACTGCGTCCCGCGCGCTTAAGCGGGATATACGACGAGATAGTCTCAACGATATCGCAGCGATCGATGACCTGCGCAATGATCTCTTCGGGGATGCGTCCCATGCCGTGTCAATCTCCTGGTGGTTCCTCGATAAGCTTCATCACCTGGGGGTTAAGCCGCTCCCCGGGGAAAAACGGATGAACAACGGCCCCGTAAAACACCTTATAAACATTGCCCGACGTCTTGCTCCAGACAGCCCGGCTCAAAGAACTGCCCACCTGCTGACGGACAAAATCATTATTTAAAAGAACGAACGCCAAAAAGATCAGCCCACAAAGAAAATAGCTCGTGACCAACGACAAGGTACCACCCGTCCATTTGTTAAAAACCGATTTGCGCTCAACCTTAAAAAGGAGCAACCAACCCTCACGGATAACGAAAAAAAGCGCAAAGACAACGGCTCCCCAAAGGACAAACGCGACAAACTCAACAACCCTCTCGGAAATAAACAGCGCTTCCCGCAAAAATTGCGCCAGAGACGGATAATAATGCACGGCGATGAACGTCGAGCAAACAACGCCCCAGAGCCTGAAGGTCTCCGCGATCAATCCTGTTTTGGAACCCACGTAATAACCCCGGACAATGACGCATAACATCAAAACGTCCAAGAGGTTAACATTCAGGCTCAAGGCGTACATAAAAAAATATCCCCGTTCGCCAAAGGCTCGTCAGAGTTCATCCCTGTAAATTGAATGGGTAGAAGTATAGCATACAGATATAGGGGTGTCAAGAAAGCGCTGCCCGGGCGGCCCGGATGCTAATTCTATTACAACTTGAACCATATCAACGAGTTATGGCCGACGTTAGAAGCCGATTTTCAGGCAAAAACTTGACAATCCATATTTAAGGTGCTATCCTTGCCATTAACCCATTTCGGAGCTAGAATATGACCATGCAAATGGATGACACCCCCATCATAGCGGACATGAAAACTCTTCAAGCGAAACTCGGCCGGGCCAGCAGGGACCTGGCCGTGCTCTATGAGATCAGCAATGCCATGCGTACCACGCTCGATCTGGACCATATCCTCTATATTATCCTCACCTGTGTAACGGCCCACACCGGACTTGGGTTCAACCGCGGCATTCTTTTTCTCATCAATCAGAAAGAGCGTTGTCTGGAGCCCCAGATGGCCATTGGGCCGGATTCCGGCGAACACGCCCAAAAAATATGGCAGTACATCTCTGACGTGAAGCCCCATCTCGAGGATCTGATCAAGGAGGAAAATGTTTCCTCCAACATCCAGCGGTCCTCGCTGTTACAATCGGTCAAAACGCTGAAGATCTCCCTCGACCATAATAACCCCAGCCCGCTCGTGCGCGCCTATCATGAGGGGATGCCCGTGCATATCACTCCGGAGAAGATCGGGCAATACCATAACGACATCTTTTTGCAAAGGTTCCGGGCCAACGAACTCGTCATCATGCCCCTGAAGGCCAAAAATAAAGTCAACGGCCTGATCGTCGCGGATAATTTGTTCACGCAAAAACCGATCAGCGAGGACGACCTGCGCCTGTTCATGATGCTCGCCAACCAGGCGGGCCTCGCCATCGAGAACGCCAGCCTCTACGAAATGGTCCGGCACCAAAGCCATACGGATTCGATCACGAATTTGTGGAACCACGGATTTTTCCAGGACCAGCTTTCCAGGGAGATCGAAGCCGGGCGCGCGCGGCATCACGCCTTGACGCTCGTTATCCTGGACATCGACGATTTTAAGAAATTGAACGATACTTACGGACACCACAAGGGAGACATTGTGTTGCGGGAGATCGCCCATATCCTCAAAGATTCCTCGCGGGAAAACGATTACGCCTGCCGCTACGGCGGCGAGGAATTCGCCATTATCCTGACGCAGACGACCAGGGACCAAGGCATGGTCATCGCGGAGCGCATCCGCGAAAATGTGGCGAAACATCCCTTCCAGTTATCTGGGGAGGCCAACGAAGAGAAACTTCACGTCACGGTGAGTATCGGTTTGGGCACCTTCCCCGAAGATGCCCAAACCAAAGAAGAACTTATCGCGAAGGCCGACAAGGCCATGTACATCGCCAAATTCAGCGGCAAAAATCGTACCTGCAGCTGATTCTTAAGCCGCCGCCAAGGCCGGCTCTTCCTTCTTCTCATCGGCAAATTTCACCGAAACGATCCTTGAGATCCCTGTTTCCGGCATCGTGATGCCGTACATGACGTTGGCGCTGGAGATGGTCTTTTTGTTGTGCGTGATCACGATGAACTGCGCGATCTTCGCGAATTCCTTCAAGAGATAGCTGAAGCGCCCGACATTGGAATCGTCCAGCGCCGCGTCGATCTCATCAAGAATACAGAACGGGCTCGGGTTGACCTTGAACACGCCGAAGATCAGGGCGATCGCCGTCAAGGTTTTCTCCCCGCCGGAAAGAAGGCTGATGTTCTGCAACTTCTTCCCCGGCGGCCGCGCGATGATATCGATGCCGGATTCCAGGACATTTTCCGGGTCCAGGAGGACCAGTTCCGCTTCTCCGCCGCCAAAGAGCATTTTGAAGTGGATACGGAACTCTTCGCCCACTTTCGTGAAGGTATCCATGAACATCTGGCGCGTGGAACGGTTGATCCTGGTGATCGTTTCCATCAATTGCGACTTGGCCTCCAGGAGATCGCTTTGCTGCTTCGTGAGAAACTCGAACCGCTTCTTGAGCTCTTCATATTCTTCGATGGCGACAAGATTCACGCTGCCGAAGGCGTCGCAGCGTTTGCGCAAACGCTCGATCTCCTGGACCAGTTCCTCACCGTTTAAGGTGATTTCCGGCACTTGCGCTTCCGTCCCGGGTTGCCTTGAGGGTTCCTGCGGCGTCTCATCGATATTGATCTTGTACGCCTGATGCAGACGGTCTTTTAAACCTTTCTCCTCAAAGGTCAACTCCTGCTCCTTCATCTGCCGATCGTGGATTTCCTGCTTGATCTCATCGATCCTCTGTTCCATGATGGACATGTTCGCGCGGGCGTCCTGGATCCTTTGCGCGACCGTCTGTTTCTCTTGCGCGTAACCCGTCATGACTTCTTTGAACGACTCCTTTTTTTCTTTCAGGGCGTTGATCTTCCCGACCAGGGACTGTGTTTCCTGCTGGAACTGCACCGAACGCGATTCGCCGGCCGTAATTTCATCGTCGATGCGTTTGATCTCCTCCAGCCAGCTGTCCAGGTCCCTAGAAAACATTTCCAGATGTTCCTGCGAGTTCGTTAATTTATCTTTTTGGGATCCCAGCTCGGCCTCCACCTGGGCGATGGCGACCGTAACTTCCTCTTTTTCCTGCGATTTCGCCGCGATCCAGATCTGCTTGTCCTTGATATCGGCCTGGCACCATTCAATGTCCTGGTTGACCGTGTCCAGCTGATAATTCAACTGTTCTTCGCGTTTTTTAACGGCGGCAAGGGTTATTTCGACTTCCCGCAGCTCTGAAACAGCGAGCTCGAGCTCTTCGCGCAATTTGTTCGTTTTTTCCAATACATCTTCTTTTTGCGCCTTCACAACGGAAAGAGACCTCTCGTGGTCATGGATATTCTGCTGGATGCCGCGGAACGCCTGGACCTCCTGCTCGATCCGGGCCGCGTTAGCCGCTTCCTGGGTTTTCAGGTCCGCGATTTCCCCGCGGATCTCCTCGATCTTTCTCGATATTTGCTGCGGATCCAGCTCGATAAACTTCGCCTCGCAGATGATCTCATACAACTGCTGGACGTCGCCGCGGGCAAAAAGATTCTTGAAGAATCCGAGCTTCCCGTTCTGCACGGACTGAACTTCTTTGACCTTTCCAATGATCCCCGTATGGTGTTCCAGGGGCGCGTTCGGGGTGATCAACCGTCCCTCGATGATGGGATCAGGGATATCCTGATATTGCGCGTGAAGGCGTTCGATGAAATCCTTCTGCGACGTATAGAACAATTCTTTTTTCTCCAGTTCATGGATGCTTTCTTTTAATACGGCCAGGGCGCCCCTTAGCTGGTCCAGCAAAGAACCCTGGGCCTCTTTTGTTTTCCCCAAATGAAGGAGCTTTTCATTAAGCGCGCTGGTTTCGCCTTCCACCTGGACAAGCCGCTCTTCCATATCCTTATGTTCTACGGAAACTTTCTCACGCTCTATTTCCAACCGGCGTTTTCGCGCCAACGCCCCCTGGATCTCCCTCATCACATCGGTTAATTCATTGCGGACGCTGACCTGCTGAGAAGTCAGGGTCATTATTTTTTCCTCATTCTCCCGGATCTTTCCCTTGGCCTCCAGAATAACGGACTCACATCTCTTGAGTTCAGCGCGTTTTTCTTTCAGGCTCTGCTCGTTAAATTGCAAACTGTCCTGGATAACACCCAATTCCTGCTTCAATTTTTCGACTTTTTCCTGCTGGGTGCGGCAACGCTCGATTAACTGTTTCTTTTGATCTTTGATCTTTTCATTGCCCAGGCGGATCCCTTCAACGCGCTCCTCGTTGAATCCGATCTGGCGGTTGTCCAGGTCCATTTGTCCGTCCAGCTTGATCTCTTCCGCGTGCACGCCGTTGATCTTTTGTTCCAGTTCCCCGAGGCAATCCAGTTCGCCGGTCAAAAGACCGGCACGCTCCTCCAGTTCCTTGTTCATCACCGCTTCTTTGGACTTCAAGGCCTGGATCTCTTCATTGATCCCGGCGCGTTTCTGTTCAAATGACCCGACCTGGTCCCTGGCCAAACGGATCTCGAGGCGCTCAAGATTCTTGAACTCTTCCTGATATTTGCGGGCCTTGTTGGCCTGGCGTTCGATGGAACCGATCTGCCGGCGGACTTCGATGATAATGTCATTGAGGCGCAACAGATTATTCTCGGTGTCCTTTAATTTATTCAAAGCCTCTCTTTTCCTCGATTTATATTTGGTGATGCCGGAGGCCTCATCAAAGATCATCCGGCGGTCTTCGGGCCTGGCGCTGACGACCAGGTCGACTTTTCCCTGCTGGACCAAAGAATATGCCTCCGCGCCGATCCCCGTTCCCATCAATAATTCCTGGATATCTTTAAGCCGCACGATCGTCTTGTTGAGCATATACTCGCTCTCGCCGGAACGAAACAGCCGCCGGGTGATGGTCACTTCATCATAATCGATGGCCAGCGCGCGGTTGGGATTGGCGAACGTGATGCTGACTTCGGCAAAACCCAGAGACGGTTTTTGGGCCGTCCCGTTAAAAATAACGTCTTCCATCGAAGCGCCGCGCAGTTCTTTGGTGCTTTGTTCACCGAGGGTCCAGCGGATGGCATCAAATATATTGCTCTTCCCGCATCCATTCGGCCCCACAACCGCGGTTATGCCCGGCTCAAAATTCAGAACTGTTCGATCCGCAAACGATTTAAATCCGAAAAGTTCCAGCTTCTTGAAATACATATTTCTCTCCTCGTTTTCGGGTTCGATGACGTTATTTCTTTTTTAAAATGCCTTCGACGATCGTGATGGTCGCCCGCAAGGACGTGAATTTCGGCAATGTTTCTTCCGGGATAACGATACGATATTTTTTTTCGATGCCGGCCAGGATCTCGAGGGCCATCATCGAATCCATCCCCAGGTCCTTGACAAAATGAGCGTCGATACCGATCTCTTGCGGTTCGCTCTCAAGGATCTCGGCCACCAACTCCCGGATATCCTGTTCCACGTTTCTGTTTGTTTTTACGTCAGCCATGCTTCTTCCTCCTTACATTATTTGTTGGCTATTTGCCATCCAGCCAGGCGTCGATCCTGTCTTTCTTGAATCGCCACTGGCCCACGGTCTTGATGGCGGGGATCTTTCCCTTTTTGACCCACTCATAAATGGTCCTTCTCTTCACCCGAAGATATTTGGCCACTTCATCGATTGTCAACAGTTCATGAAAGCGCATATTATTATAGGAATCCATCATATCTAAATTAAGACGCACCTGACCACCTCAATGACAATCATCGACATGCTTCAACAATTTATTACACAGACCACTGCATGTCAACATTTTTATGAATATTTTTTCAATAAATCTCATATATGATTGTTTTTAAGCATTTACTGTATATAAAATTACATAAATTGACATATATTGACATTATGCGACATCGACCAAAACTGGATTTTTGCAACAAACAGACGGGAAAAAATTATGAAGATACGGCGGAGGGAAGTTTTTGCTGATAATCGACGTCGGCGTTGTAGTCGACGCCGGCTAACCCAAAACCAAAGAGCCGTAGAAATTCCTCATGATATCCGTCGAGATCGGCGAGCTGGGCAAGATTTTCGTTGGTCAGCTTCTCCCATCTCGTATTGACTTCGGTCTGGACATCGGCGCGCAGCTCAAAATCATCCACCCGGATGAGCCCCTGTTCGTCAACGGGGATGGGCCCGCCCGTGTAAAGCCGGGCGGCAAAAAGACGGCAGATCTGGGCGATGCAATCCTCATAAATGCCCTTGGATTTCATCACCTTATTTAATAATACAAAATATAAAGGGATGACGGGGATGGCGGAACTGGACTGCGTGACCAGGGCCTTGTTGACGGACACGAGCGCCCGTCCTTTTATTTTTTTAAGACGCCCGTCCAATTTACGCGCCGTTGCCTCCAGATGATCTTTCGCGCGGCCGATCGTCCCCTCGCGATAAATGCTGCGGGTCAGCTCCGGCCCCATATACGAATACGCCACCGCCATCGCCCCCTGAGCTAATAAATCATTTTTCTCCAACGCGTCGATCCAGTATTCCCAATCTTCGCCGCCCATGACCGATACGGTTTGTTCAATTTCTTCTTGAGTCGCCTGCGGCAAGGTCACTGGCGCCAGGGTGTCCGTGGTCACATCCAGGGTTTTGCCGGTGTAAACCTTCGTGATCGGTTTTAAGGCCGATTTGGCGAGCCGGCCGGTTTTGGGGTGTTCCCGACGGGGAGAAGCCAAACTGTAAATGACCAGGTCCACTTGTCCCAGATCTTTTTTGATCGCGTCGACCACCTTATTTTTTATATCATCTGAAAAGGCGTCTCCGTTAAAGCTCTTGGCATACAGTCCAGCCTGCCTGGCCTTTTGTTCGAAGGCGACGGAATTATACCACCCGGCGGATGCCGTGCGTTTGTCTTCCGGCTCCTTTTCGAAAAAGACGCCGATCGTGGCGGCCCCGCAACCAAAAGCTGAAACGATCCGGGAAGCCAG
>DPIG01000068.1 GCA_003522725.1 Candidatus Omnitrophota bacterium
TCTCTTTGATCACGGCAAAGGCGTCTAAAAATATCGGCGCCAGCCGCGGATACGCCTGCCAGTGGTCCACGTTGTCCCCCAAGACCCGTTGCATGGCCTCGACAACCAGCCGGGGCTGGCGTTTCGAATCCTCCCCGATATTTTCCTGCCGCGCGGCCCCGGGCGCGGGGTTGCTGAATTCACGGATAAGCGCCGCGAGCCTGTCCTCTTTCCGCGCCGGCCTGCCGGCCCCGTTTCCATGCGAGGGGCGGTCCTTATCCGCTTTCAGAACCCCATAAGGCTTCAATAAAAGCCGGACCGGAATGGTGTCTTTGACCTCACGGCCCATTTTGCCGACGATCTTCGCGAGGCCGCCGCCGGCCTCATCGGCCATGTCCGCGAACTGTTTTCGGAAAAGCTCAAACACCGCGGACTTGCGGCCTTCAGCGCTTAAAATGTTATTCCGGACCGTGACCAGGCTGGGCGCTTTCAACAAGCCCTTTTGGCCGGACACCTGGTCGAGGAATTCCCGCTTTTCCCGCCGCAACTCCTCGTAAAGGACAATATGGTCCACGCCCGCCCTCTCTTTGATCCTGTTGAAAAGCATCGCGAGATTTTCCAGGTCCCTTTGCCGCAGTTCCCGCAGGAGCTTTTTGATCTGGTCCGGCTCCGCCTCCAGCTTGATGATCTCGTTGCTCAAGGCGCTGGGAGTGACCCCCATGGAAAACGCGATCTCTTCCCTCCCCCAGAATTTCCGCCCGGCCTCGCCGATGAACCCGGCAAGATAGACGTATCTTTGCCGGCGCTGTTCCTGCCGGAGCGCCGGATATGAATCATCCAGCCAGGTATTAAGAAGATCAAGGGTGATGCCGATTTCCCGCGCGGCCGCGGCCCGGCTCCAGTGATGCTTGGCCAGCATGCCGCGGATGTCCTCTTCGCCGAATTTCTCCCTCTTCCACGAGAAATATCTCGCCTCCCACGGCAGATACCCCAGATCATTCCGCGGCGCCCCGCGTCCCGATCTGTTATTCCTCACCGGCGAGAAGCCCCGCCCTTGGCGGGGCGACGAAGGCCTTCGACTTCGCTCAGGCCGAGTCCTGAGCCTGTCGAAGGACGCAGCCCCCGGGGCTTTGACAGAATCGAGGGGCGAGGAGCCGCGCGGGGTGCCTGTAAGATGGATATCCCCGCGCGGATAAGCCCCCAATCCATATCTGCCGCCGCCCGGAGCTTTGATGTTAACTTTAAAACCCTCCACCGCGGCCTCTATCTCTTCCCGCACATAAGATTTACGGCTGTCCAGATCGCCGTCCTTGTCAAAGTGCAAGCGGCCGCAAGTGCCGCCGGCCGGACTAACTATCTCCACCACCCTGAACAATTTGCCCATATTAAGCGCCGGAAGATGATGGCGGCTGTAAAGCTTGAAATACAACGGTCTCCATTCCCTCCCCAAAATCTTTTCGACGATAACAACTCTATTCTCCTCTGCGAATGCCTGGAAATGTTTTCGCAAATGACTCCATGCGATGACACCGTCCTGAATTTTCAGTTCACCGATTTCTTCATCGCCATATAAAACCATCACCGGCCCAAGCACCTCCATGGCCAAAAGCTGGTTCGTGCCCATAAAAACGGTCACAGATACGTCCGACAACAATTTATCGGCTATGGCGATCATCAGAGGGTTGCCGATGTTGCTGATCTCTACCAGCGCGTTCTCCCGCCGGGCCCTGTCCACAAACCACCTCGCGACCTTCGTCACAATGCCTCTGCCGCGCCAAAATGGATCAAGCGAGACATTCGTGATAAGCCATTTCGGCTTTCCGTCTTGTGTCATTTCTTTCCTGAAAATGAAATAGCCGGCATATTGATTGCTCACGTAAATGCCGTGGCTGGATTCCTGAAAACTGATTTCCCCCATGCGAGCCGTGAGATTGCCGTCAGCATCAGTCTCCTCAACAAACTCAAATCTGTCCGATGTGTTGTCAGATGCCTCCAGCGGCGAGGAGCCCCGCCTTGGGCGGGGCGACGAAGCCTCCGGCGCCTTACGAACAGAATCGAGGGGCGAGGAGGCGCGTCCGTCCCCGGGAGGGAATGTTGCCAGGTTCTTATGATACACAAAACGAACGAAGAAACCGTCTATAACCATCGGTTTCGCGAGTTTTTCATAAAGGTATCCCATCTTCAGGGCCGGTTCATCGTAGATTTTTTTCGCCAGTTTCTCGGGGAAATCAAGATATTGTTCAATTTGGTGCCTGGCGGGAACAATCATGATTTCGCCGGCATCCCGGCCGCGGACGTATCGCTCTGCCACCCCGATCAATATCAATGGCCAGTCTGCCAGCTTCTTTTTATAACTGTCGCTGAGACTACCGTGGATATCGCTTTGAATCATTGAGATAACCGCTTTCCCGTCCTGGATAAAAAATCCTGTGAAAGCAAATGCCCTCCGGATATGTTCCTTGGGTGGCATTTTATTATTCTTGAATCGCAAGGCCTCCCACGGATAGTAAATAACGGCTACATACTGAGATATTTCACCTTCTGACCCCCGCGCCGCAATCACGACCTTTCCCTTTAAAGGCGCGGCGATATCCTGCATGTCTAACAGGTGTGTCTTCCCCACCCTGCTATTGAGAAAATGCTGGAGGGGGGCGACAATCCAATCTTCCCCAGATATCTGCCCGCCGACCTTCACCGGCGAAGAGGCCAGATCCTGGTGGGGCGACGAAGACCTTCGACTTCGCTCAGGCCGAGTCCTGAGCCTGTCGAACCCTTCGATTGCGCTCAGGGTTCGATCCTGAGCGTTAGTCGAAGGATCGAAGGACGAAGCCCCCGGCGCCTTACGAACAGAATCGAGTGGCGAGGAGACCTCTTTCGTCCTTTCGGAATCAGGCGCTGTTCCCGTTTTTCCTTCTTTTGCGGCGCTCAAATTCTTCCATCGCTCGGGATAGACTAACTTCCATTTATGTCCTATCAATTTACGATACGCGTGTTTGGTGATCTCGATCCATCTCTCTGCCGCCTTATCCCCCTTGCGGGCGCGCGCGCCATAAGACTTGATCAACTCCACATACGCGTTGGTCAGCGTCTTCCCCTCCTCATTAAGGCTCTTGTTGCTGGTGATATCAATTTCTTCCCCTTCTGTCTCCGGCACCTCAAACCCGAAATGCCGGAACATCTTCGGCCGGAAGTTCTTGGTCGGCAAATAGAGTTTCCAGTAGTCTATTCTGTCCAACAACCACCGCATCCCACCCCTCCGATGAAGGCTGAGATGATCGATCTTGCCTCCTTCGCGCAATATTTTATCCAGGGCATCCCTTACGTCTTCGACGCTGGTCTCCTCCTTCGGCTTTCGCTTGATATCAACCGACGGCACCCGGCCGGCTAACGCGTCTTTAATCCTCTCTGTCAATTTGACCAACCGCGGATAGTGGACATCACGGCCAGGATTCCGTACGATGCTTTCAAGGATATCTAACAAATCAGACTTCAGCATGGCCTGCTTCCTGCTGTATGCCAAAATGTCTTTTGTCACATCCGCCCCATGTCCATAAAGCCTCTTGCCGTTTCCCTCGTCCTCTTTCACGGCACGAATAATCATTCCTTCTATCCACGCCCTCATGTGTACCGAACGGTGGGCATCCAGCCTGGCCTTGATTTCTTCAACCAAAAACAACCTGGTTTTTTTAGACCGCCTGGAGGGATGATCAAGAACGCGCGAGAAGACCAGCTCCTCCTCTTTGTGATCCTTGCCATCTATCAGATACCTCATGAAGAGATGGTCCGCTATCTCAACGGCCGCGTCAGCCCCCCTCGCCTTTTTAAGTACACCATCAACCCATTTCAAGATATCGGATCCATCGTTCTCTTTTCTGTCCTCATCTTCCGGATTGCTCCCCACCGGCGAGGAACCCCTCCCAAGACGGAGGTGATAATATTCCTCTTCTCCGCCGGAACCGGGCGCGGATTTGCCGGCGCCTTCTTCCGCGCCCTTAAGCCTTTCAACCTCCTCATCAAACGCCCCGGCTATAAGCCTGGCAAGCAGCTCATCGCTGACAATCCGCCCCGTAAGTTGTTTTAATATTACCTGCCATCGCGCTTTTTGTTCTTCGGCGGGAATCTCGGATGGCGTCACCCAATCGGGCTTCTGCTTCAATGTCTCATATGCCTCCTCCACAGATTTCTTCTTGACCTCTAATTCCAGATACGCCGCCGCTTGAGCCAGCGGCTTGACAAAATCCCTGCATACCCTTTGGTTGATCGTCTCCCGCAAGGCGTCGCGCTGTTTTTCATCTTTGATATCGCGCAGGGCGGATTTTGATTGCTCCCTGAATTTTCTAAAAATCTTCCATAACTCCATCTTGTATCGTTCCAGTTTATCCTTCGCCCATCCCTGATAGAAATCCCGCCGGGCTGTCCGGGGTTCTTCAAAAAATATTTTTATAACATCGTTGCGCTCTATAGAATACGCCGATGGATTTACGCGAAGGTCAATGTCATGGACCGCCGATCCGAGCGAGATGAATATACGCTCAAATGATTCTGGAAGTTTTACGGCCGCGCCTCCTCCGCTCCGGCTTACCATATCCAAAACCTGCTGCAGCGCCTTGTTGTAGTGATATCTGTAAACGTTGAATTTCTTATATATAATCTTATAGGCCTCGTCGTATGCCTGTTCAGGCAAGAGCTTTTTGCGCGGCAATAACTCATTCTTGACGGCCTCAACAGCGTTATCAAACTCGGAGATTTTGCGGTTAAAATGCTCCTCCGGGTCAGGCGCGCTGAAACTGCTCTGAATGATCGCGCCAGGATATGGATAGGGTTGCCTGTGGACTATTGAGCGCATCTCTAATATTCTATCCGCTCCGGCCTTGACAAGTATATTTGCCAACTTCTTGCCCGGCTTGTAGTAAAGCGCGAGCGCCTTGATCTCCTCCAGCAAAAGCCGGCCGGCCGCCCTTACCACATTTTCAGTCATTAATTGCTCATGAAAAGGCGTAGAGATATTCATACGGACAACCTGATTGGCGAATCTCTTCGCGATTGTGCCGTATTGACCGCGCTGTTGCTCATCCCAGCCATTCATAAGCTGTTCATAAAATACGGCGGGTCTTTCCTTAAGCAGGGCGGCGGATTGCCGCCTGTCTACCACAGCGTCTCTATTCTCTTTTTTGCGTAGTTGGAAAAGCAGTTCGTTTGCCTTTTGAACCGTGGCGGCATCAGCTCCCCTCGTATCAGCGGCGATGGGCGAGCTGGAAGAGCGGGAATTCTCTTGATGCCGCAGGTACTCAACGACCCGATCGGAAACTCTTTGCGCCGTCAGCCGGCTGGTGGTCAGTTTCCCGGTGCCGAAGAGCCCAAAGATGCCCCCTTCCTGCGTGATCTCGATATGCCAGGCCGGATCGCCTTCTCTCATGCCCTTGAGCGGCACCCGCTGGCCGGCAAAGGTCCCCTTGACATTGGCAAGGGAAATTTGTTTGTTCCCGTCAAGATTCCGGTTGACCTCATCAATAAGATAATGGATGTCCTCTTCGGAAACCTCCTCGCTGTCCGGGTCGGCAGTCGTCGGGACATCGGTCGTTCCGACAAGGCTCGCGTTTTTAAGGGGTAAAATGAAAAGCGCGCCGCCCCGCGAAGAAAGCCGGATCACCGAATGATCCGTCAGCCGCGGGGAAACAATGATATGAGTTCCCCTTCTCCGCGCGGCACCTGGCATCCACGGCCCCAAGGCCAAAACGACGACCCTGGCCTTTAGTTCATAACGGCCTCCCGTACGGACATCTTCGACTTTGATTCTGCATGAATCCCCTTCTTTTTCCGGCGGGATCTCCGCCCGGACATAGTTCACGGCATCAACACCGAAGGCCGCGGCCTCAAGGATAATTCTCCGGGCAAGCTCTTTGTCATTCAGGCGCGCGTCCCAATAGGTGACGATCCCCTTCAGGCCATCTTCTTTCAGACCGATTTCTCTGATCATCTCCCTGGCCTCTTTGCCGCGCATGACCCTGTGATAATGGGGATGCTTTTCCCCGATCCCCGCGAGATGATCGTAGACCCACGTTTCCGCCCTCACCCGCCAGAAATCCTTGCGGTCGTCTTTGTAAATCGGGTAATAAAACTCTTCGGGTCTGACGGAATCGGCATGGAGGGCCAAAAACTGTTTTCTTTCTTCCAGGACTTCCTTCAGCAGCCGCCAATGCGCGTAAGCCTGGTACAGGTGCTGCGGGCTCAAAAAAACCAGCCCTTTAAACAAATGATACACGGTCTGCTCCAGATAACCCGTCATGCCGAGGGCTATTTTGGTTGATTTACCGCTTGTCCCGCCGCCGTAATCGCCTTTTTCGACCAGCGCGACTTTTTTTCCCGCGAGCCGCAACGCCCAGGCGATCTGCCCGCCGTTGATCCCGCCGCCGACGACCAAAACGTCATATTTCCTGCTTTGAATCTTTCTTAGCTGTTCACTCCTCGATAAATTCTCCTCCAGCGGCGAGGAGCCTCGCCAAAATCCTGGATTTTGGCGGGACGACACAGCCCCCGGCGCCTTACGAACAGAATCGAGGGGCGAGGAGGAAGGAACTTTCTTGGTCGAAGAAGGCGTTCTCCCCGCTTCTTCCCCGGCTTGTATCTGCGCGGGAGACCCTTGTCCCTCCGGTTTCATAAAACCGTATTGGTAATCACTGTTAGAAGTATATTCTTCGGGAATAATCTGTTTTGTGAATCCCGCAGATCGGACGATACGGGATAATTTAGGAAAATCGGAGGTGTCAAAAATAATAATGCTTTCTGGAGGAGAAACGCTGCCGATCAGGCCCACCATGCCTTTCGCGAGACCTTTCCCTTCGGAGCGTGACAATGCCGTGGTAATATAACCTAAACGTATAATGTTTCTTTGCCCATCCCATTTTATGTGTAATGAGGCGTAGGCCAAACATGCATCCCGGCCTTCCCTGGCCACCTTTAGCATAAACGAAGAAAGTCTGTCAGTTGATTTATTGTTCAAAAAGAAAGATATGACGACCGTGTACGATGCGCCATTTTTATCAACGAGCTTTTTCTCAGCCAACCCTTCAATGTCTTCCGGAAGGATTCTGAAGGAGAAATGATTTTCATCCCCCAGAGACAGGGCGCTGTTCACATTTTCTTCCACCGGCGAGTCCGCCGCGTCACGGCGAGACTTCGCCAAAGGCGAGGAGGCGGGGGCCTTCCCCGTTTCTTTGATATGAATGTAGCGCCGCGCGGGGATTACCCGCCCCTCATCGCCGACGAAAGAATGCGGCATCGAAGGGGGGACGCGCGAAGAGCGCCTGACAACGACTTTTCCATGGATGTTATGCTCAAAATTCCATACAATTTCTTTTGCATACTCTATGCTGTCCGTCACGATATGGATGCCGCCTCCCGGAGCCAGAGCATCGTAAAGCCCTTGGGCAAAAACATTGCCCCCGCGCGCGGAAGGCCAGAAAAACCTCAACATGAAGAGGGAAGATTTCCTGAAAGGCGGCGGAAAATGGATAAATATTTCTTTGATCTCCCCGTTGCGGAAAATCTGCGGGACCGCGACCTCCGCCTGAATATTGTAGACAAGCCGGATATTGCGCAAGGACCTCCGGCGGATTTGACCAACCAGGGATCCTATCTCCTCCCGGGAATCCAATAACTCAATACCGACATAATTCTTTCCGGGATGAGTCCGGGCCTGTCCCAGAATAAATTCCCCTTTTCCAAAACCTATTTCCAGAACGACCGGCCGGGTATTGCCGAAAACCTCGTCCCAGCTCTTTTTCGCCTCCGCCATGACCCGCCAATCGATGACCGGCTGAATAGACCGATGTTCTCCACGAGCCATCGGGCTGGAGGAAACATCATCCAGACGGGAGAAAGACCGGATCAAGTCCGAAACGGTCATGGACCGATGGAGCCCCGAATCGACGAATTTCTGCAAATGACGCAGACGGATCTCATGCGGCGGATGAGTGCGATAGCTGTAACCCGTCCGCGGGTCCACCCGCAAACCCTTCAAAAATTCAAACATGCTTCGCGCTTCATAGCCGGCGCGCGTTGCCAAAACCATGCCGATCTTATCGGCCAACAATTCCTGCGCGTGCGAGAGACGCTCCTTGATGTCTTTTTCGGAACGTCCTGAACCGAGCCATTGACGGATCAACTCCCTCTCCGAGGTAAAAGCGCGCCGCCCAGCGGGCAGCCGCGCCGTATCAGATGTGATCCCCGCCTCTCTCCAGACGGCTTCCTGGCTGACGATTTCTTCTATCTCCCCATAATATAAAAATATCCCAAAGCCAAGTCCCGCAAGTTCTCCTATCTCATGCCCGAGAATCATGGCCATCACAGCATCGTCAACCCGCTTGGCCACCTTGGTATTAAATTCAATAGCGCCTCGGATAACCCCGCCCTCGCCCGTCAAATCAGTCTCTTGCGCGTTTACATCGAGCCACCTGTAAGCGCTGGACAGGCCGGTTTTACCGACATCGTTGCCCATGGTGAGATAAATCTCATGCCGCTGCGGCAAGTCGGACTGCTGTATCAAATTCCGCAATATCTTCCACGCGCGGGGATGTTCCCGAAGATGATCCCAAAGCTCAAGCGCCGTCGTATAAATTCTCCCGGGCGTCCATGGGCTCTTAGCCCCCTCATCAGACACAGGCGAAGAAGTTGTATCGCGCGGCACCCGTTCTCCGTATTCATTCAGAGACTTCTCTATCATTTCTTGAGTCCATGTTTCCAGGGTCTGACGCAGGCCATGATGAGGATAAATATCAGGCTTGACTCTCCGGACCAAGGCCACAGCCTGCTCATAGGTAATTTTTCTTGGGGGCCAAAGATGCGCGGCATACACAACCGCCACGGCGACCGAACCCGCGCGGCCTATGCCGGCGCGGCAATGGACCAGGACTTTTCTTTCAGAAAAATCCGGATGCATCAGAATCCCCAAAAGCCATGTCACAGCCTCCAAAAGTTTGTCGCCGGGGATAGGGATGTGAGCGCCGTCCTGCAGGCCGATCTTGTGATATTCCACCTCTTCCGGCAGGACCAGATCAATGCCATCGGCCACATTGAGCACGGCATCAAATCCCATGACTTGCGCCTGGGCCGCGGCCATGGCATTACCCACAAACAGATGCCCCGTCCAAAGAAGGTCCCGGCCGAATTCCCTCGGGACCTCACGCGCCACCGGCCCTTCCATCCAACTTTCTCCCTGGGGTTGTTTCACATCGATCCGGCCTTCTTTGTCTGAAATCAACTCCCTGCCCAAAGCCATGATGCGAATTCGATACCGCCACAAACCGGAAGCCGTCGGCAAGATCATCGCCTGAAACGTATGCAGAGCGCCGTTGGTTGTGGCCAGCCATGCCATGGGCACATTTTCCAAGGTGTTTTCCGGTGTTGTCGCCAAGACCTCGGCGCTGATAAAATGTCCAGGGACAGAAGATTTCACCTTGGCCAAAATCATAAAAGGCTCCCGGGGATAGCATTGTTCGTCAGAACCCGGGCCGTACGCCAGCCACTCTTTGAGCTCAATGTCCCGCGCGGCCAGCGCGTCCTGATGGATGGCAGCCGGTGTGAACGGAATGAAATAGTCCTGGCCCTGATGGTTATCCCAATCTTCGCTTCGCGGGAAATACAACACAAAC
>DPIG01000021.1 GCA_003522725.1 Candidatus Omnitrophota bacterium
AAAATACTTCAGGTCGTTGATCATCTCCTGGTCCCAGATCCCGAGTTTCTTTAAATCTTCGACCAAGAATTCGTTGACCACGGTAAATTCGCCGGAGAGGTTGCTTTTGACGAAGACATTCTTGTAGATCGGCTCGATGGAGGCCGTGACGCCGACGATGTTGCCGATGGTGGCGGTCGGCGCGATCGCCATGACCAAGCTGTTCCGGATGCCGTGCTTTTTCAATTCCTGGCGGAGGGGCGTCCAGTTCATCCTGGATGAGCGGTCCACATCAAGATACCCGCCGCGTTCCTGCTCCAGGAGGGACAGCGTATCGATGGGCAGTAATCCCCTGTCCCATTTCGACCCGCGGTACGTCGCGTACGCGCCTTTTTCTTTGGCCAGGGCGATCGAGGCCTGGATCGCGTAATACGAAATCGCCTCCATGCTCACGTCGGCAAAGTCGACCGCCTCCTGCGAGGCGTAGCTTAAATTCTGGATGAACAACGCGTCCTGGAAACCCATCAACCCCAGGCCGATCGGACGGTGTTTCTGGTTGGCGGTCTCCGCCTCTTTGGTCGGATAAAAATTAATGTCAATGACGTTATCCAGCATCCGCACCGCCGTGCGGACCGTTTCCCGCAGTTTGGGATGGTCCAGCCCTCGCGCGGTCGTGTGCGCGGCCAGGTTCACCGAGCCAAGGTTGCAGACGGCGGTTTCATCTTTGGAGGTATTAAGGAGGATCTCCGTGCACAGATTGGAACTGTGCACGACCCCCATGTGGTCTTGCGGCGAGCGAATGTTCGACGGGTCCTTCCACGTGATCCACGGATGGCCGGTCTCAAAAAGCATGGTCAGGGTCTTGCGCCACAATTGCACCGCCGGGACAGCCTTGAACTGGCGCATCTTGCCCTCTTTGGCCTTCTGCTCATAGGCCACGTAATGCTGTTCGAACTCACGGCCGTAGATATGGTGCAGATCAGGCACCTCGTTGGGGCTAAAAAGCGTCCACTCGCCGTTTTCCTTGACGCGTTTCATAAACAAGTCGGGGATCCACGCGGCCGTGTGCATGTCATGCGTGCGGCGGCGTTCGTCCCCCGTGTTCTTGCGCAGTTCGATAAAATCCTCAAAATCCATGTGCCATATTTCCAGATACGCGCACATGGCCCCCTGGCGCTTGCCGCCCTGGTTGACCGCCACAGCGGTATCGTTGGCGACCTTCATAAACGGGATGATGCCCTGGCTCTTGCCGTTGGTCCCCTTGATCCGGGAACCCAGCGCGCGCACGTTCGTCCAGTCGTTGCCGAGCCCGCCGCTCCATTTCGAGAGCATGGCGTCGTCCTGGACGCATTTAAAGATATGCGAAAGGTCATCTTCGATGGTCGTCAGAAAGCACGAAGAAAGCTGGGAATGCCGCGTGCCGGAATTAAACAGCGTCGGCGTGGAGGAAGTAAAGCGGAACGTCGAAAGGACGTCGTAAAACTCCATCGCCTTTTCGTTCTTTTGGGCGCCTTCTTTTTTGGCGAGGCCCATGGCGACCCGCATCCAGAAGATCTGCGGCAACTCGAGACGCCGTTTTTCCCAGTGGATAAAATACCGGTCATACAAGGTCTGCAACCCCATGTAATGGAAGAGAAGGTCCCGTTTGGGTTTGAGGTTATGCCCCAGCGATTTCAGATCGAACTGCAAGAGGTCGGGGCTCAACAGGTCCAGCTCAACAGCCTTGTGGATATATTGAGCGAAATACGCGGCGTACTCGGCTTTCATCCCTTCAAAACTCACCGGATGCCCGAGGGCCTCCTGATATAAATCCAGAAGTAAAAGCCGGGCCGCGGCAAAGGTGTACTGCGGGTCCTTCTCCAGGAACGAACGCGCCGCCATGACGTGCGCAGTCGCCAGCTGTTCCCCTGTAATGCCGTTGAAATAATTTTTCCGGGATTCGTTCAAAATTTCCTCGACGGAAACATTTGCCAGTCCCTCGCAGCAGCTCTCGATGGAGAACCGGATCTCGTCTAAAGGAAGCGGTTCTTGACGTCCGTCTTTCGTCTTATAGCTGATCGCTTTGATCCATTCCTGCGAAACTTCCCGCGTGTCCCGCGCGCGCTGTTTGTCCCGACGGATCCTGGCGCGTTCTTCCCGGTAAGCGATGTACCGGCGGGCGATGTCCAGATACCCCGCCTTCATCAAATTCTTCTCGACCAAGTCCTGGATCTCTTCGATCTCAAGGCGTTTGCCCTCGGGCCACTGCGCGCGGATGTCAGCGATGACGTCGACGGAAATTTTGCGCGCCGTTTCCAGAAGCGCCTCGGTCAATATGCCGCCATTGCAGGCCCGGAACGCCTTGGCAATGGCCAGGGTGATCTTCTCCGGCTTGAACGATACCGCCTTGCCGTCGCGTTTGGTCGTGGTGTAAAGCTCGAACAACGCCCGGCGGGCCGCGTGCTGTTTGCGGTAGTTCGCGTACAGCTCCGCGGTGTCTTTAAAACCATTTTCATACAACTGGCGCACGACCTCATCCTGTATCTCTTCGACCGTCACTGAAGCTTTATCGTGCAAACGCTCTTTCAGGACGTGAAAAACGCCGGCCGCGACCCGGTCCACGTCGCGCGCCATTTCGATGGACAGTTCAACCTCACGCGGCAACCCGGCCTGTTCCTTGAAGGCGTTGCCGATCGCTTTTTTAACGCGCAATTCGTTGTAGGCGACGACTTGTCCGTTGCGTTTTTGAACGTTCATTTCGAAATCAGCGGCGGTTTTCTGGTGCGGCATACAGTCTTCTCTCCTTCTTAAAAAATGTACAGGGGCTTAACAAGTGGCGTCGGGAACGCGGTTTAATGACGGATTGGACGGGCTTGGAAAACATGACGTAAAAGCACAATATATTGATTCGATTAGCGGAACAGCACAACATATAGTATTACCTGGGGACACTAAAGTCAAGCAGATTTTCAAGAAAAAACGACTTTTATTTTGTTTTTTGGAGTAGGGATTTGTAACGCTTGCCGACCGCGTTCCAGTTGATCACGTTCCAGAAAGCGGCGATGTAATCGGGACGGCGGTTTTGATATTTCAAGTAATAGGCGTGCTCCCAAACGTCCATGCCTAAAATGGGTTTGCCTCTGACCTCGGCAATATCCATCAAGGGATTGTCCTGGTTGGGAGTTGAACAGACGGCGAGTTTTCCGTTACTGACGATAAGCCAGGCCCAGCCGCTGCCAAAACGCGTGGTGCCCGCAGTGGTAAATTTTTCCTTGAAGGCGTCGAAACTGCCGAAATCGGCCTTGATCGCGTCGGCCAATTCGCCAGTGGGCGCTCCGCCGGCCTTGGGGCCAATCGTTTCCCAAAAAAGGCTGTGGTTGTAATGCCCTCCACCGTTGTTGCGAACGGCGGTGCGGATATTTTCAGGGACCGCGTTGATGTGCGCGACCAGATCTTCAATCGACTTCGCCTCGAAATCTTTCTTGCCTTCGAGGGCCTTGTTGAGATTGTTCACGTACGCCGCGTGATGCTTTCCGTGATGGATCTGCATCGTTTGAGTATCGATGTGCGGCTCCAGCGCGTCGAAGCCGTACGGCAAATCCGGTAACGTAAATGCCATAACTCGTCCCTCCTCTTTTTATATTTTCTTTAAAGCGGTCAACGCCGCTTCGTAGTTGGGTTCGGTTGAAACTTCCGGAACGATCTGTTTATAACGCAAGACCCCTTGGGCATCGACGACAAAGATCGACCTGGCCAACAAACGCGACAACGGCGCGCTGGCGATCAATACGCCATAGGCCTTGCCGAAAGCGGCCTCGCGATAATCGGAGAGGGTCCGCACGCGGTCAACACCGGCCGCGCCGCACCAGCGCTTTTGCGCGAAGGGCAAATCCATGCTGATCGTCAGGACAACGACATCGTTGCCCAACGCGGCCGCTTCCTTATTAAAGCGTTTGGTCTGCAGGTCGCAGACCGCGGTATCGAGCGACGGAACGACCGAGAGGATGACTTTCTTGCCCTTTAATGATGAAAGCTTGAATTCGGAAAGGTCGTTGGCGACCAACGCGCAATCCGGCGCCGGTTGGCCGACCGCGACATCATTGCCCACCAAAGTGACAGGGTTTCCTTTGAGTGTTACCGTAACTGTTGCTTGAGGCATAGCGCGATCCCTTTCTTCTTTGCTTATTCTAAATACCGCTTATAACATACCCCGGCCAAAATGCCGCCGATGACCGGGCCAAGCCAATACAGCCAAATATTCTGCAGTCCGCCGCCGAGCAACGCCGGCCCCAGATGCCGGGCCGGGTTCATGGCCGCGCCGCTGATGGGCCCACCCATCAAAATATCGAGCGCCACCGTCAATCCGATAAAAAGCCCGCCGACTTTCGGCGCCCTTTTATCGACCGCGGAACCGTACACGACAAAAACCAGAAAGAACGTCAAGATAATTTCCGTGATGAACGCCATGCTGACCGGGACCCCGGCCCCGACAGCAGGCGTGCCCATCCCCACCGCCGCCAGCGCCATGGCCGGAACGCAAAATTTGATCAAACCCGCCGCCACGATCCCCCCGAGACACTGGGCGAGCACGTAGCCGACCGCATTGACAGCGTCGATCTTTCGGGCCGCGAACAACCCGATCGTCACCGCCGGATTTAAATGCCCCCCGCTGACCGCGGCGGTCGCGCTGACCATAACGGCGATAGCCAACCCGTGAGCCAAAGCGATCCCCGTCAGGCCCGTTTGCCCGCCGTTGATGTAATTCCCGGCAATGGCACCCACTCCAATAAAGATCAAGGTGAATGTTCCGATGAATTCGGCGATGAGGGCTTTCTGGTTCACGCGCGTTCCCTGAATTTAGGCGGGTTTAAGGATTTGGAAAGCGAAGCAATGCCCATAATACCCCAATTATTTTGTTTGTCAATAAAAAGGATTGGTGAAAATGCGTTTATGCTATAATAAATTCCATGTTTACCTACCAAACCAAAATAAAACTCCACGACACCGACGCCGCGGGCGTGATCTTCTTCGCCAACCAGTTCAAAATGATCCACGACGCCTATGAATCGCTGCTGGAGACAATGGGGTTCGGGTTCGCGGATTTGATCCGCACCAAGGATTTCTTTTTACCGATCGTCCATGCCGAATCCGACTACAAAGCGCCGCTTTTTGTCGGGGATGTCCTTGAGGTACAGGTCAAAGTCGGGAGGGTCGGGCAGACTTCCTTCACGCTCACCTACGCCCTCTTGAACGCCAGACGGGAAACCGTCGGCACCGGACGCACGGTCCACGTGGCCGTCAGCAAAGCGACTCACCAGAAGATCCTTCTCCCCGCGGACCTGCACGTCAAACTCGAAAAATTACATCAGCAAGATAAAGGATAACGCATCTCCTCTGTTTCAAGGTCGCAAATTAAACGTTGCTGAAGGGAAGTGAAAATCTGTTAAATTTTCTTTGTTGCGTCACCGCTCGGTCCCACCGTCACACGGAATTGCTCCACAAGCCCTTGCAATACCTGAGATTGTGTCAGCATGCGCTCGGATGAGATTGCCAACTCTTCGGAAGCGGCCGCGTTAGCTTCCGTGATCGAAGTGTTTTCTTCCATCGCGACGGCCTGGTCCTGTGTCGCACCGGATATGGACTCAAGTTGTCGCGCCACTTTTGTAATATCGGTCACCATTTGCTTTAACCTGTTCCCTGCTTCTTGCGATAACGACACACCCCGCTGGACCTGACCTGAACTTTCTCCAACACGGGCTTTAATGTCTTTGGCGGAATCCGCACTCCGTTCGGCAAGCTTGCGCACCTCATCCGCCACAACCGCGAAACCTTTGCCATGCTCCCCGGCACGGGCCGCCTCGATGGCGGCATTAAGCGCCAAGAGATTTGTTTGATCGGCGATATCGGTGATCATTTCCACAGCTTTATTAATTTGCTTTGAACCCTTTTTTATCTCTCCGATGGCCTCTACCGTATTGTCCATCCCAACTCCCGTTTCTTCGGCACTCTTCGAAACATTTTGGGCGAGCCCGTTGGCCGATTGGGCGTTCATCGCGTTGGACTGAACGGAGCTGGAAAGCTTCTCAAAACTCACTGATTGCTGTTGGGCCCCGTCCGAAATTGCTTGCGCGCTGGCAGAAACCTGTTTCGCGGCATCCGCCAACTGCTGTGCCGCCGTTTTTGCCTGCGCGACAACCAACTCAATTTTCTGGATGAACACATTAAACCACTGCGCCAATTCCCCAAGCTCATCCGTCGTTTGAACATTGACCCGTCTTGTCAAATCTCCCTCCCCCTGGGCCGCATCCTTAAGCTGATTTGTCACGGCTTGTATGGGCTTGACAATGATTTTCCGCGAAAAATAATATGTGATGACAAACGTCCCCAAAAACGCGGCCATCAACAAACCAATCAAAACGACAAGTTCGTGTCTGGCCTGGATAGCTACGAAGGCGGCCCTCCGGGCGACATCCTCCGCCATTTTATCCTCCACCTCTTTTAATAAATCGATTTTCCGGGTGGTGGATTGAAACCAATGGGCGGCATCAACGTTTCCCAAACTCTCCATGGTAAATCTCTCAAAAGCGATGTCCCTCATCCTCTGGACTTCAGCCAAAATAGGGCCTGGCATTTTTTTGTTATAAAAATCCCTTTCTTCATCCGTGGCGTAAAAGTAAAAAACATCAAAATAGGTCGCTTGCTGTATGACAATAGAGGTAAACTGATTATACTGGTTTGGCCCGAATTTATCGGCGGCAAAGACATTGCTCATAATAGCGCGCTCTATCCCGGCAAGCTCTTTACCTCTTGAAAAACTGACATAAGCGGTAATGAACGTCCCCGTTTGGGCATCGGAACTTATTTTTGAAATATGACCGATCACATCCAGCATCAACGCATTATGTTTTGTGTAAAAAGCCAAAGCGTCTTTCGCCTCAACGTTCAGGGCATCCACCTCCCCTCTCATCTCCCCCATGCCTTCGGCAAAATCAAAAGCCGTATCAAAGGCCGCCTCAAATTTTTCTCCGAAAGCGTTTTTATCGAACCCGGCGAGAAGCGCGTCCAATTCCGCGCGCTTGGCGTCTGTTAAGTTCCTGTAATCTGAAACTTCTTGATCGAATTTTGTCCCTTTGCTTCCCAGAAACACCCCGGATGCCCCCCGTTCCTTCTGGCATTCATGCACATAGGAAGTGATCTTGATGGTGAGTTCGGATAACTGCTTCAACCCCGCCAATTCCATGAGAGTTACTGTTTGCTTGAGGATACCGCTGATGCCAAAATACAAAATCACAACCAACGGAAGCGACATGATCAAAAAAATTTTATTTGAAATGTTAAGCTTCGACTTCATCCGTTCCTTCCTCGATAATGATTCTAACACCTGATTTTTCGTTTATAACAAATACGTTACAGTTAAATCCCGGATTTGGCAAGACGAAATTGGGGTTTATCGGCTTATGAAAAGGTTAAAAAGGATTCAGAAGCCAACCTAAGAAATCCTTTGAAGTGAAGAGGCGTTTTCGGTCAATCGATGGAAATGGGAACGATTGTGTTTGATCCCTTGCGGAGGCTCCAAGGCAGGCCAAGCGTAGATCTGGTCGGGCAGTTTAAAGGAAGGAAGATATTCACGCAAGGAAGACAGAATTTGTGTGCGGGAAAGCCGCGTGCCCTCCCTGGTCTGCACAAAGGCAACCGGGCGTTCGCCGAATTCTTCGCTTTTGACCGGAACGACCACGGCTTGCACGATTCCCTCGACATGGCACAAATGCCGCTCGATCTCCTCCGGCTGGATATTTTCGCCGCCGGAGATGAACATATTGTCCTTGCGCCCTAAAACGGTGAGCGTCCCGTCCTCATCCACGCAACCCAGATCCCCGGTGTAAAACCAGCCTTGTTTATCTAAAGGAAGGTCGACGCCCTTCTCGTGGACGTATCCTTGAAAAAGCGTCTTTCCTTTAACCAAAATCTCGTGGCCATCCGAGATCCGTACCTGGGCGGAGCGTAAAATTTGCCCGCGGGGCAATGAATCTTCTTTCGTTAAACGCTTCGATATGGCGACCTGCGAGGCCATCTCGGTCAAGCCGTACGTCACGTGGATCGGCAAACGCGCGTCAACGGCCTTACGGACCAAGGCATCGGGAATGGGGCTGCCGCCGATCAAAATCGCTTTCATTCTTTGCAGCGCATTGACATTTTTCGGGTCACTTAAGAGCCGGTGCAATTGTGTCGGGACCAGAGAAACGTGGGTGATGTTAAACTCGCGTAACGAATCCGCCAGATCTGCCGAAGCCCCGGGCACGACGACCGTCGCGCCGGCCAAAAACGTGCGCCAAAGAATACCAAGCCCGCCGGCATGATACAACGGCAAAGACAACAGCCAGCGATCGCCAGACTTCACAGGGATATGCTCGTTGGCGGCCGAGGCACTGTAATAGTGGTTGCCGAAGCTATGCGCGACCGCTTTCGGATCGCCGCTGCTGCCGGAGGTGAACATGATATCGGCCGGAGCGTTTAAATCGAAATCAGTGACGAAATCAGTGACAGGGACTGATTTTTTTAAGAAATTAGTCCCTGTCACTGATTTAACGCAGGAAATATTTTGAAGGCACGCGCGCGTCCCTCCTTCCGGCAGGCGCGTGCTCAACAGACACGCCACCGCGCCCTGACGCCACAACGCGAAAAGCGCGGTGATGTATTCAACACTGTTAGGACTGATGATGGCGACGCGTTCGCGCGGGTTTACGCCGAGGCGCTTGAGGTTTTCCGCGGCAAGGTCAATGGATTCTTCCAACTGTTGATAGGAAAAGCCGCGGTCTTTACTGATAACGGCGCTCTGACCGCCGTTTTTCGCGGCGTGTTCATAGACGGGACACGTAATACGCTCGGTCATAAGATTTCTTTAAGAAGATTAAAGTCGATGTCCTGTTCCCGCGGCGGGGCCTGGCGGATATTGATCTTTCCATGACGGATCAACACGTTTTCCTCCAAGAGGTCCTGCTCGAACCATTTCAGGGTATCCAAACCCGCCGCCTGGTCGCGCACGGTGCAGCTGGCCAGATTCGCCAGGGTCAGAATGCCCAAACCGGATTCAAAAGACGAACTGATGACCGCGGCCAACCCCAGCGCCCTGGCCTGTTGCATCAATTGCCAGGTCTTCTCGAGGCCGCCCAGCGCCGTGGGTTTTAAAACCAGCACATCCACCCCGTCCATGCTTTTGAATTCTTCGAAGGACAATTTCATCAGGGATTCATCCAGCGCGACGGGGATCAGGGTCTCCTGATAAAATTCGGGGGTTTGAAAAACATGTTTGAGAGGTTCTTCGATGTAAGCGACCGTGCTGCATTCTATCTCCCGGCCAAAGCGCACCGCGTCTTCGAGTTCCCACGCCTGGTTGGCATCCAGATGCAACAAGACCTCGCCGCGCAAAACCTCATTGACCGCCCGCACCTTGTCGGCGCTCTCATCGACCGAACCGCGCACTTTAAGCTTCATGTCCATGAACCCGTCTTCTTTAAATTTTTTCGCCTGACGGGCGACCTCGGCGGAGGTGCCGTCTAAAAGCGCGTGAACGCGCGTGTAATCACGGTGGACGCTATGCGCGTGGATAATAGACTGAAATAACGGCGTATTTTTGGTACCGGCGATGAGATTTAAAACCGCCATCTCGATACCGAATTGCACCGAAGGCCGCAGGTTCATTGCCTCGAACCAGGAACGCATTTTGCCATCAAGCTTCTCCACGCCGGGCAAAACGTCGCATCCGGTCAGACTCGCCTTGAGCTCGTGGGCTTGCGCCTGGGCCTCGTTTAAACTCTCCTCGCTCCAGCCATCGAGCGGAGCGACCTCACCGAAACCGTCGACGTCCCGGTCCGATTTTAAATGGATAATGAGCCCTTCGCGTTTGTTCAACTTAAGCCCGTGCACTTCGATGGGCCGTTTAAGGGGGAGGGCGTATTTGTAGACACGAAACGAAGCGATCTTCACAACACCCATCCCGCCGAAAATAAAATACTGTAGGCCAACAATAATCGCGCGGTCGAGGCCAGGGTGGTGTTGAGCGCTACACCTTCACTGCGTGTCAAAACCGTTTTAATGGTGGGAACAGCGGCAAGGCTGATAAGGCTGCAAGCCAGAATGGGCAAGTGGTCCTGGATGAACATATAAATGAAGACCGGAACGACACAGGCGCCCAGGACGCAAAAAAGATATTCCGACAACGCGAAGCCGCGGCCAAAACGCACGGCCAATGTGTTCTTGCCGGATTTGCGGTCGCTGTCGATGTCACGCAGATTATTGACGGTCAGGACGGCCACCGACATCAAGCCCGGAGCGAACCCGGCAAAAACGATGGCGGAGTTAAGTTCCAGCGATTGGACGTAATAGGTCCCGGCGACCGCCACGGGCCCGAAGAAAAAAAATACGAGCAAGTCACCCAGCCCCATATACCCCAGTGGATACCGTCCGGCCGTGTAAAAAATACCCGAGAGGATCGCCGCCACGCCGAGGACCGCGATCGGCCAGCCTCCGCGCGTTACAAGATAAATGGATGCCAACACCGCCAAGGCGAAAATACCAATAAACGCCGCCTTTACCTGATCCGGCGGGATCAGTCCTGCTTGCGTTACCCGTGTGGGCCCAACGCGCTCTTGCGTGTCCGCGCCTTTCTGGAAATCGTAGTAATCGTTGGCCAAATTGGTCCCGATCTGCAAGAGAAGCGCGGTCAATAAACACACCAGCGCGGCGGGGATGTGCCCAATCCCGTCGCCAAGAGCCATGGCCGTGCCCATTAGAACCGGAGCGACCGCAGCGGGAAGGGTCTTGGGGCGGATGGCGAGGAGCCAGTTTTTGAGAGACTGATTTAACATAGTTTAAGTTAGAAGAGGTTTCAAAATGTTGAAAAATGTTACAAAAAGTTTCAAGTTACTTGAAGTTACAAAATGTTTCGTTGCCTTGTTTTAACTTTTTGTAACCTGAAACCTCTTCCAACATCTTCCAACCTTTTACAACCTTTCCTAACCTTTTTTCAATCACGGTCTACGCGGAAACTTCGCAAAGTCCGGCTTACGTTTCTCCACAAACGCATTTCGCCCTTCCTGCCCTTCCTGCGTCATGTAAAAAAGCATGGTGGCATTGCCGGCGAGTTCCTGTAGCCCGGCTTGTCCATCGCAATCGGCGTTCAGGGCCGCTTTCAGGCAACGGATCGCCATCGGCGAATTCGCCAAAATTTCCCGGCACCACTGCACAGTCTCCTGTTCCAGTTTTTCGTAAGGGACAACCGTGTTGACCAACCCTATTTCCAGAGCTTGCCGGGCGTCGTATTGCCGGCACAAATACCAGATTTCGCGCGCTTTTTTTTGGCCGACGATCCGCGCCATATAGCTTGCGCCGTAACCGCCGTCGAAGGAACCTACTTTGGGACCGGTCTGACCGAAAATCGCGTTATCCGCCGCGATCGTCAGATCGCATAAAAGATGAAGCACGTGTCCGCCGCCGATAGCGTAGCCGGCCACCATCGCGATGATCGGCTTCGGACAGGTGCGCATCTGGCGCTGGAAATCCAGGACGTTGAGCCGGTGGATGCCTTTTTCATCCTTGTAACCCGCGTCACCGCGGATGGTCTGGTCACCGCCGGAACAAAACGCCTCTTTTCCCTCGCCGGTCAAAATAACCACCCCGACTTTCTCGTCATCGCGCGCGTCGTTGAGCGCGTGGGACATTTCCTTGACCGTCTGCGGCCGGAAGGCGTTACGCACCTCGGGCCGGCTGATCGTGATCTTCGCGATCCCCCCGGCCTTGTGGTATTGGATATCCGTGTATTTCCCGCACGCGGCCCAGGAAATCGTGCTGTGCGCCTTAATTCTCGTTGTCATCGTATTCCCTCGCTAAATTGTCGTTAGTCTAACACAAACCCAAATAATCGCCAAGGGCCTTTCCAATACCCTAATTATACTCATGCGGCTCGATGTGTGTCAGGACATCCAGGATGTGCGGGTCGGAATCCATTAAAGCCTTCTTGACATCGTGGGCTATCTGGTGCCCTTTTTTGATCGGGATATCCCCATCGACCACAATGTGCATCTCAACAAAAAAATTTAACCCGCTTTTTCTTATCCGGCATTTCTCTACATCGAAAACCCCGGGGACCGTCCTGGCGATATCCTTAAAAGCATTTTCTGTTTCAGGAGATACCGCCGAATCCATGAGGTCCCCTATGGAGGACCTCAATATTTTGGAACCATTAAAAAGGATCACACCGCTGGCAAACAGCGCGGCCCAGTCGTCGGCGCTTTCATAACCTTTGCCGGCGAGCAACGCGATCGAAATACCGATGAACGCGGCAAGCGATGTCAAGGCATCCGACCTGGCATGCCATGCGTCGACTTTAACAGAAAGACTTTTTATGTCATTTCCTGTTTTCCATAAAAATTGATACATCATTTCTTTGATGACGATAACGCCTGTCAAGACAAACAATGTATACGCGGCGGGGGCATGATGCGGGACAAAAATCTCTTGTATGCTGTGCGCGGCGATCCCGAAAGCCGCCAAAATCAGCGTAACCGACACCATCATGCCGGCTAACGACTCCGCCCGCCCATGGCCGTAGGGGTGATTATCGTCGGGGGGCAGAGACCCGATTTTCAAGCCGCCCCAAACAATTGTTGAAGAAAAAATATCCAGCAGGGATTCTATCCCGTCGGCAATAAGGGCGTAGGAATTCCCGAAGAATCCTGTAAGGATTTTTACCCCTGCCAGGACGAGGTTGAGGATGATATTGACAACCGCCGCCCTCATCCCCTTTTGCGATTTATTTTCTCTGTCGGATACGCGGTTCACCTTCCCTCCCCCTATAATCGTGCCTGGTTTAATCTCGCCTTTTTAAAACCACCAATATAACGTCTTCCGGCGAACTTGTAAAATCCCTGCCGTCCATGCGCATGAGCATGGACAAGCGTCAAGAGTGTGTTGAATCAAAATGGAAATAACATTATAATGCAATTGCAACCCCGAAACACCTCTGGCAGCCGACATGAAAAAGAATCGATTTCTATCAATAATTTTTCTGGCCATTTTTTGCACGGGAGCATTATATTATCATTTCCGGCAATCTCAATCCAACGATATTCACCTGGAAAATAAAGCATTGCAGGATGTCTTCACCGGGGCCGAAAAGGTCCATCCCAAGCTGGGGTCCCCCCCGCGCTATGACATTTATCAAGCCCATCCTGACAACCCTGAAGTTTTAACCGCTGTCGCGTTTAATACCTATGATCTTACCCCCGAGATCAAAGGGTATGCCGGCCCCATCAAGCTGTTGGCGGTTATCTCACCGGAAGGGACCATCCGGGACATCCGAGTTCTTAAACACTCGGAAACGCCCGCTTACGTATTTACCCTGGACGATTTCATCTCCCAATTCAAAGGGAAAAATATCGCGGGCAGCTTTCGGCTGGGGAAAGATATCGACGGGATCACGCGGGCCACCATGACCAGCGAGGCCGTCGCTCGTTCGGTGGACAAAAGCGCCAAAAAAATAGGCCGGCAGGCCTTGAAACTGGACGTCGGCGATCCTTCCGGCGACCAACCCAAAACTCTTTCCTATATCCATATCATCCTGCCCCTCCTGCTGTTTATGGCGGCAGTCTGCGGCGTGCTCGGCCGGAATATATTCTTACGGTGGCTGGCCCTCCTCGCGGGATTCATCTACCTGGGACTAATCAAAAGCACGATGGTCTCCGTGGTCCAGCTTGTCAACATCGGCATGCTGAAATTCCCCGATTTTGTGACCAATCCTTTATGGTATTGTTTGGTGGTGCTGACTCTTTTGTCCTTGATGATCCTCGGGATGGTCTATTGCGGATCGATATGCCCTTTCGCGGGCGTACAGGAGGTCCTCTTCCATCTGGGTAGAAAATTAAAATGGAAAGAACTGAAATTTTCTCACGAAGTCACCCAACGGGCCCGTTATGTAAAATTCGGGGTCCTTTTTGTCGTCCTGGCCGCCAGTTTTATGATCGGCAATTCCAGCGCCGCCAATATTGAAGCTTTCCTCATCCTGTTCGCGGCCCACGCGTCGCAGGCGGGATGGGCTTTCGTTGTTTTTATATTGGTCCTGTCGGTCTTTCATTTCCGTTTCTGGTGCAAATTTCTGTGTCCCATCGGGGCATTCAACGGCCTTCTGGCTGACAAAAGCATATACAAGATTCACTTCGGGCCGGAGTGCGGCGGCTGCGGCGTCTGCGACAAGGTCTGCCCCGTCGGGGCCATCCAAATGGTGGATGACAAACCCCTGATCGATTATCCCGAATGCATCCTTTGCAATCAATGCGTTGAAAAATGCCCGAAAGAAGTTTTATTTTTTAAAAAGAGTTTTCATAAGTCCGCCCAGCAACGAGGCTCAACGGAGCAAGATACGTTAACAAAACATGACTAACACAACGAAATCCGGCGACAAACTTTTAATTGTGTTACTTGTCCTGATCGTCTTGATGATGGGACAAATCATGAAAGAAAATGTTGCCTCCATCCGCATGGCCGTTCTCGCCAACGGCGCGAAGCCCAAGGTGGATGTGGACAAAGTCAAGGCCCAGCTGCGACAGGCCGGACTCAAGCCTTATGAGGCTCAATACTGGGGAATTCCCGGCGCACAACCACAGAAGGATTAAAAATGTTGCCGATCGTTGAATGCCGTTTGTGTCATCACCGCTGCCGTCTCAATGAAGGCGAACGGGGACAGTGCCGGGTGAGGATCAATCTCGACGGAAAACTGTATTCCCTGGTATACGGCAAACCCTGCAGCGTCCATATTGACCCAATCGAGAAGAAACCTCTCTACCACGTCCTGCCGGCCAGCGCTTCGTTTTCGCTGGCGACGGCCGGGTGCAATTTGCGTTGCAAGTTTTGCCAAAACTGGCAAATTTCGCAGAGCCCTCCGGAAGAGACGGAGAATATCGACCTGCCGCCGGAATCCGTCGTGCGGGAGGCGTTAAACAACCGCTGCCGCAGCATCGCTTACACCTACTCGGACCCGGTTATCTTTTATGAGTATATGCTCGATACCGCGAAACTGGCCAAACAAAACGGCCTCATCAATATCTTCCGGACCGCGGCGTTTATTGAGGAAGCGCCCCTTCTGGAATTGTGCCCTTTCATCCAGACGGCCAGCGTTGACCTGAAAGGCATCACCGAAGAATATTATGAGAAAATGTGCTCGGCCCGGCTGGAACCGGTGTTGCAGGCCATTAAAATCATGCACCGCCAGGGCGTGTGGCTGGAATTGACCAACCTCATTGTCCCGACGTGGAATGACAAGGAAAAAGATATCCAGGACCTTTGCCGCTGGATCAAAGACAATCTTGGGCCGGACGTCCCGCTTCATTTCTCGCGTTTCTGGCCGATGCACCAGCTCAAGAGCCTCCCCCCTACGCCGGAGAAAACTTTGGCGCGCGCCCGGGAAATCGGGTTGGCGGCGGGGCTCCATTACGTCTATGTCGGAAACATCCCCGAACACGAAGGGAACAATACCTATTGTCCGAAGGACGGCAAATTATTAATTCACCGGATCGGATATTCGACCCTTGAAAATAATATTATCGATGGTAAATGTAAATTTTGCGTGACAAATATACCGGGCCTGTGGGCCTGAAGGAGGCATTACGATGAGCCAGAAAAATCTGTCTCGGAGAGGATTCTTAAGATTCCTGGGGGGGCTTTTCATCGGGCTTTTTGCGACCCGCTGGCAAAAAATAAGCCATATCTTTTCCCCCAAAGACACCCCGCCCAATCTCAAAGAGGCGAAGTATTATTCCCGGGGTGATGAAATAGCCGGGTGAGGGGAAATCACAAGCATCAACAATACGACCAGATTCATAACGCCGCACAAAACCACGACGCCCCAGGTCCCCAGGATCGGGATAAAGATCATCCCGGTCAATATCGCTCCCAGCGTCGCCCCCCAGGTGTCGGCCGCATAAAGCCGGCCGGCTACCCTGGAAAATGGACGGTCCCGGGAAGACCTCCGGGATGATAATAAAAAGTTGGCCAGCGGATACTGCAGGCCGCCGATCAATCCCGCCACCACAGGCAAAACGCTATAAACCGCTGCCAGCAGAACCGCCTGCTCCTGGGCGGCGGTGCTCCTTTGAAAAAGAAAAAAGACAAGCGGCAAAGAAAACGGATATAAACATATCCCCATCTGGGTGCGGCGGTAAATAGAGAATATTTTTCCCGGCCCGGACGCGTGATCCCGCAACAGCCTGGTGGCCCAAAAGCTCCCCAGCGCCAACCCCATCATAAAAGAAGCCATAATAAAACCCAGTTTATAATAAACATAACCATAAAGCACCTGGAACGAAAGGATGATAATCAGCTGAAAGACGATCTCGGAAAACCCCGTGGTGACTATCGAGGTCGTGACCGCGCACGACAGACCTCTCCGGCAAAATGGAAAGGAAATAATAAAAAACACCCAGGGGACCCACAAAAGATATTCAAGCTTCACCCACCCGGTTCTTTTTAAAACCTCGCGAGAAATTTCTGTAAAATGCGTACTCCACAAAACCAGATTATAATAATAGCCCACGGGGTTCAGGTCGGTATTAAGCTTCCCCTCCTTTTTAAGGGATTTCTCAATATAATCGACGCGGTCCGCGCTCAGTTTGTAAGGCAGATAATATTCCCGGACAAATTTGGTGTTGATCTTTCGCTCCCGCAATCTTTCCATCAATTTCTGACTCTCATAGGTCAAGACGCCGCTTTTTTTGCACGCGAGGAAAATATTTGTGTCTCCGGGGATGGATTTGACGTCGGGGAATACGTGCTTCAAGGTGGTGTTGATGGACCTCAGGAAATCCGCGGCCTCCGGGCTAAGATAATTCTCAGAGGAAGAAACGGTCAGGGAAAGGACCCCGTCAGGGTTAAGGATACGGTTCGCTTCTTTAAAGAATTCCAGCGAATAATAACGGTTCAGCAAGGCCGAATGGGGCTCCGGGAGGTTGATAACGATCACGTCGAAGCGTTTGGGCGTCGTTTTGACAAATAGCCGGCCGTCGGTATAGGTGACATTTACCCGCTTGTCTTTGAGAACCGACAAATATCCCGGGGGAAGAAATTTCTCCGAAAGCCGGATGACCATGGGATCAAGCTCCACATAGTCGACGGAACGGACAGGGTGCTTCAAGACTTCCCTTAAACTGCCTCCCAGGGCATTGCCCACAAGAAGGACGTGTTGGGGACGGGGGTGCTCCAGAAGCGCGTAATGCGCATTCTCTTCACTGGTTAACTCGTCCTTTGTTGAGTAAGAGAGCAGCCCGTTTTCAAACAAGCTGTATTCATTCTCCGTCCGGGTCAGGGTCAGATTCCCGTACATGGAATCCCGGCTCGCGATAACCTTCAAGCCCTGCCATTGTTGCCGGCGGCTCAATTGGTCCAGTCTGTTGATACCCCCTAAAGAAAGGAGAAATAAAACAAGGACGACGCCCGATATCCATCTCCCAAGAATAACGGGCCTTTTTTTAAATGTCAGGACGGCCGCCGCGGCGTTCATCAGACCAACAAGCCAGCTAATCTGTAAGGACGTAAATACATGAAGTAAAACCAACCCGAAGATAACGCCGCCGAAAGCGGCCCCCCCGGACTCCCAGAGGTAAATGCCGCCTATGCCTTCGCAGGAAGATGTCCTGTCCTCATCGGGCAAGCGGCAAAGAAATGTAAAAAGCATGCCCAGGACAACCGCCAGGGGCATCACCAGGATAAAACTCCCCCCAAAGATATGGATGATGCTCGCCATCTCGCCGATCTCAAGCCCCGCGAAGTTTTTCATGACCCTGACGGCAATTACAGAAAGGGGAAGGATCACGGGGATCAGCAAGAAACATGAAGCGATACTCCGTCGTGCGGTCCCAACCGGAGGGACCAGAAGCGAGGCGGCAAAACTGCCGAAGGCAATCCAGAATAGCCATGCCCCGAGAACAAAAGCATACGTGGTTTCATTGCCGTAGAAGACGACAACAAATTCACGTAAAAGCAAAGTCTGACTGATAATGGAGGTAACACCGAGAATAAATGGGAGGGTAATAAGACTCATTATCCCCATCGGCCATCGGGCCGGGGCGAGATGAGAATACGGAAATAAAGAAACAGGTATAGTCCAAAAGCAAGCATCCACAGGATTTGGCCGGAAGCGATCCACAGGGCATATTTTGATCCATCGAGGACCGGGGAGAGAACACGGACCATCGCGCCGGCGATAAGCGGGACAAAAATAAACGGCAACTGCCGCGGCGCTTGTGCGATATTGCGCCCGGTGTGCCCCCAGGCGACACGGGCCATCATGCCCAGCGTAAAAATACCAATGCCCCCTGCGGTCAACGCGTGCAGGGCGGAATCATCAGGGAGATGATAAATAGCCGCGGGAATTTTAAGAAAGAACCCCATAATCAAAAACGCATATCCCACGAACAGGACCCACAACAAAGGTTTCCGCCATATCCCGGGGGTATACCATCCTGACAACCGCAACGTATGCACGACGACCAGCAACGCGCACAGGACAGCCACGACAACCGGAAAGTTCCAGAACACATCGATGATGGAGAACGCGATCAAAAAGACCAGACTTGCCAGATCAAGCGTCCGGCTATTGCGCAGGGTCACCGGATATCCGGCTCCGCGTTCAATGAAAAACGGAAGGACCCTCCGGCTGATCGTAAAGATCAAACTGACGACCATATAAACGGCAAACCGCAGCGCCTTTCGCTCGACCTTAAGATCGGCATGGAACAGCGCCCCGTAGAAAACAACCCCGCTTGATAAAACCAGTATCAATTTTGAGAATACGGCGGATTGCCGCCACTGCCTGGCCGCGATAATCGGCCGCATAACGGCACCCGAGAGAAAAACAAGAAACGCGGTATCGCAGAGCGCCATCGGCCACAAAGGGAAAGACGCGGGCATAAACGCGAAGACGCGCGCCGCCGCCCAGAACAAAAACAAGATCAAAAGCGGCCGGCCGCTTAAAGTCGGCAACCCCGTCCAGTTTATCACCGCCGTGAGAAGAAATCCGGCCACAACGGCCATGGTGAACCCGAAAATCATCTCATGGCCATGCCAGACCGTGAGCGGCATCGCGACAAAAATATTTCCCCCGGCGACGTAAAACACAAACCAGAAAGCCATCGACAGGACCGCATACGCCGCGGCTCCGAGAAAAAAGATGCGGAACCCGGTCTGCAAAACAACCGGACAAGCCTTTGACGTTTTGTTCATACTCCCCCGTTTTTAGCCGGCGTGCACTCTTTTATAAACCCTTTCTTGCGTAAAATGGCATAAATTTCCTTGCAATCGCGCGCCAGCGTGTGGACATCCCCCAAATTGGGGATGTCCCCGTTTTTCAACCGGGACTCCCAGCCGGACAAATCGATATCCAGGAATTCAAGCAATTTCTCGGGACATTCATCGCACCGGCCTTCACAGTGGCCGTCAAAAGAAAGGTTAAACGGGATTTCTTTCCGCGCCTCCCTGATCAAATTCTCCATCGCCACTTTCGTGTCTGGTTTCACCGCTTCCGCCTTACTTCCCCTTTTTTTAACTCTTTGCTTCCTCTTTTTTTTCTTAACCTTATCGTCTTCAATAACGGATCTTCTTCCTCCCTGAACGGGAATTTAAATCCCTTTAAAACACACCCGATCCCCCCCGGGAAACATTTTGTTTTTCTCCGGTTACAAGAATCATCCGATGATCGTCTATGCTTGCAATCCCACATTTGTTATCCGCCCCCTTTATAGTATGTCTGCGGATAACCCCGACGAGTATGAAAAAATTATCGAAGAGAATTTTTTCATATCTTACGAGTCGGGGCCCGATTGGATTGTTTTCATTTTCTCAAAGACGGCTTCACGCTCCTCGTCAGATGCCACATGGTCAATCGCCGGATAAAGGATGGCCTCTTCTTTGTGATTATGCTGTTTAAGGACCTCCCACAACTGCTGTTCTTCCTGATCGCTCTCCGGATCCCGGCGTTGCACTTTTTTGTGCACTTCCTCCAGAAGCGCTTTGATCTGACGATGTTCTTCCCGCATGACAAATGTCGGCCCGCCGTCCGTCATCCCCGTCTTCTCTTCGAAAAGCGGGAAAAGGATTTCCTCCTCCCAGGCAATGTGCCGGTGCAACCCGGATTTAAATTTCTCAAAACATTCCCTGGATTGCGCGTAATCCTGCCTTTTAGTTTTCTGGAAACACTTGAAATACCCGTCCAGTTTGTCGTGATCATCCGTATAAAACGTGGTTACCTTCTTCTCATCCATGTGATCCTCCTGCGTTTTGTTTTTTATATGAACCGGAATAAATCAAGGATTGGCAAAACGGGATTTCTCCGGGGACAGTTTCACTGCTATCGTTTCTCCGACACTTAAAATCCCTTCGGTTACGACTCTGGCATACATCCCGTGTCTGCCCAACGCGTCGGTTTTCAATCGCGGATGAATGGCATCCATCACATAGCAGGGTTTTCTTGCCTTTGAAATTTCCAGGATAACCCCTCCGGAAAACTCAAGGACAGTTCCCAAGGGCAGGCTGTTCACATGCAGATGCTCGACGGTCAGGTTTTCTCCCGCCTTCCCGGGGCTTAAGATATACCCGCCTTGACTGAGCTCCTCCAGTTTTTCTAAATCCTGGATACAAACCGCTTGAAAAGGAGTCTTATGCTTGGCGTGATTATGTCCATCCCCTTCAAGTCCGGCGACAGTTAACCGGACCACGGGAACGGGGGTTTTGGGAATCCCCCCCCGGGAGATATTGATCGAAACGATTCTGGAGATCGAATTGAGCGCGGACACGGGCTTGAATCTAACACTGAACCCCTGAATTTTTCCTGTCGTAATAATACCAGTTCAGGAAAAGGCAGATCACGTAATAGACCGTAAATCCATAAAGCGCGTATTCGGCATGCCCGGCCTTGATCTGCTGTCCGAAGACATTCGGGATAATAAAAGCCCCATACGCGGCCACGGCTGAGGTCCATCCCAGGACAGGCCCGGCCTGCTCTTTGGGAAAAATATAAGGAATGCTCCGGAAGGTCGATCCGTTACCGACACCCGTGGCCACAAACAAAATCATGAACAAGGCGAAAAACGGCCACCAGTACATTTCGGGCGTGGCCAGTGACTTGGCCTTGACAATGCAGAAAGCCACGCCCAGCGCCGCCACCACCTGGACAACGGTGCTCCATGTGGTCACCTTCGAACCGCTGTTGATCCTGTCCGAAAACCATCCGCCGATCGGACGGATCAGCGCTCCCACCATCGGCCCCAAGAATGCCCAGGTCATGGGATTGGGCGCGTTAGGGTTGACGGTCCCGTCCGGCAGGTACCCGAAGACGTCCTGGATCAGTTTCGGGAATGAAGCAGAGTACCCGATAAAAGAACCGAAAGTCATCACGTAAAGGATCGTCATGATCCAGTTGTGCTTGTTTTTGAATATCGCGAACTGACGGTCCAGACTGCTTTTGATTTGCCCGTGCGAGAGCACTTTCATGAGGAACAAGGCCACGACAATGGTTATCGGAAGGACAATCCACATATTCAGTTTCACTATCGTTAAAAGATAGGCGCCGATCCCCGCGGCGATCAATCCAAAAAGAACCAAAAGCGCGGTCTTGGAAAACTCCGCGGCGTAATTGCCCAGTTCCGGCGTCGCAGTCTTCAAATTGTTCATGCCAAAAAACGCGGCGATCGCGGACAAAATGAGGAATGGCACCCAAACCCACCCGGCGTTCTGAATGAAGACCAGCGTACCGACCGCTTTTGTCCCGTCGGCCTCCACAAGCGGTAACCCCGCGCCGGCAAGGCTGCCGAAAAATCCGGCCGCGATCGCCACCGGGATCAAAAACTGCATCACGCTGACCCCCAGATTCCCAAGACCCGCGTTTAACCCCAGTGCCGTACCCTGCATGCGTTTGGGGAAGAAGAACGAAATATTGGACATCGAGGAAGCAAAATTGCCGCCGCCGAAACCGGACAACACCGCCAAGACCGCGAACACGTGGTACGGCGTATGGATATTCTGAAGGGCCATCCCCGCCCCGATGGCCGGGACCAAAAGAAGCAGGGTCGAAAAGAACACCACGTTCCGGCCGCCGCCGATGGCGATCAAAAACGAATGGGGAATTCTTAACGTAGCACCGGCCAGGCCCGCGATCGCCGGTAACGTCCATAACATCTCGTTAAAAGTTTTTAGGTCTTCCGGCGTCTGTTGGAGGATCCCAAGGGTAAACCCCATCTTTTTCATCTGCACGATGATCATCCCCCACATGATCCAGATCGAAAAAGATTGAAGCAACGCCGGGATGGAGATCCAGAGATTCCGCGCGGCCGTTTTCTTGCCCTCTTCTTCCCAGAATTTCGGGTTCTCAACATCCCAATCTTGAATATTGATCCTTGACATAGCCACTCCCGTTCCAAGTTACAAGTGAGCGTTAATTTTCGATGAGAGACACCGACTCCGGGTGTTTCTTCGTCATCATCCGGACGACCACCGCGTGCATCCACCAAAGGCACACCAACGACAACATAAACATGAACATCCAGCAACTGGTCCAGAGCCCAGTCCCCTTAAGCAGATAACCGAAGATGATCGGGCAGAAAAATCCTCCCAGTCCTCCAAGGACCCCTACCATGCCGCCGACAACTCCCACCTCTTCCGGGAAATAATCCGGGATGTGCCGGTATACCGCCGCCTTTCCGATCCCCCACACCGTGCCCAAAAGAAAAACCAGAAACGTGAAGATCCAGACATTCGCCTGAAAATAGATGCGCGTGACGCCTTTTGCCAGAAGCTGTTTCCGCTCAACCTTCTGGCCGACTTCCACCACCGCCTCCTGCCATATCTGCTTGGTCGGAAAAACCAGAAGCTTCTCGTCAAAATCTTCCTGATAAGCCTGTTTTTCGATAAGAGGATATGATTTTTCCCCAACCACGACCTCCCTGGAACTGACCGCGGTGACGATCCCGGGCCGCATGGCCGCAACCGCCTGCCCCGGAGAATATATCTCCATCTTGGGAACAATCAACATCAGGCAAATGACGGATGAGGAACCCAGGACCCAATACATCACTTTCCGGGCACCCCAATGATCCGATATCCACCCGCCGATCGCGCGGATCACCCCCGAGGGAAAACTGAAGAAAGAGGCCAGGATCCCGGCGGTCACCAACGGCATGTAATAGGCGCCGACAAAATACGGCACCAGCCACTGGGAGAACGCCACAAAACAGCCGAACACTAAGAAGTAGTAAAGCCCGAAACGCCAGACGCGGACATTTTTAAGCGGCGCCAGCATATCGATCCAATGTCTGGTGCTGGAACGTGGTTTTTTATTGATCGAGAAAATGAAAAAAACGACCCCCATCAGAAAAAGCACCGCCGCGTAGCACTTAGGCAGCATCCGCCATCCTTCAAGCTCGGTTGCGTTTTTGGTAAAAATATTCAAAAGCTTTGGCGCAAATAAAGTCGTCAAAGCCGCGCCGGCGTTGCCCGCGCCGAAAATGCCCAAGGCCGTCCCTTGCATGTTCCTGGGATACCAAACCGAAGAGAACGCGATCCCGATGGAAAAACTCACCCCCACCAGTCCAAACCCAAAGCTGTAAAGCGCGAACTCCGCGAACGAGTTGGCCGTCGACAAAAAATACATCGGGACGGAACAAAGGAGCAGCAACGTCCCGTAAACGGGTTTCCCGCCGAACTTGTCGGTCAGTATCCCGGCCGGCAAACGGAAAATCGAGCCGGTCAAAACCGGTATACCGATAAGCCACCCGATTTCCACGGGCCCCCAGTTGAAAACCTGGTTCACCGAGAGAAAAGTGACCAACACGCCGTTTAACATCCAGGCCGCGAAGCAAACTGTAAATGCCAGCGTATTTAAAAAAAGCACTCTGTGGGATTCGGATGTCGTCTTTTCTTGCATCGTTTATTCCTCTCTGTGCGCCTTAAGGGAAAGCCAAAGGAGCATATTTTGAAGTCCGTAAAGGCCTGATCCCGTCGCCAATACGATCATCAGAATATCGAACCAGTTTTTTCCCAAATTGTTTTTAAATAACTTCCAGGGGTGGCCATCCAGCGAATTCAGCGGATGCGTTCCGTCTTTGAATTCTTCGACATCAGGGATGCCGTCCCCGTCAAGGTCGCTTGTCTTTGACAAGGAGCCGGCTAAAAGTTCGGGCCGTTGCTTGAGTTCCGATATTTTTTCTTTCCCCAACTGGTTCAAGATGGAGTTGCCAAATTCGTTGAGGATGGGGCTTTGGGCTCCGGCCCCGGGTTTCAACGCTTGGCGGGCCAGCCCCAGCGCGTTGAGCTCGTCCTGGTCCAGGCTGCCGATTTGCCCGGGCTTTAACCCTTCCGGCCCGTCGGAATGCCTGTGGCACACCGCGCAGTTGACCGAACGCCCTGACACTTCCTTTGAATAACGCTGGAACTCAGGGTGCGCGAACGCTGTCGTTACCTGTATCAATGCCGCCGAAATAATAATGACGAATAACCTCATTACTTTGGCCCCTTAAACATTTCGTATATTAACTGACCGAAAAGCGTTATGACAATCAAATAGGCCGCCATGATCCAGGCGATGATCGAAAGGACTTTGCGGCTGGTGTTTTTAAAAATCCACGGGACGAAAAAGATCCCCGCGCCGGCGACAGTCATCCCCAGCATAACCACCCAAAACGGCAAAATCTCCAACGGATAATAGACAAAATAAAAGTACCACTCCGGCTTAATCCCGTCCGGGGTAGAACCCAGCGCGTCGTACGCTTCAAATAAAGGGTATGAATAAAAAGACTCAAATGGCAGGCAAAGCGCGAGGATAAAAACAATCAGGAACACAACGCCCCAGAGCCAGAAATCCTTCAGAATGAAGAATGGAAAAAACTTCTCGCTTTTCTTCGCGGGCTCATCAACCCCCTTGCTCATTCCGTGAAGCTGAACCATCAGAAGATGCAGCCCTATCACCCCCATGAACAACAGAGGCAAGATGACAACATGCAGCGCGTAAAACCGGCTTAACGTAGCTTGGCCGACCGAAACTTCTCCTTGAATGATCTCTTTGATATAAGACGGGAGCGCGGCCAGGGCTCCGGGCAGATAATGCCCTGCCTCCTCAATAGACTGCAAGACGACCTTGGTCGCGTTAACCGCGATCTGGTGCCAGGGCAAAAGATAGCCGGTAAATCCGAACGCGAAGGTGATCATCAACAGCATCGCCCCGCTAATCCACGTTATTTCCCTGGGACGGGCGAAAGCTTTCATCGCGAACGATGTTATCAAATGCACCAGCAGGCAAAGGATCATGCAGGAAGAGGACCACGTGTGTAAATTCCGGATCAGGAAACCGCTTTTGACGAAAAATGTGATATATTCCACCGACGCGTGCGCGTCACTGACCGTCGGCTGGTAATAGAACAAAAGAAAAACACCCGTTACAAGCTGGATCAAAAAGAATAAAAGGGTAAGCCCCCCCGTATAATAAGCCCAGCTCATACGATGGACCGGGACTTCCTTCTCCGTGACCATATGTTCGAAATTCAGATTATAAAATGGGATCCGTTCAGAGAAAAAATCAATTATTTTCAAGAATCCATTCTTTTGTTTACTCACTCTTTCTCTCCTCAACTAAAACGCTTGACGATAAACAGCAGACCCTTTTCTGTCTGAGACGGGCCGATCGCCCCCTCACGTCTTCCTCCAGGGTCCTGTGACATCAGCAAATTCCCTTGTTCGTCTTTTAAAGCCCAGCCCAAATGAGGTAACGGCGATTTTGCCGGCGAACCAGGACTCGGCTGCCCTGTCTTTATATCAAAATAAGAAATATGGCATGGGCAAAGGATACGTCCCTGGCCGTCCAGATCTTGCCCGACGGTACAGCCCAGGTGCGTACATTTGGCGGATATAAGGATCGGCAGTCCCCCTTCATCGCGGAACGCCAGCGCCGGCCTCATCTGGTAATCAATAAAATATTTTCCTCTGGTACTCGAAAGCTCGGAAAGCCTGGCGACAAAAATACTGTCTTTGTTCATCCGCTCAAGTTCCAGCTCCCGCTCGGCGGCGGACTGTTTCAGGCGCTGCAGTTTTTGGGACAGGATATGCGATTCCTCGGCGTTGGTCAGGTCCTGTTTGAGAAAATACCTGAAAAATTTGTCCAATACGCCCAGGGATAAAAGCGCGGCCGAAGCCCCGGCGCCAACCGCGGCTTTAAGGAACAACCGTTTCTCGTTATCAAACTGGATTTTTTCTTCAAAACGGACCTGGGCACGCGAACTGCTCCAGACAACCTTTTGGGGAGACCGGACGAAATAATGCAACGGCACAGAAAGAGCGTGCACAAGACGCGTAAAGGGGAAAAACATGATTAATACCCAGGCCGACGCGATATGCAACTTTACAAACGGGGGCATTTCTTTAACAAACGAAGCGTCGGGTTGCAGTAAAAATATACTGTGGATATAGGGCCCCAGCGCCCCCGGCGCCCAGGCCGCCCCCCAGCGGTGATGCAACGCGACGGCAAGACCCGTCGAAACCTGGAAGATTAAAATCAGCAAAACCACCACATCCAGGTGGCTGGTCACCGCTTGGAGCCTGGCATCGACAAAACGGCGAATCAAAAGGATGACCAACCCCAGCAGGGAAAGGACCGCCGCAAGAACCCCCAGGGCTTCCACAGAAAAAAGAAAAACGGGAACAGACACCAGGGCCGACCAAAGCCCCGGGACGGAGAATGCCAGGATATGCCCCAATAAAATGATGATAATGCCGATATGCCACGGCATGGACGCCCAGGCCAGCCACCGGTCCTCCAGGAACTGCGTTGAAAGCGATGAATACGAGAACGCGCGTATTTTATAACGGACCACAGACCCCACAACCAAAGACAAGATCGCCACATAAGGCAGACCGACAAATAAAAACTGATCAAACATGGACTTTCTCCAATCTAACCAAGAGAATTTGAACCGCTTTCAGGATACACGCATACGAATTGCCGTTCTTCTCGAGCAGTCTGGTCATTTTTGAAATGGCCGGGACCATGCACATGGACACAAGATCGGACCATTCTTCTTCGCCAAACAATGTGCTCCGCTTTAAAATGACGGCCAGATGATCCGGCAGTTCCGTCGACTCAAAGGGGCTGTGCCGTTCATACACGCCTTTCAAACCCGCCATGAGCTCGGCTCGCTTGAAACTTTCTTCTCCAAAAAGATGCACGCTTAAATAAAGAGAACACTTCGGCATCAGATCGAAGGTTTGCACGTAATATTCCTGCCACATCTCGAGGCCCATCCTCTTCATCTTCGCGAGGAAGTCCTCCAGATGTTTTGAGGCCTCCCCGGAAATCGACCCAACCTGGCTGGCCGCCGCCAGCAGCGTGTCCCATGTGCGATGATCAGGATACTCCAGGCTGTTCCCAAGTTGTACGCATAACTGTCGGTTCAAAACATGCGGTTCCATTAAAGTCCCCTCTGCGGGTGCTCCGTTTTTCCCAACCCACATGTTCCTTTGCATTTATCAGGACTGCAAGAGGTGCCCTCGATACTCTCTTCCCTCTGGATCGGCGGCATCATAAAACGGTCTTCCGGGCCGGGGAGGGCGGTCAAGGCGTAGATCGCCTGCGCCTGAGCCTCGCTGATCCCGGCGTCTCTTAATATTTTCTTGAGCCGGTCGGGCTCAATGTCCCCCAGGGTCGAAGAACGCTGGAAGAACCTCACCGCCAGCAGCTTTTTCATCGCTTCGCGGACCGGCTCGATATTCCCCGCGCTAAACAGCATCGCCAGATATTTCATCGGCAAACGGGCTTTATCGATGGAGGTGAACACCGTATCGGCGTCATGCTCGTAAATGTTGCTTTCGCTGCGGCCCATCACCGGCAATAACGGCGGCACGTAATAAAGCATCGGCAGCGTCCGAAATTCGGGATGGAGCGGCAGCGCCAGTTTCCATTCGCAAACATATTTAAACACCGGCGACCGCTGCGCCGACTCGATCCAGCCCGGGCTGATGCCATTTTTTTGCGCTTGCGCGATGACTTCGGGGTCACAGGGATCCAGGAGCACGCTTCTCTGGGCTTCAACCAATCCCTCCTGGGGCGCTTTCATCGCCTCTTCAATGCGTTCAGCGTCGTAAAGCATCGCCCCCATGTAACGGATACGCCCCACACAGGTGTGAAAACAGGCCGGCGGCTGTCCGGTTTCCACCCGGGGATAACAGAGAATACATTTCTCCGATTTGCCGGTTTTCCAGTTGTAATAAACTTTTTTATACGGGCAGGCCGTGACACAGGCGCGCCACCCCCGGCATTTGTCCTGGTTGACAAGCACGATGCCGTCCTCGCCGCGCTTGTAGAGTGCGCCCGAGGGACACGACGCCACACAGGAAGGATTGGCGCAATGGTTGCAGATGCGCGGCAGATACATCATGGAAATGCGTTCGACACTAAAAAGCATTTCTTTTTCATCCGGTGTCAACGATTGGAAATTGGGATCGTTTTCGGCATAAAGCGGTGAACCGGAGAGGTCATCGTCCCAGTTGGGGCCGGCTTCGATATGGATCGGCTCGCCGGTAATCTGGGAAACGGGGATGGCCGTGGGCTGGTCTTTGGACAAAGGCGCGTCAAAAAGGTCCTGATACCGGTACGTCCAGGGCTCATAATAGTCGTCCAGGCCCGGCTGATTGGGGTTGTAAAAAAGCTTCGGGAAAAAGTCGGTCTTGTCTTGAGAACGGAGTTTCAACTCGCGGTTTTTATCCAGAACCCACCCGCCTTTGTAATTGAGCTGGTCCTCCCAAAGCGTGGGGTAGCCCGTGCCCGGTTTGGTTTCCACATTGTTCCACCACATGTATTCAGCGCCCGGGCGGTCGGTCCAGGTATGTTTACAAGAAACACTGCAGGTGTGACAGCCGATACACTTGTCCAGATGAAACACCATCGAAATATGCGCGCGTACGTCCATGATTTCCTTTTATCAGCTTTTACCAGCTCACCTGGTCCAGTTTCCGGATTAAAACAAACGTGTCCCGGTTGACACCCGTCGGCCCCCAGTAGTTAAACGCGTAGCTAAACTGACCGTACCCGCCGACCATCAAAAGAGGCTTGAGCCGCGTACGCGTCAGGCTGTTGTGCCCTCCCGCGCGCCGGTCCGAACGTGACGGAGATTTGGGCACACCCACCGTGCGCTCAACCGCGTGATAAATAAAACAGATATTCCTCGGGATCCTCGCGGACACGCACACACGGGTGACCACGACCCCGTGGTCGTTGATCACCTCCACCCAGTCGTTGTCCCGGATCCCTCCCATGGCCGCGTCCATATCGTTCACCCACACCGGTTCGATCCCGCGCGAAAGTGTTTTCATGATCAGCGTATCGCCGAAGGTCGAGTGGATATGCCATTTGCCGTGGGGCGTCAAATAATTCAGAAGAAGCATCCCCGGTTTTATCTGTGTCTGATCGAGGTCCTGCGTGACGCGCATGTCAAGCCTGGGTTTGTAGGTCGGGAGGTCTTCACCGTAAGCGCGGTACGCCTCATGGTCGAGGTAAAGGTGCTGTCTTCCGGTCAGGGTCCTCCAGGGGATCAACTCTTCGGTGTTTTGACAAAACGCGGAGTATGTGCGGCCGTTACGCACGATCCCCGTCCAGAACGGCGTAGTCAAGACCCGCCGCGGGTTCGCGCAGAGGTCCAGAAAATTATATTTTACTCCCCGCGTATCCTTGGCCAGGTGCAAGAGGTCCATCCCGGTTTTATGCGACTCGGCTTCGTAAGCGCGGTACGCCATTTCCCCGTTGGTCTCGGCGGCAAACGCCAAAATCGCCTCGCACACCCAGCGGTCCTGGCGCAACGAGGGATAAACTTTATCCCCCCATTGCTCGACCGGATTTGTTTTGAGATACGCGTCATACGCGTCGGCGACGGGGTAAGTCAGGCCGTGCGCCCCGAGGCCCTTGTCACGGAAATTGGGCCCCAGTGAAATAAATTTCTGATAAACATCCGGGTAAAAACGCGTCACGATCGCGATATTGGGCATTGTTTTGCCGGGAATGGCTTCACATTCACCCTTGGCCCAGTCCTTGATGCTCCGTTGCGCGATCTCGGCGGGAGAGTCGTGCATCAGAGGCGTCACGACGATGTCCTGTTGAGGTTCCGGGAAATACTCTTGGGCGATCTCGGAAGTCTTGCGGGCGATTTCCTTAAAAGCGGCCCAGTCGCTTTTGGATTCCCACACCGGCGGCACCGCCGCCTGCAGCGGGTGGATGAACGAATGCATGTCGGTGGAACTTAAATCGTCTTTCTCGTAAAAGGTGGCCGCGGGCAGAACGATGTCGGAATAAAGCGCCGAGGAATCCATGCGGAAATTCAGATCGACCACCAGGTCCATTTTCCCGACCGGCATTTTTTCATGCCAAATGACATCTTCGGTTTTATTTTTTGCATTCTCTTTGGCGATCGAATTATGATGCGTCCCCAGATAGTGCTTCAAGAAATATTCGTGTCCCTTGGCCGACGCCAAAATCGCGTTGCCCCGCCAGATGTACCAGACCCGGGGGAAACTTTCCGGGTTGTCCGGATCTTCCATCGCGAAACGCAGTCGCCTGGATTTAAGCTCGGATACAACATAGGACTGGATTTCTTCGGGAGTTTTTGCCCCGTGCCGTTTGGCTTCCTCAACGAGGACAAAATTGCTTTTGTTAAACTGCGGGAAACACGGGAGCCAGCCGCACCGCACGGCCAGCGCCTGTTTGTCGGCCGTGTGGCCGTGCGCCATGATATGCTTGGCGCTGGAGACCGGGCAGACCTGCTGGATCGAATTGTCATAACGCCATTGATCGGAATTCATATAATGAAACGACGGGGTATTCTGCAGCCGGGGCGGGCCGCCCCAGTCCAGTCCGAAGGCGATCGGCGCCCAGGAAGCGACCGGCACCAGCTTCTCCTGTCCCACGTAATGGTTCCAGCCGCCGCCGTTTTTCCCGATACAGCCGCAAAAGATAAGCGGCATGATCACCGCGCGGTAAATCAAATTGTTGTGATACCAATGATTGGCACCGGCCCCGATAATGACCGAACACTTGCCCTCGCTTTTGGCCGCGGTCTCGGCCCATTGACGGGCAAAATTGACGACAAGCTTCGAATGGATACCAGTGAACTTTTCCTGCCAGGCGGGAGTGTAAACACTGCTGTCATCCTCATAATTTTTTGGCCAGGATCCGCTTTTGCCGTGGAATACACCGTATTGGGCCAGCAGTAATTCGAAGACGGTGGTGACGAAGACCTTGCCCTTAACCGTCTCCACCTGGCGGACCGGGACTTCGCGCAGGGACACCTTGTCGCTGGTGCCTTCGGAAAAATCGGAGAATTCGACGACCGCCTTTTTTTCTTCAAATTTCCCCAGCCGCAGCGATGGGTCAATCGGCTCACGCGTGTGGGCGTCCTCGAGTTTGAGGTTCCACTGGCCTTTTTCTTTCTGCCAGCGGTGCCCCACCGTTCCCGCCGGGATTTTAAACTCGCCGTTGTCCGCGTGCTGGACAAAAAATTTCCACTCCGCGTTTTCCGTCTGGGCCGTTTTAGCGATATCCGAGGCGCGCAAGAGCTCGCCCGACTTGTAACGGCCGCTGGGAAGGGTTTCAAGCTTCACCAGAAATGACGCGTCGGAAAATTGTTTCAGGTACCGGACAAAATACGGGACTTCCTTGTCAATATAATATTCTTTCAGGATCACGTGCCCGACCGCCAGCCAGAACGCCGCGTCCTGCCCCTGGTGGATCGGTACCCACTCATCGGCCACTTTGGAAACCTGGCTGAAATCCGGGGAAAAGACGACGACCTTGGCGCCATGATGACGGGCTTCCACCAGGAAATGCGCGTCCGGCGTGCGCGTCATGAGAACGTTGGATCCGACAACGGCGATCATTTTGGACTTGTACCAGTCGGCGGACTCGGCCACGTCTGTCTGCTCACCCCATATCTCTGGCGATGCCGGGGGGAGATCGCAGTACCAATCATAGAAGGACAAGGAAACGCCTCCCATGAGCTGCATAAAACGCGCGCCGCCGGCGTAACTGATCATCGACATGGCGGGAATCGGAGAAAATCCGGCCAAGCGGTCCGGGCCATAGCGGCGCACGGTATAAATATTGGCGACGGCCATGATCTCCAGCGCTTCATCCCAGGACACGCGGCGGAACCCCCCTTTGCCCCGGGCCTCGTGGTAAAGGCTTCGGGATTCGGGATTTTCGACAATGGACTCCCAGGCGGCGATCAGATCGCCGGGGAACTTTTTCCTGGCCTCTTTCCACAAATCCAGCAACGTGCCCCGCACCAGAGGAAATTTCACGCGCAAAGGGCTATAGATATACCACGAATGCGAGATGCCGCGCTGACATCCGCGCGGTTCATACGGGGGGATCGTCTTGTCAAAACGCGGATAATCCAGCGCCTGGGTCTCCCACGTTACGATGCCCTGCTTGACGTGGACATTCCAGCTGCATGACCCTGTGCAGTTGACCCCATGGGTACTGCGGACCACCTTGTCGTGCGCCCAACGGTTCCTGTAAAAATCTTCCCACGATCTCTCCTGGGGTGAGAATATGTCTTTAATCCAACTCATAGATTTCTTACCTCTTTAAATTTTTCAGAAGGAAATTCTTGCGCGTAGGGCCTTTTCTTCCTTGATTTAAAGCCCACAATAAAACAAGGAAGGCCCCCAGGCCGCCTAAAGCCGATCCACCCACTTTTCGCAGCGTCGGGACAAGCCTCGTGTCAGTTTTCTCGGGATGCGTTAAATATTCGGATAAATGCAGGGCTTCTTCCCCGGAGATCTTGCGTTTTTCATAAATGGAGCGCATGATTTTGTAACTTGAATTTTCGATCGCCGACTGAAGGACAACGCCGGAGGCGCGGTCCTTAATGGTGGTGAGATCCGGCCCGAGGTTCCCTCCCTCACTGACAAAATGATGACAGCTGATACAGGCCGGACCGCCGTTGAGAAGCGCTTTTTGACCTCTAAATAACTTTTGTCCTGTTTCGAAAGAAGGCGGCGGCAACTCCGCGCGAAATTTGGCCTCGATCTTTTGTTTTTGCCTGGCAATCCGCTCTGAAACGCTCAAATCCTTCAAAAACTCGACCATCTGGTCAATGTCCGCCGCAGACAACAGCCCGACATTTTTCTCCATCTTTTTGATCGCGGGTCCCAGATCGGCGATGCTCCACTGCGCCGCGGTTACAAGATCGGGGCCGGCAAGTTTCCCGCTTCCCACCGTGTGGCAGCCCGCGCAGCGATAAAAAAAGAATTCGGCCGCCTTGTCCGGCGCCCCACCCTCTTGAGCCCATGCAAAAGCGGGATACCCCGACAAGATGATGCCGGAAACGATGAGAGACTTAAAAATTGAAGGTTGTTTGCGCGTATACAAAATCGGCGTCATCGTCAGCCCCTGTTTGACTCAAAAAATCCCCGGCAAAAAGATGCGAATAGCCCGCCCATATCCCCATAAATTTTGTCGCCTGGTATTTGGCAAGAAGATCAATTTCACTGCCGACATACGCATCATCCGCCCCGGCCTTTGTGCTTCTTTTGATTGTCCTGGCGGCCGCGTAAAGGTTGTCTTTGGGAGTGTCAAGATAAAAAAGGTGATAATCCGCGGAGAGGTTCAATTTCTTCATCGGATCGGCCTTGATCTGAAAACGATAATCATGGATATTTTGCAGGCTGACAAAGTCCATATAGCCATAGAAGAGGTGGTTGGTCGGATAAAGGTTGTCAAAGGTCTGGCGGTCGCCGTCGGTGGCATCGTGGTCGCCGGAGGCGTAGTCAAATTCGAAAGACGCCCGCGGGTGCCAGTCGTGCTCGAAGGTATACCCCAGGACCGCCACCGCCATTTGCGCGTCCACATCCAGGGCCCCGGAGTTTCCCGTCTGTTTGGCGGCCTCGAATTCGTAATCAAAATTCGTGTCCGGGATTTTTCCGGTCAGGCGCGCGCCGATCGTATAATCCTCAACCTCCCCGTCTCCGGTCTGGCCGAAGGAAATCGTCTGGCCGTCGGTGTTGCGGTTGATGACATACTGGTCCATGGTCAGATTCCCTATGCCTTTATAAACCGTGTAATAGCCCCCTATCCGATCGTTGGCGGAACCATCGTAGAAATCGTCCATCTCCCGGGGAGATTTTAGCGGGGTCTTGCCGCCGCCGAAGATGTCGACATTCAACTTCTGTTTCTCGAACTCCAGCATAATTTTCCCGGCATCGAAGGTCTGGGCGGCGTTCGACCAGTCGAACGCCCCCAAAAGGCGCTGCGCGCCGTAGGATAGTTCCTGCCGGCCCATCCTCACACCGATCCCGGAAAGACCGCACACTTCTCTGTCCTCCAACGCCGTCTTGAATTCGCCCCACAGCTGTCTGGTCTCGCCCCAATTTTCATAAGCGGATTTTGAGCCCGTGGTGCTGTCATCGGAAACCCGCGCGTCCTGGAATTGATAGAAGAGCCTGGTCTCCTTGGTCGGCTTTAACGTCAGCCCCAGACGGCCGCGCCATAAATTGAAGCCATCTTTATCGTAGATGGAATCGTTAAAATCGAAATTCGACCGCCATTCGTACCGCTGTCTCAATTGCACGTCAACGTTGATCCATTCCGGCAACGATTTGTTCAAATATTCTCCCGCCTGCGATTGCGTGCAGGCAAGGCCCAGGAGCATAACGACCGCCATGATATTTTTCATCAAATCTCCCCCTTCTCTAAACCTACTACAAATATTTGATACGTTATAAGCCGATAACGTATTTTTGTCAAGACACAAAATTCAATTTCGTAAAATTCAATTTCCATTGTGGCTGATTGACGGAGGCGCCCAAGGGCCGATCATTTTTTCACATCCACTTGATTTACAAGCGCCTGTAGACAACGTCTCCTGCCCCGCTTTCTCCCTATCACCTACCGGATCGCCTTACGGATCCGATCCTGCAGCCCTTTGACCACCGCCACATTTTGCTTCCGGTCACTGGTCACCTCAATGATCGTGGACGTCCGGCTTTGCACAGCGATCTTGTAGGCCTGGACAAGATCTTCCGCGCGCGCGGGATTGGCGTAATTTAAGTCAAACATATCCGCGGCGGAGGCGAAGTTAAGCCCGTGGGGAGTGCTGAAAAATTTTTCGAAGCCATTTTTAAATTGGGCAACCGGAAGGAAGTTGAAAATCCCGCCGCCGTCGTTATTGAGCGCCACAATGACCAGCGGCTGCGGCACGGTTTTAAGCATGGCGAGGGAATTCAGATCATGCAGGAGCGCCAAATCACCGATGAGTAACGTCACGCGTTTTTGCAGACCGACCGCGAATCCGCAGGCACTTGCCGCAATCCCGTCAATCCCGCTGGCGCCGCGGTTGGCGCTGACCGTCACCGGATTGCCGTGAGGATCCGCGTACATATCGACATGCCGGATGGGAAGACTGTTCCCCAAAAACAATCCATCACCGGCCGGAATATGCCGGGAAATCAGCCGCGCCACCGCCGCTTCGCTTAACCGCGCCTCTTTGCCCAGATATTCTTCAATGACCCGGTCGACTTTTTCATTCAACTTTTGCAAGGAAGAAAGACCCGGGTTCCCTTTACCCTTCGTTATTTTTTTAGCCAGCGCGTTGCAAAAATCATCGACACGGGCCTGCACCCGCAGCGTCACACCGTGCAAGGGGTCGTTACGCAGAGGATGATTGAGCACCATGATGTAACACTTTGGTTTTACCGCTTCCACATAGTCATACCAGCGCCGGGAGGTCATGCGCCCGCCCAGATGGAGGACGAAATCAGTGACAGGGACTAATTTTTTCTGAAAATTAGTCCCTGTCACTGATATTTGATCAAAATAGTGGATAACGTTTTTATGCGTACACCCCAGCCGCAGGCCGCTGGTGACATCCGGGAAAACCGGCCAGTTCAGTTTTTCAGCTAGGTCAAGAACACCTTGTTGTTCCCGCGCTCCCGCAAGCTTGCCGACAACAATGATGCCTTGCTTTATACCACGAATCTTCCGGGCGATCGCGTTAATTGTATCCGCGTCGAGTTTTTTCTGCGCGGCAACATACGATGTGTACGGAGTACGCGCGTTCCGCCAACGGTTTAGTTCGGCAGGGACAGATCCTCCGCCGTTTTCCACCAACGGTTCACGGTACATGCAATTGATATGGACCGGCCCTTTCAATTCGCCGTTGGCGCGAAAAACAGCCTGATCAACGGTCGTCAAAACAAAACTCGCCGGGATATCGGTCGTCGGACACGGCATATCGAATTGCCAGCGGACGTAGTCGCCGAATATCTTGATTTGATCAATCGTCTGATTGGCGCCGGTGGCGCGTAACTCCGACGGACGGTCCGCCGTTAAAATAATAAGCGGTAACTTCTTTTTTGAGGCTTCAATGATAGCCGGAAACAAATTTGCGGCAGCCGTGCCCGATGTCGTAATGACCGCGCAGGGCTTGCGCGTGGCGGAGGTGTATCCTAAGGCATGAAAGCCGAGCCCCCGCTCGTCAAAATGGACAAAACTTCTGGCCTTGGGATTTTCGGCAACGGCGCAGGCCAGCGGCGCCGACCGTGACCCCGGCGCGAGGCAGAAGTAGTCGACGCCGTTGCGGATGAGTTCCTCGATGATGAGGGAAGACCAAAACTGGTTGAGATTTGAATTTTTCATGTTAACCGCGTTCCGGATAATCGGGTATCCGGATAACCGGATATCCGGAAACTTCGCTCCTACTTTCTATTAAACACGTCTATAAAGTTGCCAATCTTCGTCTCGATCTCATTCCACTCCCCTTGCGCCGTGGAGCCTTCCACAATCCCCGCCCCGGCGTAGAGTGAAAGTTTGTCGTGGTTGACCAAAGCCGAACGGATAGCGACTGCGAATTCGCTTTGCTCGTGTCCGACGTAGCCGACCGGCCCGGCGTACCAGCCCCTGTCGAAGGGTTCGATCTCATGAATCGCGCGCAAGGCCTCTTCTTTCGGACACCCGGCAACCGCAGGCGTGGGGTGAAGCCGCGCGATGATCGCGTTGTCATAGACCCCGGGATGCAGCACGCTTTCAAAACGTGTGACCAGATGCTGACCGCCTTCCAGTTTGACCAGACGCGCCTTCGCGTCCGCGCGGACGTCAGCGCACAATCCGCCCAAGGCTTCCCGGATAGCGTCGACGACATAACGGTGTTCCAGGGCATTCTTGGAACAGTTCAACAGTTCCCGTTCCAGCGCCGCCTCTTCTTCGCGGCTGGCGCCGCGCGGGCTTGTCCCCGCGACCGCCTCGGTCTCGATTCTGTCGCCAACTCTTTTATACAACCGTTCGGGGCTGGCGCCTAAAAAAGCGGCCGTCTTATCCGTCTGAAAACAGAAATGAAAACACTGCGACGTTTTGTCTTTGAGGTGTTTGAGCAGCGCGACGGGATCGATGTACACGTCGAAATCGAAAACGGATTTGCGTGCCAGCACAATCTTGTCGTAACGGAATTTTCCGCCTTCACCCTTTGTTTGGGCAAAGGCCGCCTCCCACCCCTGCCGGTCAGGATAATCGTGCCTGGCTGTGACCTTCGGCGGTCGCCGGTACGTTGTTGTCGGCGCAAAATCGATTCTATCGAGTTCTTCGAGAATGGCCGCCACATTGTCTTTGTCGATATCCTTAAAGGCAATGTTAAACGCCAGAACAGTTTGATCTTCCCGGCGCAGGAGCTCAAAGCGCGGGACGACAAAGCGGTAACCGCCGAAACTCTGCCAGGCGGGATCCCCGGCGGCGCCGTAAAAACTTACCCCTCCGTAATAGCGCAAATTCGGATTGTCCAGGCACAGCCGGTCTTCCATCAGGGCAAAAACTTCCGTATAATTGATATCATCTTTTCCCTCAACGACATCGGCAACGCCGATCCCGCCGATTTCAAAGGTCCCTTTTCCCCGGCCTGACCAATATATTTTACAGGGGACATGTTGATTGTGCAGCCAAGTGAGGATATCGACGGGTTCGCAGGGAAATTCGTAGCGCAGAATTTTAAGCGGCACCCCAATGGATGAGACTTTATCCGGCAGTTGGCGGATGTGGGAAGCCAGCACATTCTTGATCTGGTCTAAAGCGTAAATTTGGGAGGTGCGGAATAGGGTGATCATACTCATAAGTGGTCAGTGGTCAGTGGTCAGTGGTCAGTTTGCATTCTGATCACTGAACACTGAGGACTGACCACTAACCTTTCTCTCCTGCATAGATAGTTGCAATCCCTCCCATCAGCGGATGCGCCGTCGGGTTCCGGAACCCGGCGTCTTCCATGATCGCGCAAAAGGCGGCGCCGCAGGGAAAGTGTTCGATCGTTTGATTCAAATAACGGTACGCGGCGCCGTGGCCGGAGATCAGTCCTCCGATTGCCGGTACAACGCTGCGTAAATAAAAAAGGTGCCCGGCGCGTAAAATCTTGTTTTCCGGCAACGAAAATTCCAGGATTAACGTCCGGCCTTGCGGCTTCAAAACGCGACGCATCTCCCGCAAGACCTGCAATGGATCTTCCACGTTGCGGATGCCAAAGGCCATGGTCACGACGTTAAAAACATCCGCGTTGAAATTGGTCTGCCGCGCGTCGCCGTGGTTGAGCGTGATCTTGTCCTCAAGCTTCGCGCGCGTGACCTTTGCCTGGCCGATGGAAAGCATTTTATCCGCGAGGTCGATACCCACAGCATATTCAATATTTTTGTGATGACGCACCAGCGTCAAAGGGACATCCGCCGTGCCGGTGGCCAGATCGAGGAGCTTTTGATTGTGTTGCGCGGGCAAGAACCGGACCAGTTGCCTGCGCCAGAAGGCGTCTAACCCGAAGGACAGCAAACGGTTGAGAAAGTCATAGCGCGGCGAAATGTCATCAAACATCCTCCAGGAATCGGATTTTGAGATGGGAAGATTGTCATTGAGGACGGTCATAATTGGGCCATCGTAGCACATTTATGCGGGAATATCAATCGTTTGGGCGGGGCCGCATTGCCTCACATTAAATG
>DPIG01000061.1 GCA_003522725.1 Candidatus Omnitrophota bacterium
GTCGATGAGGACTTCGCCGTCTTTTAATTTCGCGCGCAACGGGGAAAGGGCAAAGGTGTCGAGCTTCAAATCCGCGGGACGTTTGAGCGGCGCCAGCTTGGCGGAGGGTTTGGGCAGGTCTCGGATCCCGCGCACCACTTGTCTGATCTCGACCGTGTTGAGGTCCTCTTTGAGGATGCGCTGTTCGAGGCGCTTGCGCGTCTTTTCATCTTTGACCGGCAAAAGCTCGATGTAATCGGACCAGTCCAATTCAACCGACATCGGTTGAATTCGATTCAGCAGATAAAACTGACGCATTTTCCTCAAGACATTCTCGGAAAACCCGGGGCCGTATTTCTCGGTCAAGACCTTGGAAACCTCCGGGATCAGTCTCTTGCCGTACGCGGCGCGCATCGCCCCATCTTGCTCTTCTTCCACAATGCGCCGTCCGGTCTCCCAGCCAAAGCGCACCTGCACCCGCCGGGCGTCCTCGACAAAACGGGAAATGTCGTCGACGAGTTTGCGGAACCTGTCTACGGCCGGGACATTGGGCATTTCCAATCCTCCTTACATTTGGGTCAGTTGCTTGCGCAATCGCCGCGTGACCGGCCCGGGCTTGCCGGTGCCGATGGCGCGGTGATTGACGGACGTCAGCGGCATGATTCCGATCAGCGCGTTGGTAAGAAAGGCTTCGTCGGCTTCGAGCAGATCTTGCGCGCGAAGCATTCGGGGCGCGCAACGAATTTTAAGCCGGCGTGCGCCATCTAAAACTGTCTGGCGCATCACCCCGGGCAAGCAGCCACTCGTTACCGGCGGCGTCAAAAGACAATTATCTTTGACCAGAAAGATATTGGTGCGGCTGCCTTCGACCAGTTGGCCTTTGCGATTCAAGAGCAGCGCTTCGTCAAACCCGGCCGCGCGCGCCTTTTGAAAACTTCCGCGAAAGATCGCGTAATCGAGCGATTTGACCGGCACCGGAGTCTGCCGACGGTGCCCGTTGGTGAGCATTGCCTTGAATCCTTTTGAATATTGCCCAGCAGTGGGCGCCTGAAGCGGTTCGACAATGATCGCGCAGTGTACACCGGCACCTTTTTGCCAGACCATGACCCGCGCGCGGGCGTTTTTGAGACGATTGACTTTCAGTAATTGGGAAATCTGCTTACGGATCGTGAAAGGTAATTTTGGCGGGGTGAGATCCAGGACTTTCAAGCCGCGCGACATCCGTTTTAAATGCGCATCGAGCAAGGCGGCCTTGCCGTTGGCAACGCGCACCGTCTCAAAAACGCCTTTGGCCTTGAGGACGCCGGGGGTCAGCGAACACAAAAGCGGACCTTCCGCCTTGACTAACTCACCGTCGAGCCAAATGATCGGTTTGCGCATAATTCCTTTGTTTCTCCAGGCACATTCGCAGAGCCCCGGCCTTGACGAGCGTCTCCTCGTACTCGCCCTCAGGCGTTGAATCGGCCACAATGCCGCCGCCGACCTGAAAATGAATTTTCTGCCCGCAGTGAATGAGTGTGCGGATCAAGATATTCAAATCCATATTCCCCGCGAAATCAATGTAGCCCATTGAGCCGGTGTAGGGCCCGCGGCGGACGGGTTCGAGCTCTTCGATGATTTCCATCGCGCGGATCTTCGGGCATCCGGTGATGGATCCGCCGGGAAAACACGCTTCAATGAGATCAAAACAATCTTTGCCGCGCCGCAAGGCGCCTTCCACGGTCGAGGTCGCCTGGAAAACGTATTTGTATTCTTCGACCGCGCGCATTTCCTTCACGCGCACCGAACCGTAATCGCACACCTTGCCGAGGTCGTTGCGTTCCAGGTCCGTGACCATCAAAAGCTCGGCCTGGTCTTTGGCGCTTTGCTCGATCTCCTCGCGCAGGCGCCGGTCTTCGGAAAGTCCCAGGCCGCGCGGCCGCGTCCCTTTCATCGGACGGGTCTGGACCTTGCCGTCACGCAAACGCAAAAACATCTCCGGCGAATTGCTGATGAGCTTCAGCGCGCCCGCGTCGAAATACCCGCCGGAGGACACGGGTGACAACTGGCGCAAGACGCGGTAGATCTCCAGCGGGTCCACGCTCTCCCCGGCCATGTCGTAAGTAAATCTTTGCGAGAGGTTTAACTGGTAAATATCCCCGGCCGCGATATGATCCAGCACTTTACGGACGGTGGCGAGGTATTCGTCTTTCGTAAAATTCGATTTAAAGGGGGACACAATACTTAATTCATCGGGAATTAAGTATTGTGTCCCCCTTTTGAGGGCGCGCTCGATCTCTTCCAAACGCGCGGCCGCGCGCTTTTCCCGCGACGCTTTATTTTTCTCCGGCCAACCGGAGGAAGTCACGTGGAGCTTGCGGGTGTGGTGGTCGACCGTCAGCACGCGGTCGTAGAACCCGAAGACCGCGTCCGGCAGCTTCAGGTCGTCCTTGGCGCGCGGTTTGATCTTTTCCTGGTACAACCCGTAATCGTACCCCAGATACCCGACGATGCCGCCGGCAAATGGTGTGACTGTTTGCCGGCCTTGCCCGCGGTACGACGAGTAACGATCTTTTAAGGCGCGCAGCGTATCCCGCCCCTTGCCCTGGAATACCTCAAACGGGGCGAACCCGATCAGGGAATACCGCCCGCTTTCCAGGCAAAAAAGATGCGGCTCGTCCCGGAACCGCGCGCACAAATCCCACGCGTCACCGGAGAAATCGTAAGTTTTGGTCAGCAGCACAGACATCATTTCTATTTACGAGTGACTGTGTAAGAAGGGAATAAGACCGCCGGACGGAAAGAATCCTTGACCCGTTGGATATTTCTCAATTCAAAATCATCCATGACGTTGATGAATTTGTACGGCGTGAGCGCGGCGTCGCGGCAGAATTCCCGGAAAATAAAAACCCCCAGGCCGCCAAACGACAAATCCGCGGTCTCGAAGAGGACGCAAAAAATATTCTCATTCAAAGGGTAGCCGAAGGTGTAGGCCCTGATCTTGCTCCCGCGGGGAGCCTCTCGGCCGTCGACGGTCACGACACGTCCGGTCAAACCCAGTTCCCGGTAATGGCGCAGCGCGAGCTGGTGCACGCCGGCATTTTCCTCGAGCATCTGCAGGGCGACCGCGTTGTCGGCGTACGCCGGCCGGCGGCCCCGCGCCCACTCCCGGTAAAGCGCGGCGCAATCTTCCAGCATCGAATCTTCGTACGGCAGGAATTTAAATTTGTAATTCTTCACAAAATGGTTGTACGAGGAGCGCTTGGATTTGTAAGCGTTCCCTGTCAAGCCGGCGAGGTCTTCGCGGTAATAGCAGTATTCGTAACCTTTGTTGTAATGGGAAAATTCTTCAGCCGGGAGGAAAAGCGGCAGCTGGTGCGCGTGGACGTTTTCGACACGGCTGACCCCTTTGTGGCGGTTGACCTTGTCCATCCGCTCAAAACAGGCCTCAATTGTTTTCGCGGAAACATCCTTGCCCAACGGCGGCAGATAAAGGAACGTGCCCGCCTCGTGGCGCGCGAAGACGCACAGGTTCCCGTTGATTACTTCGAGTTCGAACTGGAAAAACTCCTGCCACGTGAAAATATTAGTGAAAGAAAAACTCGACAGCTGCCCCGGCGCTTCGCGCAAGTACCGCTGGATCAATTCTTTGCTCTCCAGGAGCGCCGTTGTCACGCCGGCTCCAGCGTGAAAAGCTCTTCGATCTCGTCGCGATATTCGCTGTAATCGCCGGCCAGGACGGGATTATTCCGAAGGAAGCGCGCGCGCTCCTCACCGGAAAGATACGCCTTCAAGGCGTCCGTGTACTTTTCAAACTCGGCGGAATACCGTGATTGCTGGACGTACAGACAGCTCAAATGGACGCTCACCGTAACGCGGCCGTTTTTCTCCGAAGGAGAACGAGTTAATAAAAACGGGTACAGCCGGCATTCCAATGGCCGGCCAGAGTAAACACCGCATTTGTTGGTCTCCAGATTCAAAAAGGCACAGCGATTCTGATCCTGCACTTTTATGGTCTTGAGATACCCGTCTGCCCCTAATGCCCAGGTGAGGTCATTTTTATGTTCATTGTCCTCGAGCTCCCCGGGCGCCACCTTCGGACGCCAGACGCTCCGCGCGTCCTTAAACCGGCCGCACCCCTGGCAAGACAGGCAGATTTTCTGCGGGACCAATTGTGGAAGGTCAGCAAACATATTTTTCTTCTTACCTCTTACTTCTCACTTCTTACTTCTTACTTGACCGTACTCCCCAATACCACCTCACGGTCCGGCGACAAGACCGAGATCCCCTGCTCATCCGAAGCGGCCAAAATCATTCCGTTAGATTGTTCGCCGCGGATCGTGGCGGGTTCCAAATTACTGACCAAAACAACACGCCTTCCGATCAAATTTTCCTTCGGGTAAGACGCGCGGATGCCGGCGACGACCTGACGTTCCTCCTTGCCCGTGTCCACTTTGATCACGTAAAGCCGGTCGGCGTTGGGATGTTCTTTAACTTCTTTAATTTGCGCCACAACGAGTTCAATTTTGCGGAAATCTTCGATAGTAGCCATTGGTTCTCCCTTGTTAAAAATTGTCAAACGGTAATGGTTACGAAGCCCGTTTCGTCTTACGGTTACGTTAATCGGTAAAAACGTTACCCTTGACGCAGCCGATACGGGCATCGTTACCGTAACCCATAAACGAGACTAATCTTATCAAATAATCTCCAGTTTGTGAAGCTTGACAAAACAAGCAAGAAAATCATAGGACTTCGCCTGAAATCCTTTATAATTTTTGTAGTGACGCCTGAATCGAAAAATCAAATATTCTTTTTCCTCACCCTCTTCGCCGGGGTCTTCATCCTTTACCCTTTTCTGGATTACCAATCAATCATGGCCACCGGCGACCACGGCCGCGACCTCTACGCCGCCCGCGCCGCCCTCGAAGGCCGTGTCCCTTACCGGGATTACTGGTGGGTGTACGGCCCGCTGATGCCCTATTATTACGCCCTCTTCTTTAAATCCCTGGGCGTCCACGTCCCGGCGCTGTTGACCGGCAAGGCGTTATTGAGCCTGGTGAGCGCTTTATTGATCTACGGGACGCTTCTGACGGCAACGGTCACTCCCCTGCTCGCTCTCATTGGCGCGCTATGGTTCCTCGTTTTTCCGCCGGATTTTTTCATCACCTACAACCATACCGGCGGCACAACGCTGCTGCTGGCGTTGACCTTTCTGGTCTTTCAGTATCTCGCGCGTCCGCGCGTCATTTTTCTTTATCTGGGTCTTGGCGCGGTATTTTTTTTGAGTTTAGTGAAACTGAATTTCGGCGTGACCGGGCTCTTTTGCCTGCTGGTTGCCGTGTTCGGCATCGACCGGACCTGCAAAAATCCCGTGACCCCGGGAAAAAAGATCTTTTATTGGGCCGCGCTTGTCCTGCCTTTTTTCGTTTTTCTTGTTTACGGGTGGTTTTTGCGCGGGCTGCCCGTCTACGCGCTCCGCCAATGCCTCCCCTATTTTGGCGGCGACCAGCCGTACAATATTTCCATCCCGGCCGGGATCGGGATGCTTGTAAAACTCACTTTCGAGAATATCACCGCCACCTGGCAGAATATTTTGTTCACGCTGGTGGTGGTCGGCGCGACCGTCCGGTCCGCGCGACAGCTGACGTCCAAAGGGATCGACCCCAAAGAAAGGACCCGCCTGCTGGCAACGATCGGTATCCTGGTCCTTTTTTATGTCACCAGCGTGCATGAATTCGTGTTAAGCGGCGTTTTTTACCGTTCGTTCTGGGCCAAGCCTTTCGCGTGTCTTCTAATGTTCCTTTTTCTAAGTATCGGCACGCGGGAACTGCACAAAGGTGTGCGCGGCTTTCTCTGCGCCGCGCTGCTGGCGGTCGTCGGCCTGAATATCCTCAACACACAGTCCGCGCTAAGAATGGTCAAGACACCTGCGCAATATCTCGAGGTGAAAAGAGGTAAGGTTTTTCTTGGAAATCAAACGCCGTGGATCAACACCGTCACACAGACCGTTTCTTTTCTTGAGGCCAACCTGCGCGAAGATGAACTGTTCTTCGCCCTGCCTTACGATCCGTTGTATTATTTCCTCACGGACAAAACAAGCCCCACGCGCCAGCTGATCTTCTTCGACCACATCAAGATCCCGCCGCAGCAGGAAAAAGAGATCCTTGCCGAGCTCGAAGAAAACAGGGTCAACTGGGTCCTGCTCTCCAACCGCCAGCACGCGACCGAAGAATACGGCCTGGGTATTTTAGGGAAGACCTATTGTCCTTTGATCGGAGAATACATCGAGCGGAATTTCACAACGGTCGCGCAGTTCGGAGACCGGGTCAACGAGCCGGGCTGGGCGTGGAATCACGGGGTGAGGGTGTTGAAAAGAAATCAAAATGGCGGGGCGCTTTGAAAGACGGAGCTTTCAAAGTACTCCCGCCAATTTCTCTTAATAAAAGCAAAAAAGTTTCTCCCTTTCGGGTAGAAACTTTTTTGTAATATAGAAATTGGCGGGGTCGACGGGATTTGAACCCGCGATCTTCAGCGTGACAAGCTGACATGTTAACCGGGCTACACTACGACCCCGAAATTGAAATATACTTTAATATCGAAACAAATGTTTGTAAAGAAATTTATCTTGGCGCTCTGCTGGCGAAAGGATGGGCGGTGAAGGGATCCCCCGCCTTTCCAATTAAATTGCAGGCGGGATCCCGTTTTCCTTAATTAGCCTTTATTCCAAAAAAACGGGAGAACCCTCGACCTCTTGAATGTAAATCAAGTGCTCTAACCAACTGCGACAATTTAAATGGGCGGTGCTGGAATTGAACCAACGACCCCTTGAATGTAAATCAAGTGCTCTAACCAGACTGAGCTAACCGCCCAAAACTACAATATTTTTATTCAGAAAAGTTTTGGGCGATCCTGCGAAGCTCCCAAATGTAAATTTTGGAGCGAAGCAGGACGTCCGAAAGCTACCCCGCCAACACGTCGATCTTGCCGAGCAAAAAGACCATCACAAACAGCGCCACGGTCTCGATGATCCCCAGCGCGATCAGATAGTTGGTAAAGCCTTTGCCTGTTTCCGCCAGGGCGTCCGCGCCGCCGGCCCCGATCTTGCCCTGGAAAAAAGCCGACATCCCGATCGCCGCCCCGCCGAAAATCCCGACCGATGAAAGAAAAACCCCCTTGGCAACGACTTCGGCGATTTTATTCATAAGGATCATCCCGTAGATCGTCTGCGACAACGGCGCGCCGATAAAAACGATGAGCAAGAACGGCGCCATCCTGTTTTGGGCGTAACATTTCTTCCACGCCCCGACCGCCGCCATCCCGGCCGTCCCGATGCCCAGCGCCGACCCTAAAGCGGAAAGGCCTAACGCCGCCGCGACTCCCAGATCTTTAAATTGAACCAATACCGCCGCTTGATCCATGTGGTTCTCCCGTCATTTTTCTTCATTTCCTTTTTAGAAGGAAATGACGAGGCTCGTCTCGCCAACCAAAATCATAGATTTTGGTGAGGTGGACGGCCTTCTCGTTGTAATTATGATTGTTTTATCTTTTTAAACGGTTCGTACTTGAACCCCGCCCATTCCAGGCCCAGATGTCCCGAAAATTCCAGGACGTTCAACCGCAGGCCGTGCACCAAAACGCCGAACCCGCACAAGACAATGTTAAACGCGTGTCCAACGACCAGGATGAGCGATGTGAAGACCCCGGACACGACGTTGTTAAAACCGATGCTCAGGGCCATTTGATTAAAGGCATCCGCCACCGCCGTCCCCGCCAAACCCACCGCGAACAACCGCACGTAAGAAACAATGTCCGTGAACGCGCTGATGATGCTGAAAAGCAAAAGCACGATCCCCACCGGGATCTGGCCCTTGGGCCCGCGCGCGATGTCATAAATGACCAGGGCGGCCCCCGGGACCATCATTTTCAAGGCGTTGAGAATGACCGCCATGTCCGCTTGTCCCAGGATGATCATCGATTTGACCAAGCCATAAGACACCCACAAGATCCAGACCCAGCCCAATTCCGCCCAGGCCCCGGAACCGGGCCATCTTCTAACGCAACGCCAAAGGTGCGCGAGGATCAAATGCGCGGCCCCGATGGTAAAACACAGAAGCTGGACGTTCTTGCTGACCGTCAGCCAGGCCACGACCGGCTTGAGCTTGGCGCCCAACAAAACCGTCCCGAGGAATGTCCCGGTCAGCGCGCCCCAGATGATCGCCGACGCGCTTAAGACGTACATCAGCATAAAAGGCGCCGCGTCTTTGACCTTGTGTTTCAATTTATGGTGGAAGACCAGGGTCAAGATCAGGAAAACGGAACCATACGCGGCGTCGCCGATGAGGATACCGAAGAAAACGGAAAAAAATATCAGGAAGACGGGACTGATGTCCACTTCCCGGTACCCGGGCAGAACATTGATGATGCCGAAAACGGGTTTGATCATCTCCACCCAGCGCGGGTTGCGTAAAAGCGTGGGGACGCTGTCCTCTTCGGAAGGGTCCTCAAACAAAACTCCCCATTGTTCCTGTTTCGCCTTCGCCGCGATGGCCCCGCAAGCGTCGCCGGGACAATACCCTTTTAAAAGGGCGAGCTCTTCGTGCGCGCGCATGCCCTTTTCCACCTCTTCAAACTTCAAGACATTCTCGCGCTCGACCATGATCTCTTGAAACGAATCCAAAAAACAGCGCAGCCCGGCGATTTTCTCTTCGGCGCCCCGGATTTTGGCCTGATCTTCCACCTGCATTGTTTTCATTTGGCCAAGACCTGACGGAGGCGGTGTGATTGCATCAAACGGAAGATCAATTTTTCCGCGCGAAATGGCAAGACACTTATAAGTCCCCGACGCGAAATAGACCTTCTCCAGGATAACACCTTCGGGGACGAGGGCTTCCTTGCCCGCCGGTACCTCGCACAGCTGCACGTAAATCCCGCGCGCGGCCAATGCCCCGATATCCCCTGGGTCAAAGTCCCCCCACGGTTCCCATTGCCGGATCTGGATCTCACGCTGGGCGACAGCTTCCTGATCGTGCTCGATCTCGGCGTATAATTTCTGGATATCGTTGACCACGTCCGTCCAGTCCGGGGTGTCCTTTTGCGGGACCTGGAGCTTGCACTCGAAACGTCCGAGAATGTCCAGGGCATCCTTGAGCATCTGCACTTCCTCGCGGCGTTCCTCCAGCTGATAACCGGATAATTCCTCCTGATGCTCCACATGGACGCTGCCCAGCTCGCGCAGACTCTCCAGGGCGGAAACGATGTCCTTTTTCTGGACGATCACGTGGAGTTTTTTCATGGGGACGATCATAAGTTTCTCGATGCTGAAAAATCAATGTTCGGATATTGGGATATTAGGTTATTCAGAGAACCGGAAATTGGGCGATTAGGATATTCGGAAAATATTTTGTCCCCAATGCCCAACTTTTCCAATTCCCTATTCCCTAATTTCCTAATACCCAAATCACCTAAACTCGCCTACACAACTGCTAATTCTAAGTCGCGGACCTCAATTTTCTTCTTCGCCACTTTACTCACCCCCACCGCGTTGGCCTGCTGGTCGCCGAGATAAATGCAGATCTGGCGGATATTTTCCTGGCACTCGGGGATCTTGACCTTCTCGAACAAATTGACCCGCTGGGTGGTGATGCGCAGTTCCTGCTCCAGGACCGCGATCCCCTCCTTGATGACCATCAGTTCGGCGAGCAAGGTCACCATCAGCCGGAGCTCTTCGATGCCGCGGTCGATCCACAAGGGCGTCGCGTACAGGTCATACTCGGCCCGCGGGAAATGGATGTCGTCGAATACGGGGACGTTCGCGCCGGCGATGTTGACGGTCTTGATGAAAACATTTTGCGGCTTCACCCACGCGCGGACATCGACGGACGAATCCCCCAAAAGGCCGGCCCACGGCTCGATCTCTTCGAGCTTCACGTTCAAAACGCCGGTCCGCTCGGCGAGAAGCCGGCGCGCCTCGAGGATCTTCATCTGAAGCTGCTGTTTCTTGAGTAACAGCGTCGGCAGATAATGACGGTACTGCTTGAGGCTGTCGCGCTGGCGCTTGAGTTCGCCTTTGGTGAGCTTGATCTTTGCCATTGTTATAGTCGTAAGTCATAAGTCGTAAGTCGTAAGCTTACCACTTACGACTTACCACTTACGACTAAACCTGTTATTTTGCTTCCACTTTCGCCGGCCAGTATTGCTTGATCAGCGCGTCTTTGATCCCCGTCTCCGGCGCCTCAAAGATATCGGCCAGGATTTTCCAGCCGGCGTCCAGGGCCTGGTCCAGGGGAATATTGACGGACAGGTCCATCAGTTCCGCTTCAAAACGTTGGCCATATTGGAGCAATTTCCCGTCCCACGCGCTCATCTGAAAACCCATGGAACGCTTTTCCAGGGTGCCGCGGTAATCCGCGAAAAGCTGGATCATCCGGTCCATGATCGCGCGGTGGTCGGGACGCGTCTTGTCGTTGACCTGCTGTTTCAAACGGCTCAAACTGCCGAAAGGCTCGATGCGCCCGCCGCGCAGATAAAATTGCCCCTCCGTGATATAACCGGTGTTGTCGGGGATGGGGTGCGTGACGTCGTCGCCGGGCATGGTCGTGACCGCCAGGATGGTGATGGAACCCGCGTTGGCGAAATCGACCGCTTTTTCATAACGGGCCGCGAGCTGGCTGTACAAGTCGCCGGGATACCCTCGGTTGGAGGGGATCTGTTCCATCGTGATGGCGACCTCCTTGAGCGCGTCGGAAAAGTTCGTCATGTCCGTCAAAAGCACCAGGACGCGTTTTCCCCCCAGCGCGAATTGTTCGGCCACCGCCAGACACATGTCCGGCACCAGAAGACATTCGACCGTCGGGTCGGATGCCGTGTGGATGAATAAAATGGAGCGCGACAAAGAACCATGCTTTTCCAGGGTGTCACGGAAAAAGAGGTAATCGTCGTACTTTAGCCCCATGCCACCGAGGATGATCAGATCGACCTCGGCCTGCATGGCGATGCGGGCGAGAAGTTCGTTGTAAGGCTCGCCGGCGACGGAAAAGATCGGAAGCTTCTGGGACACCACCAGCGAGTTAAAGACATCGATCATCGGGATCCCGGTGCGGATCATGTTCTTGGGGACGATCCTTTTGGACGGGTTGACCGACGGCCCGCCGATATCGATCATATTGTCCGTCAAGACGGGGCCGTTGTCGCGCGGCAATCCGCTTCCGTTAAAAACGCGCCCCAGCAGGTCCTCCGAATAAGAAATGCGCATCGGACGATTCAAAAAACGCACCTTGTCGTCCGTCGAGATCCCGCGGCTTCCGGCGAGGACCTGAAGCGACACCTTCTTGCCGTCTAAGCGGATGACCTGCGCCAGCGAAATGCCTGCGGGCGTGCGGACCTCCGCCAATTCCCGGTAGCTGACGCCCTCGGCTTCAACAATAATGACGTCTCCCGCGATCTGTAAAATTTGACTGTGGACTTTTTGCATGTGTTATTCCTTTATTTTATTTTATGACGCAGGTCCTGCTCCCCGCGCTTGAAGTCTTCCGATTCAAAGGCGGCCGAATTCCAGTTCACGAATGACTGCCGCAACTGCTGGAAAAAACGCCGGGCGGCGTCTTTGTTCTCGAACTGGAATTCCCGGTCGATGATCTCGGTCATCAGCCGGTACACGTGCTTCTGCCGGCCGGCCGAGGTCGCCTCGTCCGTTTTATCGAAAGCGTTTTGCTGCAGATAAACGGCGTCAAAAAAATCGCCTTTAAGATAGTCGATGAACTCCTGGACCGAAACCCCCTCCTCGCCGACGACCTTCATCATCTGGTTGACGCTGTGACTTTTCTTGAGGATCGCGGCGCCTTTGCGGACGTGTTCGGGCTCGATAAAACTGGTGTACTTGCTCCAGCTGTCCAACGGATCGATGGAAGGATACTTGCGGGCGTTGGCGCGGTCGCGCGACAGCCCGTGGAAGGCGCCGACGACCTTGAGCGTGGCCTGCGTCACCGGCTCTTCAAAGTTGCCGCCCGCCGGAGAAACCGCCCCGCCGATGGTGACCGAACCCATGCCGCCGTCGCGCAACTTCACCAGTCCGGCGCGCTCATAAAAATTCGCGATGCGGGATTCCAGGTATGCCGGGAAGGCTTCCTCGCCGGGGATCTCCTCCAGGCGTCCGGACATCTCGCGCATAGCCTGGGCCCAGCGCGACGTCGAGTCCGCCAGAAGTAAAACATTTAACCCCATCTGCCGGTAATATTCGGCCAACGTCACGCCGGTATAAACGCTGGATTCCCGCGCCGCGACCGGCATCGAGCTGGTGTTGCAAATAATGATCGTACGCTCCATCAAGGTCTTGCCCGTGCGCGGGTCGACCAGATGGGGAAATTCTTCCAGGATCTCGACGACCTCACCGGCGCGCTCGCCGCAGGCGGCGACAATAACGATGTCCACCTCGGCGTGACGGCTCAACAAATGCTGCAAAACCGTTTTACCCGCGCCAAAAGGCCCCGGCGTGCAGAACGTCCCGCCAATGGCGACCGGCACCAAAGTATCGATGATCCGCAGTTTCGTGACCAACGGCTGGGTCGGTTTTAATTTCTGGGCGTAAGCCTTGATGGCCACCTTCACCGGCCAGTTCTGGACCATCGTTACTTCCTGGACTTTGCCGGAGGCGTCTTTTAACTTCGCGATGGCCGTTTGGACCGTGTGATTTCCATTGGGAGCGATCTCCGTGACCTCCCATTCACCATGCAGGGCGAATGGGACCATGATCCGGTGCTGGAAGATCTTCTCGGGGACCGTGCCGAGTTTGTCGCCGGCACGCACTTTGTCGCCCGGTTTTACCGCCGGGGTAAATTCCCATTTTTGCTTCTCATCCAGGGCCTTGAGGTAAGCCCCGCGCTTGAGGAAAAACCCGTGCTGCTGGGCCAACTGCGGCAGCGGATTCTGCAACCCGTCAAAAATCTGTCCCAAAAGCCCCGGCCCGAGCTCGACGCTCAAAAGCCGGCCGGTAAATTCCACGGCGTTGCCGATCTGGATGCCGCTGGTATCCTCGAAGACCTGCAGTTCGGCGCGCTTGCCCCGCACGCGGATGACCTCGGATTTAAGATGTTCCTCGCCGACGCGCACGTAGGCGACCTCGTTTTGCATGACACTTTGCGTAAACTCGACGCCGACCATGTTGCCGTTGACGCCGATCACTTGTCCCGTCCTTGTTTGTTCGCTCACTTCCGACTCCTTTATCCGGTCAAATAATTTTAGCCCGCCTTTGCCATGACACAACTCTCGGGCAGCGGCATTGTTTTTATTTCCCGCAAACGGTTACGCCCCTCCGGCGAACCATACTCCTGGTGACATTTCAGGATTTCCAGCTTTAAATAATAGATGAACACGCTCGCGAAGTCGTAATAATGCCCCATCCCCAGTTCATCGAGGAATTGCCAGCGCGCCTTGCTTAAGATCTTTTCGGCCTCCCGGAGATCGCCCGTTTTCAAGGCCCGCTGGATATCTTCAGCGCCCGAAGACACGAGCGTGCGCGCCCCGCGCAGATACTTTAAAGGGTCCTTGTTGAGATGGTCGGCGCGGTACCAGGCCAATTCGTTGCGGAACCCGTGGTCGAAATGAAGCCACGCGTCGAGGACGCGGTTGCCGGCCCCGGTCCCCGTCCCCGGGACGGGGACGGGAAGGATTTCATCCGGCGCCCATAATTGTTCCATCAGGGCGTAATGGTCCCCGGACAGGAGTCTCCGGCAATCCTCCCGGAAGACCTCGACGGTCATGGGCATTTTCCCATCAAAGGAAAGCAGGGGTAAACTCGCCACAAAATAGTAGTATGAACTCCCCATCGGACTCCGACTGCAGTCTTTCTTTAAAGATTATTTTAGTAATGCGGCTAATTCTTCGTTAAGGTAAACGCTCAAATATTCGGCCAGGGCCGCTTCACTGAAATCAAAACTGGATTTGCCGCTGTCAAAACTGACCGTAAAACCCTTGCCGATATCTTCTGACGCCTGGAAATGGATCGGGTGCTTGAGCTGCTTTTGCAATTTCGCGAGAAAACCGTCGCGCAATTCCTTGAGGTCTTTGGGGCTTAACACCACCCCGACACCAGCGTCGGCCGATTTTCCGTCGACGGACTTGTGGGCGACCGCGGCGATGATGTCGGAGAGTTTATCCGGCGTGAGCGCGTCGGCGACCTGGGCGGCGATGACTTTGTGCAAAAGCTTCTGGACCTCTTTTTTCAAGGAAAGCAGTGTGTCGCGCGAGGCCTGCTGCAGGGCCGTGCGGGAGGCCTCCTGTTTCTTGCGGATCTCTTCTTCGGCATCGGAAATAAGTTCCCGCGCGCGTTTGTTCGCCTCGTCGAGGGTCCCCTGCGCGTTGCGTTTGGCCTGCTCTTCGATCTCCCGGGCCTTTTGGTCGGCGGCCTGGATCCCTTCCTCTTTGATCTTATCGATCAGTTCCTGGACTTGTTGCGACATCGCCGACTCCTAAATAAATCAGTGACAGGGACTAATTCTTTTTAATTAGTCCCTGTCACTGATTTGCTTCTTCGATTTCCTTTAAGATCTGTTTCGCCGCGGCGGCCGGGTCCGGGGCGTTGACGACCGGGCGTCCCACCACCAGGAAATCACTTCCATGGGCGATGGCATCCGCGGGGGTTGTCACCCTTTTCTGGTCACCGGCGGCAGAACCTTTGGGGCGGATCCCCGGAGTAACGATCACGAAATCTTTGCCGAATTCCCGCCGGATAAGCGCCGCTTCCTGACTCGAGGCAACCACGCCGTCCAAGCCGGCCTGTTTGGCCAGCGCCGCCCGTTCCAAAACAAGACGCGGTATGTTATCTTTTCTCGCCTCACTTGTCAAGACCGTAATGGCCACCAGAAGGGGTCTTTTAACCCCTGTAATTCGAGCTTCTTTTCGCGCTGCTTGGGCGGCCGCCTCCAGCATTTCCAAATCCCCCAGCGCGTGCAGGGTGCACATCATAATGCCCCGGCCGCCTTCGGTGATGTTGACCGCCGCGGCGAGGGCGCCGGCGACCGTATTGGGGATGTCGTGGAATTTCAAGTCCAGAAAGACCTCTTTTCCCTCCCGCAAAAGATAACGCACGGCTTCGGGACCGCAAGCGGTAAATAACTGACTTCCTACCTTGAAGGTGTCAACGATTCCGTCAAGGGCGCGCACGAGCTTCTTCGCCTCATCCAGCGTGGCGACATCAAGCGCGACGATCAGTTGTGCTTTTTGTTTATCCATAACAATTCCAAGAAACAAAGAAGCAAGAAGCAAAGAGGCAAAGAAAAAAAATCGTAAATATCAATTTCTCTGTCCTTATCTCTGCCTCTTTATCTCTCTGCATCTGTGTTTCCTTCTCTGCTTCTTGTTTCTTGCTTCTTTGCCTCTCCAGTCCTTAGACTTCCAATAATCTCCTTAATGTCTGTCACTTTGTTTTTGCTCATATACATTTTGATTCCCTCCAAAACCTCCACCGGCGAGCGGGGGTTGATGAAATTGGCCGTGCCCACCGCCACCATCGTGGCGCCGGCGAGGATAAACTGCAAGGCGTCATCGGCCGTCATGATCCCTCCCATGGCAATGATGGGGATCTTGACCTTTTGCGCCGCCTGGTAAACCATGTACACGGCCATCGGACGGATCGCCGGGCCGCTCAACCCGCCGGTAAAATTCCCCAGCACGGAGCGGCGCTTGCGCACATCAATCACCATGGCGGAAAACGTATTGATCAAACTCACCGCGTCGGCGCCGGCTTCCTCGGCGGCCCGCGCGATCACGGCGATATCCGTCACATTGGGAGACAATTTGGCGATGACCGGCAGACGCGAATTCTTTTTGACCGCGGCCACAACGCGGCGCGTGGCCTCCGGGTCCTGGGCGACCAGCGTCTTTTTGCCCAAGTTGGGACACGACAGATTCAGCTCCAGCGCGCTCACGTTCTCCCGCCCCTGGAACTTTTCCGCCAGCGTCACAAATTCTTCATCCGTGTGTCCCAGGATGCTGATGATCAACGGCACGCCGATTTTTTGCAGCGGCGGCAATTTGTCGCGAATAAACCCGTCGGCGCCGGGGTTCTCGATGCCGATGGCGTTGAGCATGCCCGAAGGGGTTTCGACGATCCGCCGCGGCGGGTTGCCTTCCCGGGCGTTGAGCGTCACCGTCTTGGGGACGACCGCGCCCAGCTTTTTCACTTCAGCGAGATCGTAATATTTCTCCGCGTGCCCGAAGGTGCCCGAGGCGACGGCAACCGGATTCTGAAATTTCGCCATGCCTATGTTGACTGTTAAATTCATCATGTCGTTGCCGTTAAGAAGCAAAGAAGCAAGCATCTTGTTTCTTTTTTGTCTCTGCTTCTTATCTCTTTCTTCTTTGCTTCTTTCTTTTCTCTGCCTCTTGTCTCTTGCTTCTTGCCTCTTTATTTAAGAAATGCCATTTTAACCCCGATTAATATCAAAAACACCCCAAACGCCCGTTTCAACGTAGCGTCGGGGACCCCCTGGATCAAATGCGCGCCCAAAAGCGCCCCGACGACAAACCCGCAGGCGATAAAAATGGCCATCTGCACGTTGACGTTCCCGGCGGCGTAGTAGCGCGTGACGGCCAGGATAAATACCGGCGCGAGCATGACCGCCAGGGCGGTCCCCTGCGCCTGATGCTGTGTGAGTCCGAACCACAAGACCAACAGCGGCACCATGATCACCCCGCCGCCGACGCCGAACGCGCCGCTTAATGTTCCGGCGAGGAGACCGAGGAGAACATATGATAAAACCATATATTAATCCTGTAGGGGCAACCTTCATGGTTGCCCATTATCAATTCGGGCAGACACAAGGTCTGCCCCTACGAATCGAATATTACTTCATCCAAATCAAACACCGGTCCGTCGTAGCAGACCGTCCGGAACCCTTTGGTCGTGCGGATGGAGCACCCCAGACACGCCCCCAGCGCGCAGGCCATGACTTCTTCACAGGCCGCTTGTCCCCTGATGCCATGCTGACGGGCGAACTTCTGCGCCGCGGCCATCATCGGGTTCGGCCCGCAGGTATAAATGAACGTCGTCTTCGGGTCAGGGTTTATTTTAGCGAAAAGTTTGTCCACCCGCCCGCGCGTTCCGACGCTGCCGTCATCCGTGGCCACATGCGCCGCGCACCCGTTGCTCCTGAACTCTTTCATATTGAATACGTGACCTTTGGTCCGGCCGCCGTACAAAAGGACCAACTCCAGTTTCTTTTTCTTCTTGAGAACATCCGAAAGAATCAGAAACGGCGCCACACCGATCCCGCCGGCGATCATGACAACTTGCTTTATCCCTGGAGGCGGCATATCAAACGGCCGGCCCACCGGCCCAAGGACATCGAGTGGGTCGCCTTTTTTCTTTAAAGAAAGGACCCCCGTGCCTGGTCCGACGACTTCATAAAATATCTCCACGTACTTTTGGGCGCGGCACACGCTAAAGGGCCGGCGGAAAAACGGCTCGAGCCCGTCGCGCGCGCGGATATGGACAAACTGGCCCGGCTGAACCTTGCGGACGATCGAAGGGGCGTCGAAACACAGGCGGTAAAACCGCGGACAAAGTTTTTCGTTGGAAACGACTCTGTAGATATTTTGTAATTTGGGCATTTTAATAGTAGAGAGTAAGAGAGTAGAAAGTAGAGAGAAGAAAGTTTTTCCGGATTAAGTTTCGACTCTCTACTCTCTCCTTTCTACTCTCTACTTCCATATTGATAAGCGACCCACAAACCCATTATCAAAACCACGCCCGCCGCGATAAAGACAACCAGAATCGTCACGGGTTGCGCCGCGCCAAAGACCAAAGATTCCTGCAGCCATTCCAAGGCAACCGCCAGAAGCGGCCACGCCAGAAGCCCCCATTTTTCTTTCGTGCTCCACGCCTCATCGATCTTGAAAATATCCCGCGGGCGGGCCTTCAAGGCGCTTGAGATCGACGGCAAAAGCCGCGGGGCCCTTTGACAATAAGCGGTAAAATCGTTGGGGAATAACCGGGCGAGGTGCTTTTCCTCCCGCGTGATCTGGACGATAAACCGCATGTAAAAAAACACGGCGAAGACCGGCCAGCTCCACCACGGCCAGACGATCAGGGCGAACCCCACGCCGATCAGAAAACTTCCCAGATACATCGGGTTGCGCGTCAGAACATACGGCCCGGTTTCCACCAGCCGGTCGCCCTCCCGGGAATGCGCCTTCTTGTGCCCGCGCGCGCTCATGCGCAGCAGCACGCCCTTAAGAATAACGATCATGCCGAAGAAATCCAGGACATTGTCCACGCCGGGGCTGATGAAATAAATGAGGGGCCGGGGTGTCTTTTCGACATTCGACCCCTCATCCTGACGAGCGAAGCGAGGAAGGATCTCCTGAGATCCTTCGTCACTGCGTTCCTCAGGATGAGCCCTCGAAGTAAAAACTCCCCAGGGGCTCAAATAAATGCGCCGGTTAAGATACAAAAATCCGGTAAAAAGGATGATCAGGACCAAAAGCGTCGTATCGATCTGGATGCGTTTTTTCATTAAATTCGTCTCTCGTATTTCGTGAAGCGTATCTCGCTTCACGATTCACGATTCACTCTTCACGTATTTCTTGAATTAATTCTTTTATTTTCGCTTCCGCTTCCTTCAAATTCTTTGCCTTGATCATCCCCTTGCGGTCCCAGCCGCCCAGATCGATCACCGGCTTCTTGTAGACAAGACCGTAAGAGATCTCGCAGGAAGTCCCGTGGCTTCCGGCCAGGGCCACGATAATATCCGCGCAACAGGCGACCATGGCGTTACGGGCGTAGCCGATGCTCGTCGGCAGGGCGATCTCAATGTATTGATTGGCGTCCGCCTTGCTGGTCCCCGGCAAAAGCCCGATGGTGGTCCCGCCGGCTTGCTGGCAACCCTTGGCGGCCTCCTCCATGACCCCTTCCAGGCCGCCGCAAACAAGAATAGCGCCCACTTTCGCCACAATTTTGCCGATATCATGGGCCAATTGCTCCACTTTAGGCTTTATATCGTGCCCGCCGATAACCGCGACAATCACTTTCTGTCTCTTTGGCATAACTTGATATTCTACAACATATTACGATGATTGATAGGTGATTTTCCCGCCATAAATCGTGGTGACCACCGCGCCTTTTAGTTTACGGCCGATAAACGGCGAATTCTTTGATTTTGAAACAATATCTTCCTTGCGCACTTCCCAGACCTTTTCGGGATCAATGATCGTGATATCCGCGTCCGCGCCTTCTCTGATGACCCCTTTGTTGGCCAACCCCGCAATCCTCGCCGGCGCCGCGGACATCCGTTCGGCCATCTGCGTCCAGGACAAAACCTTTTTCTCGACCAGCTCGGTGACCGTCAAGCCGACCGCGGTCTCCAGCCCGATCATCCCGTAAGGCGCGTGGTCATAATCCATTTCTTTTTCTTCCGCCGTGTGCGGGGCATGGTCGGTCACGATGCAATCGATCGTTCCATCCTTAAGCCCTTCTTTAATCGCGTCAACATCTTCCCGGGTCCGCAGCGGAGGATTGACCTTCGTATTCGTATCAAATGTCTTGACCGCTTCGTCCGTCAAGGTGAAGTGATGCGGGCACGCCTCGGCGGTGACCGCGATCCCCTGACTTTTGGCGAAGCGGATCAGCTCGACCGAGCGCTTGAGGCTCATATGCGCCAGATGGATCCGCGCGTTGAGGTAGCGGGCCAATTCGATGTCGCGGCCGACGATCACCGTCTCCGAAATTCCGGGGTCGCCCTTGAGCCCCAACACCGTCGAGACATCACCTTCGTTCATCACGCCCTTGCACCACAAATCCGGGTCCTGGCAATGTTCGATCAAAAACAACCCCGTCATCCTGGAATATTCCATGGCGAGGCGCATCAGGCGGCTGTTGCCGACCGTTTTCCCGTCGTCGGAGAGCGCCAGGCATCCGGCCTGTTTGAGTTCGAACATATCGGTGAGCTCTTCGCCGTTTTGTCCCCGGGTGATCGCGCCGACGGGGATGACATTGACCAGCCCGACCCGCCTGGCTTCTTTCAAAATGGCTTCCACGATCATCGCGTTGTCGATGACCGGCGTTGTGTTGGGCATGCACAACACGGTCGTGAACCCGCCCTTGGCCGCCGCCCGTGATCCGGTCTCGATCGTTTCCTTGTCCTCCCGCCCCGGCTCGCGCAGGTGCACGTGCATGTCGATCAACCCCGGAAAAACCAGCTTGCCCGCGGCATCAAACACCTTCGTCCCGTCGGCGGAAATGCCTTTGCCGATTTTAACGATGGTCCCTTTTTCAATCAAAATATCCTGCGGCTCTTTATGCATCCTGTCCGCGTTGATAATTATTGCGTTTTTTATTAAAAGCGACATAACTCTCCGTGGATCCGGTTACGGCTAAGGTAACGATGCCCGTATCGTCTAAGGGTTACGGTTACGTTACCATAGCCGAATGCCGAAACGGGCTTCGTAACCTTTGCCATTAAACGTTACCCTCTTCCACTTTGGATTTCCCTTTGCCCAATAGCAAATATAGCACCGCCATGCGCACCGCCACTCCGTTGGTCACCTGGTCGAGGATGACCGAATATTCTCCGTCGGCCACCTCCGCCGAAAGCTCCACCCCGCGGTTCGTTGGCCCGGGGTGCATGATGACGATATCTTTTTTCGCCTGTTTGAGCCTTTCCTGATTGACGCCGAACCGTTTGGCATACTCGCGGACCGAAGGCAAAAACTGATTTTCCTGGCGCTCTTTCTGCAGGCGCAGCAGCATCAGCACGTCGCTTTCGCGGATCAGTTCGTCGATATCGTTGGTGACCTTGATGCCTAATTTCTCAACTCCCGGCGGCATCAGCGTCGATGGCCCGCAGACCGTCACCCGCGCGCCGAGCTTGTTGAACCCCCAGATGTTCGAACGTGCCACCCGCGAGTGCAGGATATCGCCGACGATCCCCACCTTTAAACCATCGATCTTGCCGAGCTTTTCCTTGATCGTGAACAGATCCAGCAGCGCCTGGGTCGGATGCGCCCGGCAGCCGTCGCCGGCGTTGATGACCACGGCTTTTAAATGCCTGGCCAGGACATCGGGGACGCCGGAAGAAGGGTGCCGCACCACAATCGCGTCGATGTTCATCGCTTCGAGATTGCGGGCTGTGTCTAGGACCGTCTCCCCCTTGGAAAGAGAACTGCCTCCGGCGGAGATATTGATCGTGTCCGCCGAGAGCCGTTTGGCGGCGAGTTCGAAGGACGCGCGGGTCCTCGTCGAGTTCTCGAAAAAGAGCATCACGACCGTCTTCCCGCGTAGGGCGGGGACTTTCTTGACATCGCGCGCCGAAACTTCCTTGAAAGACTTGGCCGTTTCCAGGACAAGCTCGATCTCCTCGCGGCTTAAGTCCTTGACGTCCAGAAGGTCTTTATGGGTCCATTCGGTCGTCATACAACCCCTTTAGATGTAAAGATGTAAGAAACAGAGAAGCAAGACAAATATTCCTCTGCTTCTCTGGTTCTTGCTTCTTATTTCTTTTTCTCTGCATCTTTGTCTCTTGCTTCTTTGCTTCTTTCCTCTACAACAACTTCATCCGCGCGGCTATCCACTTCCTCCAGAACCACTTTCACATTCTGATTCAGCGACGTCGGGATGTTTTTCCCGACGTAATCGGCGCGGATCGGCAGTTCCCGGTGCCCGCGGTCGATCAAGACCGCCAGCTGGATATTCGCCGGCCGGCCGAAATCGATCAGGGCATCGAGCGCCGCGCGGATGGTCCTGCCGGTAAAAAGGACATCGTCGACCAAAACGACCTTTTTGTCCGTGATATCGAAATGGATGGACGTTTCGCGCACGACGGGCTGTGTGTCGATGAGCGTCAGGTCGTCGCGGTAAAGCGTGATGTCCAGGATGCCGACGGGGACCTCCGCTCCTTCGATCTGCCTGATACACTCCTTGAGCCGCTCGGCCAATACCGCCCCGCGGGTGCGGATACCGACGATGCACAGGCCTCCCGTGCCCTTGTTCTTCTCAAGGACCTCGTGGGCGACGCGCGACACCGCCCGGCGGATGGCGTCGTGGTCGAGAATCTTTGATGGCATGGTCATAAGAGCCTTTTGTTGATAGGTGTTAGGTGATAGTTGATAGTATCAAACCTGGCCTGTCCACCATCACCCATCACCTATCACCTATCACCTAAAAAAAACGCCCGCTCTTCCGCTTGGGAAGGCGAGCTTTGTATTTTGCCTCGAATTTCGGCTCTTCATATTTATTCCCTTACCGGCCTCGCGGGACCGAGTTAAAGGTTCAATTCATTGTCTCAAAACTGTTGAAACTATAACATTAACTTTCCCGCCTGTCAACAGATTCGTCGCGACCGGGCTTTCAAACAATCTCTCCATAAAGCCTGTCCGGCGCGATGTCGGCGCCGTTGGGCCAGCAAATAGTGCCAAGCTCGGCGTCAACCTTCATCTGACGGAATTTCTTTTTATCCAGAAGCTCCTTAAAAATTCCCTTACCAAGGAATTTTCGCAAATCCGCAACGCCCTTCTTCAAATCATCAAAAACAAATTCAACAACGTAATCTTTGATGATCCTGGCCTCGATAATTTCTCTGGCAACAATTGTTTTCATGCTAACGGCTCTGGCAATCCCGTAAAATCTCGAAATAACAGGCATTCAAATACCCTCATAAATAGGCAGGCCTTCCTGCCGGATGAGATCGTTAAATTTGCTGTCCGAGGAAAGGTCGATGAGGTCGACAGACCTCTTTAAGCCAAAAAGCAGGTCCCCGTAGAACCTGAAAAAATCTCCCGCGCGGATCCCGTCGACGGCCAAATCAATATCTCTGCCTTCCCTTTCCAGCGCCGCGCTTGAGCCAAACAGCAGAATTTTCCTGACCCCGTACCGGTCCGCCAGGGAAACGATTGTTTGTTTTTCTTGTTCCGAAAGCATAACAAAATTATAACAGACCACCTCCCGAACGTCAAAGCGACGTTTAGGAATTTTTTTTGCGGATAACAAGCAAGCGCTTTCATAAATTCCGAACAAGCTATTGTTTGGCCCGTATAAATAGCATATACTTTAAATATCAATATTATAAAACATTCCCGGAGGGTTAAATCCATGAAAAAATTTCTCCCCTTGATTCTGTTTTTGACAGCCGCCGGCCTGGCCGAGGCCGGGTCGGTGCAGTTCAGCACCTATTACCCCGCGCCCTTCGGCATGTACGACCGCCTGCGGCTGGTGCCGCGGGCGGCGCTTGCTGCCCCCCCCTGCGACCCCGGCACCCTTTACATCAACAACGAGGCCGGCAACCAACTGGAAGTCTGCAACGCGGCCGGCGACGCCTGGGCGCCGCTCTCAGGAGGCCCCTGGACCCAGGTGGGAAGCGACATTTACGCCACCGACACCACCGCCGACGTCGGCATCGGGACAACCACACCGGACGAAGAGCTTCATGTCGGGCAAACGTTAGGCAATGTGGCATTACGGCTCGGCGATTTTGGGACTGATGACTGGGATTTGATACGGAGCGTGGGCAATGACTCTATCCCTTCGGGAAGTTTTGCCATCAAGAAAGCTGACGCCTCGGCCCCAGGCATCACCATCGATACAACCGGCAGGGTCGGCATCGGGACGACGAGTCCGTCTGAAAAATTAACAGTTGTCAACAACAACAACGAAGATTCCGGGTGGTATGCTTACAACAATACTGATGGATCTGATTTTGATTTTAATATTTATCGAGCCGAGGGAACATCGGCCGCTCCTTTGGCGGTTACCAGCGCTAACAATTTAGGAGGTCTTAATTTTTTCGGATATGACGGGACAAATTTTGAATGGGCGGTTTTTATACAAGCGGTTGTTGATGGCACGACTGGAGCTGATGACATGCCCGGCAGACTGGAATTTCGGACTACCCCGGACGGTTCTAATGTTCCGGCACTCAGGATGGTTATTAAAAACGACGGCAACGTCGGCATCGGGACGCCGACGCCAACCTCCAGATTGCATGTTTCGGCTGTAGAGGGCGACGCCCCTCCCGGCGTATTCCTGGACGATACGGACATTACTGTCGACGGCGGAGCTGACGGACAATTTGCGTTAAGAAATAAAAATACGGGCACAACGCCGAGAATTTCCATTAGCGGACCGGGGCTTGGCAATGAAGTCTTGACAGTAGACACGGTGAACAAAAAGGTCGGCATCGGGACAAGCTCTCCATCGGAATTTCTTCATCTTAAGAATACATCACCTGGCCTGCGATTAGAACGGACGGATAACGCCAACAGAAATATGATATTTTTCTATCCTGCCGGAGCTGTTGCCGCTGGAAACGAAGTATGGGGCATGGGACTCCCGGCCGCTGCTAATTATTTTACGATAGGATATGATACGGATACATCCCCACCGGGCACTAATGTCCTCAACATAACCAATGCTGGCTCCGTCGGCATCGGAACAACAGATCCCGGGACTAACAGACTGGAGGTCGTAGGAGGCCCGATCAAGGCCACCGGCGGGCTGATCATCCAAACCTGTACGGTTGCCGCGGCTGATTGTCCTAATCCACCGGTGGATGGACAGATGTGGCTGTGCACGGATTGCTAACGGACACCGTGCATGCCCCAGGCCACTCCGGGAGTGGCCTGACGGTGCGGCGCCGTGCAACGGGATTTGA